>NZ_CP179732.1:0-337373 GCF_047426745.1 Macrococcus equi | reverse complement strand
AAGTAAGGGAATCGGCAAGGAAACGGCATTACTACTTGTTGAAGAGGGAGCCGACGTTGTCATTGCAAGTCGTCATGAAGATGAACTGATTGAAGTGGTCAAAGAGATAAAGGATAAGACTGGGAAAGAAATTGTATATCAAGTGTGTGACGTTACTAAAGAAGCAGAATGTAAGGCTTTCGTGCAAAAAGCAGTGGATACTTACGGTAAACTAGATATTCTGATAAACAATGCAGGGAGTGCTTTTGCAAAAAACTTTGAAGAAGTGTCCCTTGAAGACTGGCAACAAGATCTGGATTTAAAATTGTATGGCGCAATCCATATGTTACATGCAGCGATTCCGGAACTTAAGAAAAATGGCGGTGCAATTGTTAATTTAACAGCCGTTGCCGGTAAGAATCCGCCAGCGAATACAACACCAACTTCTGTGACACGTGCTGCAGGCCTTGCTTTGACGAAGACACTTAGTAAAGATTTAGCACAGTATAATATTCGTGTGAATGCAGTTTGCATCGGACTTATTCGAAGCGGACAAATTGAGAAACGCTGGCAGGCAGAAGCACCGGAATTAACTTGGGAAGAGTACGCAAGAGATCCGAAGTTTGAAATTCCATTAGGACGTATTGGTGATACGCGTGAAGCAGCCAATGTTATCACATTCCTTGTAAGTGAAGCTGCGAGTTATGTGACAGGCGTTGCGGTGAATATTGATGGTGGTAAGTCACCTAGTCTATAGTCACTTTAGAACATACATAGTGTATGTTCTTTTTTTTTGCCTAATTTACAAATTTTACTTGCATTTATCCGTTCTAGGTGTATTATAATAAGTAGTACAGTTAATACAGTAGAAATGGAGAGAGATGGATGATATCAATCGATAATCGCAGTCGAGTGCCGATATATGAACAATTGGTCAGTGGCTTTAAATTACAGATTATGAACAATGTATTGCAGCCAGATGATCAACTGCCATCAGTCAGACAACTGGCCCAGGAGCTTACTATCAATCCTAATACGATACAGAAGGCATATCGGGAATTAGAGCGTTTAGGTTACACGTATTCAGTCCCCGGAAAAGGTAGTTTTGTCAATCAAGTTGAAGATACTATGCAAAAGGAGCGTATACAGATGTTGACTGAATCACTAGAAAAAATTGTTCAGGAGTTACTATTCTTAGGCTTAACAAAGGATGAAATTATAGCAACGATTGAGGAAATGAGGGGTGAGAATAATGATTCAGATCAATGAGGCAACGAAGTATTTTGGTGTATTCACTGCTGTAAATAAATCAACATTATCAATTCGCCCTGGCAGTATACAAGGATTACTTGGAAGTAATGGTGCAGGAAAGACAACGCTACTTAAGATGATAGCAGGTATTTATAAGGCAGATAGTGGTGCAATATTATTCAATAAACAAGATGTATTTGAAAATGAAGACTATAAATCTAAGATGATATTCATCTCTGACATCCCTTATTTCTTTGGACATGCCAATTTAAAAGAAATGGGTGACTTCTATCAGACGCTTTATCCAAACTTTAGTCAGGAAAGATTCACTCAACTTACACAGCTATTAAAGATGCATCCTCAAAAGAAGTTATCGAAACTGTCAAAAGGGATGAAACGTCAATGTGCATTTATTCTAGCTATTGCAGCACGTCCTGAAGTGATGTTGCTTGATGAACCGTTTGACGGATTAGATCCTATTGTCAGACATACCATCAAGAATATACTGATTCAGGATGTCACAAATCATGACATGGCATTATTTGTTTCAAGCCATAATCTTCGTGAGATGGAAGACTTCTGTGATTCGGTCACTTTAATGCATGAAGGTAGTATTTTAATGGCAAGAGATTTAGATGACTTAAAAGGTAATGTGGCTAAGATTCAAATGGCATTTGAAAAAATTCCTAATGAACAATTCTTTAAAGGGATGAATCTCGTAGAAAAATCAGTTAAAGGACGCGTTGTTACGTGTATTGTTAAAGGTGATTTTGATGATATTGAACAATATATCACCTCAGGCAACCCACTGATGTATGACATTTTACCGTTATCACTCGAAGAAATATTTACATATGAATTAGGAGGACACGGCTATGCCATTGAAAACATTATCGTTGAATAAAGCACTGTTCAGTAATTTATCACGTTCAATCATATTTTTGAGCATTATTAATCTTATCTGTACCTTTATACTCGTCCCTTTTTCATATGTAATTGCACATATTGATAGCAATACTTCAGCACATGAACATAGTAAGTATTTCATCGGTGAAATGATGACGATGCCAATTTATTTCTTTGGCACAATGTTTTATGCTTTACTATGTGCAGCTTTTCTGACGTATTATTTCAAGACACAATCTGCTTCTGACTTTATACACAGCTTGCCGATAAAACGTGAGCGAATACTCGTGACAGCTTATGCCGTATTCTTCTCACATTTATTGATTAATCTTATAATCAATGGAGTGATTACGTGGATATTTGGCATTAAGTACACATCGATTGACCTTGAAAAAGTGGTCATCTGGATCCTTTTTAATTTAGTGGTTGATTTCTTTATATTTACAGTTACAATGCTCTTTAGTTTATATATCAATAATATGTTGAATCATATTATGTCGTCGATTATACTCATCATTTCTCCTCTCATTATGGGGACACTAATCTATACGACGCACATGTTTATGTTTAAAGGATTACAATCATATCCTGAAAAGTTAATGCAAAACTTAACTGTGCCAGTACGCATATTAGGAGATATCATTGAGGATAAATTAGACTTTACATATTTACTAATCGTCTTGCTGGTAAGTTTGTTATTGTTTGCATTACTATTTGTAATTTATAAAAAAAGAAAAAATGAACGTATTAACGAAGCATATTCTACACGCTATGCGAACTTCATTCTTTTCTTTATCACGATGTTTATTGCCACACTGTTAGGTGGTATCATCTTCAACTCAATCTTTAATGAACAGAAAATCATCACGTTATTTATCTATATTGTGTCATTTACACTCGTATATATTTTGCTTGAAATGATTGCGCAGAAATCTGTGCGCATTCAACTGAATCGTAACTTATTTTTAATGACGTTAGCATTGGTTGTATTATCACTTATAGGTGTCTATGTATCAGGACAAATGAGAGAAAGCTACGTTCCGAAAATTGAAGACGTGAAAAGTGTGACAACGTCATTTGAAGAAACGAATGATAATTACGAAGAAGGCATATTAGATAATACTAAGGTGAAAGATCGTAAATTTATTCAGACAGTAATAGAAGGGCATAATCATTTAATAGATACTAAACGTGCTCACTTTAATGATGAAGAACCTACAATGACGATAGAATTATCTTATAACTTGAAAAATGGTCGAAAAGTGAGTAGAAGTTATGATATTAATGAGCAGGCATATCAACAATATAAGAAAAAAGTATCTACAAAAGACAATGCTAAGATTATTACACAATATGTTAATTGGGATAAACTGTTTGATAAAACTGTGACACTCAATATTGACTCAGGTGACAATTCGTATTCAGGTGAAGACTTAAATCGTAATCAAAAAGAAAAATTAAAGAAACTGATTATTGATAAATATCGCAATCATTATTATCATGACAAGGCGATTCCATTAGATGGTTCTGCCCTTCACATTTCATTCAGCGATAATCATATGGATGGTCTTGACCAAGCGTTATATCTTTCCATCTATGATAAAGACATTATCAACTTCCTGGTTGATGAAAAGTTGATTGCTAAACCGAGTTCAGCATTACCATTAGGTAAAGTTTATGACCTGGGTAATAAATCAAATTATGAGAAGATTGGTGATGAGGATATTAAAGATTTACCATTTGCTAAGCATATTAAACGCGAAACTTTTAAAGAAATGTTTAATAAAAATGGTGCTGATATTGACGGAGATCATCTGTATTTCTTTGATGAGAGCTATCAGTATGTACTGATGAAAAAGTAATGACAAAGTCCATTTGGGCTTTGTTTTTTTGATATAATAAAAATAATAGTGCGGAGGTGGATGATGGCTACTAAAAAAAAGAAAATTGTTGCAAAGAAGTCAAAAAATAAACGCAGGAAAAAGAAATTTAGTTTTAAAAAAATTGCATTTATTTGCTTTGGTGCATATATTGTCTGTGCAATTTACGGAGCTTATAAACCTTTGCCTGGTGGGGTATCAAAGTGGTTTGATTACAGTAAGACAAATGATGCACAAGTGTTAATAGATAATACCTACAAGAAAAACAATGTGATGCATTATGATCAGGAAATATTCGGTCATCAGTTACAGTTAATTCGTGAGGCTAATGATTTTATAATTATGGATATGTTTTTATTTAATAATGCTTACGACGGGAAAATAAAATTTCCTAAATTAACAGAACAGTTAACGGATGCATTGATTGCAAAAAAGAAGTCGAATCCAGATATTAAGATCTTTGTCTTAACAGATCCAATAAACTCTTTCTATGGCAGTTATACGCCCGAACATTATCGCAAGTTGCGTGCAAATGGTATTAATCTTTATGAGACAAATCTGGTAGCACTTCGAGACTCAAATCCCATCTATTCAGGATTATGGCGTCCAACGATGCGCTGGTTTGGTAATAATGAGAATGGACTCATTACGAATATCTTCTCAAAAGATGAACCGAATGTGACTGTTCGCGGATTTGGTAGATTACTGAATATGAAAGCTAATCACCGTAAAACATTGGTGACAGAAAATGATGCAATTATTGCCTCAAGCAATCCGCATGATCCGAGTGGTCATCATCAAAATGTCGCCTTAAAGATGCGTGGTCAGATTCAGGAAGATTTAATCAATAGTGAAGTCCATGCATTGAATATGAGTGGTGCAGATTTAAAGGTTGATGATTTTAAAATTAAATCAAGAGCCTTTAATAATGGGATGGATTATACAACAACACTTGTTACTGAGGGTAAGATAAAAGCTGCATTACTTGATGAAATTGCAAGACTGGGTGATAAAGATCAGCTCAAGATGGGCATGTTCTATTTGTCAGATCGTGACATTATTAAAGCACTGATTAACGCCAGTAAACGAGGTGTTGATATTCAAATCATTCTGGATGTGAATAAAGAAGCATTTGGTAAAGAAAAACCTGGTATACCGAATAAACCTGTAGCACATGAACTCGTTTCAAAGTCTGATGACAATATCAAGATTAAATGGGCAGTGAGTCACGGAGAACAGTATCATGCTAAATTTACATTGATGAAAGACGCTGATAAGCATGAATCGAAGTTGTTACTAGGAAGTGCTAATTTAACAAGACGTAATGTTGGGGATTTGAACATGGAAACCGATGTCCTGATTTCTGGACAGTCGAACTTGCCTGTATTTACGAAGCTTGAAAATGATTTTGATGCAAAGTGGGATAATACGTATGCGCATGTAACAGATCACTATGATGTAAAGAAAGATCCATCGTTCTTTAAGTCTGTATTGTATCGTATTCAGGAGTTTACGGGGTTATCAAGTTTTTAGTAAAATTTAAATATTTTTTTAATTTGTTATTGACAGATTATTTTAATAACTGTAACATGAAATCAACTTAATAATTATTTTATCAAGAGAGACAGAGGGATATGGCCCGATGAAGTCTCAGCAGCGGACTCTTTATAGAGCACTGTGCTAATTCCATCAAGCTCATGCTTGGAAGATAAATTCGGACGTATAAACGTGCATTTAGCTTACTAAGCTTGAATGCACGTTTTTTATTTTGGGAGGAGAAAAAATGGGTATCATTGCAATTGATCATGTTACAAAAACCTATCAGACAAAGAAGGGAGCAATTAATGCATTAGATGATGTATCACTTACCATTCAAAAAGGTCAGATTTATGGCATTGTAGGTTATTCTGGTGCCGGAAAGTCGACATTGCTGAGACTAATCAACCGACTTGAAAAGCCTTCTTCAGGCAATGTTTTCGTCGAAGGACGTAATATCGTTAGCTTAAAAGAAAAAGATTTACGCAAGCAACGTCAAAATATCGGCATGATCTTTCAGCAGTTTAATCTTTTTAAGGCAAAGACGATTAGCGATAATATTCGTTATCCACTGAAACTTACGAAACAGTATTCTAAAAGTGAGATTGAACAACGCGTTGATGAGTTACTTAAATTTGTGGGACTCGCTGATAAGAAAGATGACTATCCGAATCAGTTGTCTGGTGGTCAGAAACAGCGTGTTGGTATTGCCAGAGCACTTGCAACCAACCCGGATATATTACTATGCGATGAAGCGACAAGTGCACTCGATCCTGAGACAACAGATGAAATTTTAAAGTTATTAAAAGATATCAATGAAAAGCTGAATATTACCATTGTCATCATCACACATGAAATGGAAGTCGTAAAGTCCATCTGTGATGAGGTTGCGGTGATGGAAAAAGGACGGGTTGTTGAACAGAATAATGTCTTTGATTTATTTACATCTCCAAAGCATCCTGTAACAAGACGATTTGTTCATAGTGTATTAAACGATGATGTTCCGAGTGATATTGATGTATCCAATCGTAAACTGTATCGTTTTATCTTTAATCATCAACAAATTTTACAACCAGTACTTAGTCAGATAGGTCGTACTTATCAAGTTGATTTTAATATTTTGTATGGCGGTATAACCGAGTTAACAGATAGACTATTTGGTAATTTATTAATTGAGGCAGTGGGCGAACCTGATAATATTCAAAATGCTTTAGCTAAAATTACCGCACATGGCATTGAGGTTAGGGAGGTAGAAGGATTTGAAAACTGATTTAAGTACGTTCTGGCCAGTCATTTTAGAGCACACGATTAGTACACTGATTATGGTTGCTATCACATTAGTACTCGCAACACTCATCGGATTGCCGTTAGGTATTTTACTCTATGCGACTGCTAGAGGAAACATACTGGAGAACAAAACGCTGAATACGATATTAAACGCCATCATCAATACCGTGCGTCCGATTCCTTTTATTATATTTTTAGTTGCACTTATTCCTGTTACAAGATTCTTAGTTGGTACGTCGATTGGTATATGGGCAGCAATATTTCCGATGACACTCGCTGCATCACTCTCTATTGCCCGTGTAGTTGAGAATAATATTGTCTCAGTAGACCGAGGGGTGATTGAAGCAGCAGAGTCTATGGGTTCAAGCAAATTTGATATTTTATTTAAAGTTTTGATTCCTGAAGCCGCTGGTGCACTGATACTCGGATTAACATTTACGACTGTGTCACTGATTGAATTCTCAGCAGTAGCAGGTCTTGTCGGTGCTGGAGGTATTGGATATTTAGCATTTACATATGGATATCAGCGCTTTGATGTTGCTGTCATGTTTATCACGGTGTTGATATTGATTGTTCTGGTACAAATCACACAATTTATCGGTAACAAATTAGCAAGTATATATACTAACAGATTATAAAAGGAGAATGAAAAAATGAAAAAGTTATTTGTATTATTTTTAAGTTTAGTATTTGTTTTAGCAGCATGTGGGGGTAAGAAAGATGAAAAGACAGTGAAAATTGGTGTTACGGGTGTTGATTCAAAAGTGTGGGAAGTTGTGAAGAAAGAAGCGGAAAAAGAGGGTATTAAAATTGAATTTGTTGAGTTTCAGGATTACACAGCACCGAACAACGCTTTAGCTGAAGGGGAAATTGACTTAAATGCGTTTCAGCACTTTGCCTTCCTTGATCAGTTCAAGAAAGACCACAAATTAAAATTATCTGTTGTCGGTACAACAGTATTTGCACCACTTGGCGCATATTCAAAGAAAATTAAAGATATTAAAGACGTAAAAAAAGGTGATACTATCGCTATCCCTGATGATGTTACAAATCAGGCACGCGCATTAAAATTATTGGAACAAGCTGGACTCATTAAGTTATCAAGTGACTTCGGTTTATTTGGTGGACCTGATAAGATTGAACAAAATAAGCTAGACCTAAAAATTAAACCGATTGACGCACAGCAAACACCACGTGTATTAGAAGATGTTGCAGTATCAGTCATCAACAATGGGGTAGCAGCGCGCGCCGGTCTTGATCCGAAAGATGATCCAATCTACTTAGAAGATTCAAATAATAAAGATGTAGCGCCATACATCAACGTTATTGCATCTAAAACAGAAGATAAAGATAACAAAACATATAAGAAAATTGTTGAATTATACCACTCAGATTTAGCAAAAGATGCTTTGAAAGAAGATACAAAAGACGGTGAGATTGCAAAGAATTTATCTCCAGATGAAATCAAGAAAATTGAAGAGGGTTTGAAATAAGGCGGTTGCTTGGCATCCATTGATGTTCACTTAGTGAGACTCTAAGTGAACAACCCCCTTTTACTCTTTTACCCATCCCAAACAAAACACCTTATCCATTTGGATAAGGTGTTTTGTTGTGTAATTTATTTTGCATAATGAATGAAATTAAACTTGCCGCCTGATATACCTAGCTTTTGATAATAGGCGTGCATATAGTTAGCATTGGCATTTGCCCATAAAATATCAGTCGCATACTGACTGTTACCAGGTGATGCCGGATTCCATCTCATTGTGTAAAGGGTGTTTTGCGTTTCAGAGACAAATCCTTTAGAAATAAACTCTGCACCACCAATAATAGCTTTTGCAGGCGTATCCCAACCAACATTCGCTGCATATTTTGCTCCGTATTTCACTGCATCTTTATCATAAGCACCGACGCCATACATATTATAGAAGCGTTTATGTTTGTCTTCACCCTTCACTTTTACGCCTTTTGCCAGCGTACTTGTTCCTTCTGCAGTTTCAAGGAAAGCATGACTAATCAAATAAATTTCATTGATATTATATTTCTGGCTTGCCTGTCTAAATGCCTCACCTTGTCCTTCTAATACACCTTTACCTTGTAATAATACGTTTAACTGATCAGCTGTTAAACCTTGAGGCTCGTTTAATACTAAAAATTGATAGCGTTGTACAGGATTAACCATAGCATCTTCCGGATTCATCGCATCAAGCACATCTTTACTATGCGCATTCTTCCAGTCAATACCATTAGATATTTGTGGTTTTGGGTGAAGTGAAAGCTGGATTTTTAAAGCTTCACGAATAGATAGTGGTAAATCAGTGTGGTTAATACCTGCACCTGTTGGACGTGGTTGAGCTTTTATATCGATTTTACTTTTTTCTGTTTCTTTTTCTTCTTCTTGTTTTACTATGTGTGTTGAAGCATTTTCTTTTGCAGGTCTATCGATAGGTTTTCTGCCAACATCGTTCGTAATATTAATCCAACCTTTAATACCATTTGGCAATGTTCCTAAGATATAGGTCTTGCCATCAACATTCATCGTCTTTTCAACTTGGATAATAGAGTTCTTACTAATTCTATCAATCACTTGACGTGTACTACCTTCAGGAACTTCGTATAATTTCGTTGAAGCAGCTTTAACTGTATACGTCTTATCTTTATTCGGTATGATCTTCGTTTGATTAATCTCCAGATCACTCGCTTTAACGTAACCAATTGCATTATTGATATCTTCTGAAGTTTGTACACGGTAATATTTCTCACCATTTATCGTATGTGCATCGTTGATATATAATGTATATTGTGAAAAATCCCCGGCAACTTTTTTAGACATTGCTGATTTATTCGTAATAATAATCGTATTTTCATGCTTAATTTTGCCGACCTTTAAAGCATCTGCTTTGGCAGTATGGGGTAGTGCTAGTAATGAAGCAGCAGCTACTGCTCCGATAGTAAGTGATTGATATAACCTCATCTTTTGCCTCCGTAATTATGATTTCTTTACTATTATACTCGATATAAGCGCCCAGTGAAATAAAACACTTTTAATTTATCGATTTATTTTTAGAATATTATTATAAATAATCTTACTAATTACTTCAGGAGATTCCGGACAGTCATTTTTTAACCAGAAAAATAATACACCAAATTGTCCGCCAACGGTATAACTTACAAAGTAATCCGGATAATTCAATGTAACGGTCTTGTTTAAGACCAGTAAGAAACTCTCACGCCAGCTATTGATAAGTTTTTGAGTAAAGTTTTGTGCCGGATGCAGAGTAAGTAATATTTTAAAGAAATATTGATGGTCGTAAATATATTTAAATGTTTCATTAAGGTATCTTTCGACATACGGTCTTTTGTTCGGTTCATCCTTTAAGTCCTGCAAATTATTTTCGACAATTCTTTGGATATTACGCAGATGTTCATCGATAAGCCCATCAAGTAATGCATACTTATCTTCGAAATAAGCATAGAATGTTGAGCGGTTAATCCCACACTTTTCACAGATCATTTTTATCGTAATTTCCCTAAAGCGATATTCTTCCATTAAAATAATGAAATTTGTTTCAATGAGTTTTTTTGTATCTATTTTTTCAGTCATTGTTTCCTCACATAATAATTTATTCATTGATAGCGTTACCAATACTTTATTTTAATCAAAATCCGACACTTACACAAATATTGTTGGTTGAATGAAGTGTAAATCTGATTATAATAATGGTTATGCGAAAAAATAACAGGAGGAAAATATTTATGAAGAAACTCGTTTTAATTAACATTTTAACTTTAATTTTATTGGTAGCAGGGGGATTTGCAGCATTTCATTTCTATAATGAAGCAACAAATTATGTGAAGACAGATAACGCGAAAGTAGAAGGATCTCAACTTGTTATTGCCAGCCCGACTGCCGGTAAATTAACTGCATTGAATAAACAAGTAGGGGATAAAGTATCTAAAGACGATAAAGTAGGTACGGTTGTTGGTATGGGTCAGGACGGAAAACCAACGAAGACTGAAATTACAATGCCTCAAGACGGAACAATCGTAAAAACACAAGCCACTGAAAATGGATTTGTAGGTGCTGGTACTCCAATCGCTTATGCATATGATTTAAATAATTTATTTGTAACTGCCAATATTAAAGAAACTGAAATTGATGGTATTAAAGTGGGTCAGGATGTTGATGTATACGTTGATGGCTATAAAGATACTGATTTATCAGGTGAAGTTAAAGAAATTGGATTAGCAACAGCATCAAGTTTCTCAATGTTACCTTCTTCAAACGGTAACGCGAACTACACGAAAGTAACTCAAGTAGTACCTGTAAAAATTGAATTAGACAAAGATAAATCATTAGATATTATTCCAGGGATGAATGTAACTGTACGCATTCATAAAAACTAAGGAGGTTTTTGTATGACCTCAGGTGTGATTATTTATATCATATTTAGTTTATTAGTATTCTGGCTGATAAACAGAATCTTATTAAAAAGAAATCATAAGAAAAATATTTCAAAACAGACATTTGATCAATCATCATCAAATGAAGTTTCAAAAACAACGTATACTGCAAAAGAAGATATTGATGTTACACGTCCTGTGCATACACAGGTGAAACCACAAGGTGCATTAGTACGTTACGGTAAAGGCATTACACTGGCGAAAGTGATTACTGCGTTAATGATTGGTATGTTCGTGGCAATTTTGAACCAGACATTAATTAATGTTGCTTTACCGGTGCTTATCAACGACTTTAGTATTTCAACATCAACAGCACAATGGTTAACAACTGGTTTCATGTTAGTGAACGGGATACTTGTTCCGATCAGTGCATATATGATACAACGATTTACTTATCGTCAGTTGTTTTTAACTGCGATGATATTCTTTACGATTGGTTCTGTTATTTGTGCGATTTCATTTAACTTCCCGTTAATGATGCTTGGACGTGTTATTCAGGCAGTAGGTGCAGGTATTTTAATGCCGCTTGGAACAAATGTATTTATGACGCTCTTCCCACCAGATAAACGTGGTGCTGCGATGGGGATGATGGGGATTGCGATGATCTTAGCACCAGCGATCGGTCCGACATTAACAGGATGGGTTATTCAGAACTATCACTGGAATGTGATGTTTTATGGTATGAGTATTATTGGATTTATCTCGCTTTTAATCGGATTTTTCTGGTTTAAAATCTATCAGCCGACCAAAGCAGTGAAACTTGATGTACCAGGAGTTATTTTCAGTACACTGGGGTTCGGAAGTTTGTTATATGGATTCTCTGAAGCGGGGAATAAAGGCTGGGATTCTGGTATTGTAATTTCTACGATGATTATCGGAATTATTTTCATCATATTATTTATCTACAGAGAGATGACGATGAAGATACCGATGATGGATTTACGTGCTTTAAAATATACTGGATTTTCATTTACACTACTAATCAATATCATTGTAACGATGAGTTTATTTGGAGGTATGCTGTTATTACCGGTATACTTACAGTCGATTCGAGGATTCTCACCACTTGATTCTGGATTGCTGTTATTACCAGGATCATTGCTGATGGGAATTATGGGGCCGATTTCAGGAAAATTACTTGATAAAATCGGTATCAAACCCATCGCAATCTTTGGGCTTGCCATCATGACCTTTGCGACATGGGAACTGACAAAATTAAGTATGGATACAAGTTACGGACATATCTTAAGTATTTATATTCTACGTTCGTTTGGTATGAGTTTTATTATGATGCCGATTATGACTGCAGGAATGAATGCATTGCCACTACGTATGATTCCACATGGTAATGCCATTAGTAATACGATACGTCAGTTAGCGGGTTCAATTGGTACAGCCATTCTCGTAACAGTAATGACACAACAAACAACTGCACATTTAGGTGATATTACCAACCAACTTGATAAAACGAACCCTGCAATTTCAAATTCAATGGTTGAAATAGGGCAACAGATGGGTAATAGTAATCTAGGAACACAAGTTGTAATGGGTCAAATACAAAAACTTGCAACAATCAATGGGATTAATGATGCATTCTGGGTTGCGACTGCATTAAGCTTCCTGGCATTTGTATTAGCCTTCTTCCTTAAAGGAAAAGATCATTACACTACCGATGAAGTATAACTAAATAAATTGAATAAACAAGGTGATAAAATGATTTATCATCCTTGTTTATTTTTATATAATGGTGGTTAAGGAGTGGGATGTATGAAAACCAAATATATTGATAAACGTAGCTGGCGTCGTTTAATCAGGAAAGAATATCATGAAATTGCGGTGAATGATGAGCAATTTGAAGGTATTATCGGTGAAATCATAATGGAAAAGGTAAAGTCTCCATTAGTCGTTAATATTATTGGAGAAGATATTGTCGTTGCAGACGATGGCTATCGCTGGCTGCAAATATTACCTAAAGATAAACATTACAGTATTACAGTGATGTATAATCGAGAAAGTGAACCTATTCAGTATTATATCGACATTAATGAAGAGAATTTTATTGAGCCAGGTGAAGCAAGAACACATGATTTGTATTTAGATGTCTTAGTACTGCCAGACGGTCGATATGAATTAGTAGATGAACAAGATGCTAAACGTGCGCTGAATAAGAAAGAAATATCGAAAGCGCAATATGACTTTGCATATGATACAGCACATAAAGTGATGGATTATGTGAAAATGAATTTTGGTGATTTACAAAAGCTTGCAGCTTACTGTAAGGAAAAAATAGAACAATAAAAAGTGCTTATCTGAGAACAGATAAGCACTTTTTATTAACTTGTAATAAAGTCTCCACCGTTGATATGAATCGTCTGACCTGTAATATAAGTTGAATCATCACTTGCTAAGAACACATATGCCGGTGCATTTTCACTCGGTTGACCACGACGACCTAAAGCAGTTTCCTCACCGTGCTTTTCAACTTTTTCAGCTGGGAAAGTTGCTGGAATCAGTGGTGTATAGATAGGGCCAGGTGCAACAGCATTTACGCGTATACCTTGCTCTGCTAAGTTTTGTGAAAGTGAACGTGTGAATGAAGTAATCGCACCTTTAGTTGCAGAGTAATCGATTAATGTCTTAGAACCTCTGTAAGCTGTCACACTTGAAGTATTGATAATAGTATCACCCTTAGAAAGATGCGGCAGTGCAGCTTTTGATAAATACATCATGCCGAATATATTTGTCGCAAATGTTTCCTCGATTTGTTCAGCGGTGATATCCAGCAAACTATCTTGTGGGTATTGCACACCACCATTATTTACTAAAATATTTAATTTACCGAAGTCTTTTATAACATTGTCGATTAATTGCTTGCATTCATTTTCGGACTTTAAATCATGTTTGTA
Source organism: Macrococcus equi (assembly GCF_047426745.1). Taxonomy (GTDB): domain Bacteria; phylum Bacillota; class Bacilli; order Staphylococcales; family Staphylococcaceae; genus Macrococcoides; species Macrococcoides equi. The sequence continues at coordinate 323,164 of NZ_CP179732.1, read as the reverse complement.
AGCTTTTGCTTTTACACCAATCTCTTCTAAATGCTTAACTGTATCATTAGCATCTGTCTCTTCATCAAAATAACCGATTGCAACATCAGCACCTTCTTTAGCATAAAGAATAGCTACAGCACGACCAATACCTGAGTCAGCACCAGTAATTAAAGCAACCTTACCTTCTAATTTGCCACCTGCTTTATAATTATCATCCTCAGCAATAGGCTGTGGATGCATATCTGCTTCGCTACCCGGTTGATGGTCCTGGGTGTAACCTTTAATCTCTTTATCAATCTTCTCGAACTTATCCATCATAACGCCTCCTTAATTGATTTATAATCATTATTCCCTTTGATAAAAGCAATAAACGAAGTGTGATATATGATTTGAAAATTAGAATAAGATGGGATAAGATATAATCGTTTGTCTAGTAATAACATGTCCGATATATTGGTTTTATCGGACAAGTCGCGAGTAGAAATGAGGAAAATGAAGCTAACATGACCGATATATTGGTTTTATCGGACAAGTCGCGAGAGAAAATGAAAGAAAAGAAGCTAACATGACCGATATATTGCTTATATCGGACAAGTCGCGATTGAAAATGAAAGAAAAGAAGCCAACATGACCGATATATTGCTTATATCGGACAAGTCACAAACATTAACCAGACTAAAATTCTACATTCAAGAGGTGATTCTATGTACGATGCTCATATTCATCTGGATCGATATCCGGAAGCGGAGCAGCAAGAGATTATTTTACAAGAGCAGATTGATGGTTTGATCGCTGTCGCAATGGATAGTAAAAGCGCGCAGTCTCTTATTAAGTTGAATCAATATGATAAGGTACACATCGCTCTTGGTTTTCATCCAGAACAGCAAATTAATGAACATGAAATAAATCATATCCTATCACTAATAGATAAACACCATACTGAAATCATCGGTATCGGAGAAGTGGGGTTACCACAATACTTAAAGCGTGAGCACAGTAATCTGGATGTATTACAGTATATCGATGTGCTAGAACGCTTCATCATTAAAGCAAAAGAATATAATCTGCCGGTCATTCTTCACGCGGTATATGATGATACCCTTATAGCTTTGGAATTACTCAAGAAACATAATATCAATAAAGCGCATTTCCACTGGTTTAAGGCAAGTGATGAAGTGCTGCAACAATTACTTCATACGCATTATATGGTGAGTGTCACTCCCGATATCCTACATAATCCCAAGACTAGAAAGGTTGTCTCACACTTTCCAATCAATCGTCTAATGATTGAAACGGATGGACCTTGGACGCATGATGGTTTTAAACCGCATCACATCAATGACCAATTATCTGCTATAATAAAGGAAATTGCATATATAAAATCGATACCGATCCACACAGTAAAAGAAGTTGTTGCAGAAAATACGGTTCGATTCTATAATCTCTAGAATTTGAGGATTACAAAATGAAAATTGATGATTACAGATTACTGGTAGCGTTGGCAGATGAAGAGACGTTACGTAAAGCTGCAGATACATTATATATATCCCAACCTGCTGTCAGTCAGCGTTTAAAGTCAATCGAAAATGAGTGGGGGACGGATATATTTATCAGAACGAAGAAGAAATTAATTATTACGACCAATGGTGAGATGATTATTCAGCATGCCCGTAAAATGTTAAAAGAAGAAACGAATCTTAAGGAAATGATCCAGTCCTCAGATGGTATTGTAAATGGTAAGCTATCAATCGGTGTCTCATCATTAATTGGTCATACTTTATTACCTATTGTGCTGGGTCGCTTTGTAGAGCGTTATCCGAACGTTAAGATTCAACTGCAGGTTGGTTCTTCAACGCGCATTACAAATAATCGTCATGACTTTCATGTCTCAGTGATTCGTGGCAGTAAGATTATGAATCTTCATAATGAATTGTTGATGAGTGAAAAGCATTATTTTATATATCCTAAGAATAAGGCAGATGAACTTGATCAGTTGCCGATGATAGAATTTCAGGCTGATCCCATCTACATTAAAGAAATTGAGCATTGGTATACAGAACAATTCAATAAAGAATATGCACCTCAAATAAAGACTGATCAGATATCTACATGTAAATCATTATTACTGAATGGTGTAGGTATGACCGTCTTACCGGAAATCGTGATGAAAGATATTGACCACGATTTATTTGAAATAAAACTTTTAGAAGTGGCAAGTAATCCACTACTAAGAGAAACGTATCTGTGTTATGAACCTGATATGTTAAGTTTACCGCAAGTTAGTGCTTATATAGAATTGATGAAGGAAGTTGCTTTAGAATACGTTAATGATTAATACAAATGAACTTGAGTACGAATACAAAAGTGTATTCGTACTTTTTTATATTTAAATTTGGTATATTGAGAATGAAGAGAGGGAATGTCGATGGATATTAATCAAATATTTAACAAAATTGAAGAACAAACTGAATTCATTAAGATGGCTGAAGATTTTCAGTATTTCTTTAAAGAGTATGAGATGGGATTACTGGAGCTTACGAGTGATATTGATATTATTGATTTGGAGTGGCAGGCAAGGTACGGATATTCACCATTCGAACACGTGAAAACCCGTATAAAAGCTCCTTTATCACTCAGAGAAAAAATCAATCGAAAAGGTGTGGAACCAAGTCTTGAAGCCATTCGAGCTAATATTTTTGACATTATTGGTGTTAGAATTGTAACAACATTTGAAGAAGATGTATATAAAATTTGTGAGTTACTCAGTAGCAGAAGTGATCTACGCATTGTGAGAGTAAAAGATTATATTAAACAACCGAAACCAAGTGGATATAAAAGTCTGCATTTAATTGTTGAAACAGAGCTTGTATTATCAGAAGGTGTGAAATGGATACCAGCAGAAATTCAAATACGGACACTAGCAATGGATTTCTTTGCTTCTACAGAGCATAAATTACAATATAAATATAATACAAAACAATTAAGTGATGAAGTGCGTAAAGAATTAAGAGCTGTTGCAGATGCATCCAGCGTACTAGACCGTAAGATGACAGAAGTTCGTAATACAATACTATTAGGGTAGGTGTAAAAATGATTCAGTCTGTTCTTGCTCAAGGTGTAGGTAAAATGAATGAAGATGCTGTAGTTATTAATGATGATGCAAAAATATATGGTGTAATTGATGGGGTCACGAGTTTAGAAGGTGTGATGATCGATAATGTAACCCCAGGTAGACGAGCAGCTCAAGCTGTGAAAGCAACATTAGAAAATATAGAGTCAGATATATCACTAAATAATGCTACGGAATTAGCAAATGCGAGCATTCAAAAAGAAATGAATGAATTAAAAGTAGAGATTAATCATCCGAAAGACCGTTTTCAATGCTGTCACGCAATTGTTCAGTTATCTAATGATACAGCTTATTATACAACTTCAGCCGACTGTGTGATTTACACGATTGATAAGCAGGATAAAGTAACGCAGGTGATGCCTAAATATCAAAAAACCGTCGAAAGTAAAAGTGTAAAGACGTGGGAAGAGAAATATCCAGGTGTATATGAGTCAGGAAAGTTGCCTGAAGAAATGCTTGAAGCGATTAATAAAGCGAAAGCAACAGCGAATATCCCTGGAGGTTATTCTGTGATGAATGGTGATGTAAACTTTAATCAGGCTTATAATCGTGGAGAAATTAATGTGTCTAATATTGCTTATATCTTAATTACAACAGATGGATTTTACGATATTGAACAATTGGGACTAGAACAATTTGTACTGAGATTTAAATACGAAGGACTAGAAAATATGCTAGATTATATGATTCAAAAAGAACTGGAAGACCGTGATAAGATACTTTATCCTCGTGTGAAACTGCACGATGATAAAGCAGCAGTTCTTATTACTCTATAGGCAAACATAGCTATACAAATTATATTTTTTCGATATAATAGTACAGTATTATAAATAGAAAGTATGTGTATATATGTTCAAAAATCTATTAAGTATTAAAAACTATGTGTTATTTCTAATTAATATGACTTTACTTGGTATGGCACTGGCAATTACAGTACCATTCTTTGTATTGTATGCAACCCAGGAACTAGGAATGACACGTGGTTTATATGGTGTGATGATGGCACTCTTTGCACTCGCTGGATTTATGGTGAATACCATAGTCGCAAGATTTTCAGATAGAGCAGGATTCAGTAGAAAATATATGATTATGTTCAGTTTGGCAATGGCCTCTGTAGCATTTAGTATGTATTATTTTGTATCTAATCCTTATCTATTTATAGCACTATATGTATTCTTCGGTGGGATGGCAGCACCTGCAATGCCACAAATGTATGCATCAGCCAGAGAAAGTATCAATGCCTCAGCGTCTAGTAGAAATGCAGTATTTGCAAACACTGTATTACGTTCGATGTTTAGTTTTGGTTTCTTATTTGGTCCATTAGTCGGAACGGTGTTACTCAAGCATTTTGGTTTTGCGGGTATCTTTGGTGGAACAGTCGTGATTTACTGGATCGTCTTTATAACATTCTTATTATTTTTCCATGAAGTTAAACCTGAAAAGACAGTTTATCATGCGAACAAAGTTGAAACCGTAGCACCCAATCTGCTAAAAGATATGTATCTATTAATTCCATTTTTAGCATTTGTCTTTTTACATGTGGGGCAGTGGATGTATACCTTAAATATGCCGCTTTTTGTAACAGAATATCTTCATGCAGATGAAGCGAATGTGGGATATCTAGCCAGTCTATGTGCAGGATTAGAAGTACCGTTTATGATTATATTAGGCATACTCGCTAGTAGATTTCAGACGCGTACACTTTTAATGATCGGTGGAGCATTAGGCGGCGCGTACTATTTTTCTATTGGAGTATTTGACAGTGTAACTGCAATGCTAATTGGACAAGTACTGCTAGCGTTCTTCCTGGCCATACTCTTAGGATTAGGTATCAGTTATTTTCAGGATATATTACCTGATTTCCCGGGTTATGCCTCAACATTATTCTCAAATGCAATGATCGTTGGACAGTTACTAGGCAATTTACTCGGTGGAGTAATGAGTGACGTTGTAGGACTGGGGAATGTGTTCTTTGTGTCATCAGCATTTATTTTACTAGCATTCATTCTTTTAATCTTTACGAAACCAGTTACTATGGAGGATTTATCATGACATTTTTACTATGGGCATTTGTAGTCTTGGCATTTTTATCAGCATTTGTTGCTTTGGTGATGCCGATGATACCAGGAATATTGATGATGTGGGTAGGATTTTTTATCTATCACTATGCGATTAATAATAATGAACTATCATGGTTCTTCTGGATTGCAATGATTTCATTGACATTAATTACGTTAATCAGTGATTATGTACTAGGCGGTCACTTTGTAAAGAAATATGGGGGAAGTAAAGCAGGGGAGTTAACAGCAGCAATCGGTATATTACTCGGAAGCTTTTTCTTCCCACCGTTTGGGATTATTATCATTCCCTTTGCAGCAGTGTTTATAGTAGAGTTACTTATTCAGCAAGACTTTAAACTCGCACTCGATGCAAGTATAGGCTCTTTATTCGGCTTTTTAACAAGCACCGTGGCGAAGTTTATGATATTGATTATTATGATTGTGTGGTTTATTTTGGATATTATTATTTAAGAGGAACGCCCGAAGCTACGTTTAGCTTCGGGCGATTTTTATCTGAAAAATACTAGCTCTTTATTGTTTTTAGATTTATTGAATAAAAATTTGTAAATTACAATAAGTATAATTCCTATTATAAGGTTGATATACCAGGGTATTATTATCATTTTATCATAAGGTATTAGTTGTGGTAGAAAGTTAATAACTAAAAATGGTATAAATAGTGAAGATAATATTATAGTAAATAGGATATTTTTTTGTGTATTTGAATTATTAGAGAATGAGTTATACTGAAACCTTTTTATAGCAATAAGTATAATTGTGACGATTACAAATACAATAATAAATTCAGATATTAGTTCTTGTATTACGTTAACTTTATTAATTTTATTAAATATATAAAAATAAGTAGCATCAATTAAAGATGTTGTAATTCTAAATAATCCAAAGAATAAACAAACAAGAGATAGAGTAAATAAGTAAACATTACTTTTAGATTCTTTTGGAATCTCAGCGATTAAATCTTTTGCGAATTGTTTAGGATCATCTCCAAAAAATTCTTCAGGTGTTACTTCGTGAATTTGAGATTCTAGTAAATGGTCCAATAAGTCCAATAAAGCCACTTCAGTTACATGTTCAGAAATTGAGAAATCATTACGTAAATACATTATAACTTCTTCATAAACTTTTCGATTCTCAGGCGTTAATTCTTTTCGTTTCAAGTTATTCTGTTCGATAATGTCTTTTGTCTTCATTAATGCTTCCTCCTAAATGAATCGCTTGTTGGGCAAATATTTTCTTTTGACATATAAGCTTAAGTAAATAAGAGCAGGTAAAATGATAAACGCAAAATAAAATGGAAAACTAAAATATGGTCCTTGTTTTATAAAATAAAAAATAATATTGGGAATCGTATATGATAAGAACATAAATAACGCTTGAATCGTATTTTGCGCTTTTGTTTTATTTTTTGCATTTGTGTCAAAAAATACTGTGATCAAACTGAACAACAGAAATATTAATATACAAAGTGAAGCTGAAAGTATAGGTATTTGAAGATGTTTACCTTGGCTTATCCATAGTAAAAAATCAGCAAAACCAAAAATAGCAAACATGATTATCATCACATTGATAAAATTAAAAGTGCTGAACATTAATATAGATTTCATAGATCTTTTTGGAAGTTCATACGTAATATCATTTACAAATGCATCTAAATCATGACCAAAAAATTCTTTTGCCGAAGTACCGTTACTTTGGGCGATGAGTAAGTCTTCTAAAATCTCAAGGATTATTTCGTCTGATTCATCCTCAGATAAAGTGACATTATTCGTAATACGAGCAGCAACATATTCAAAGTCTTCTTTATTCTTAGGTCGTAATTGATTTACTTTACGTACGTATTCAATATTTAAATCGTTTAAGTTAGTCATATTATCACCTTAGTAAGATATTTTCTTTTTATACGTTAAGATTGTAATGAATAAGAAAGGGATTCCTATCAGCAACATCATGCAACCAGATGGTTTAGATAAGTTTTGATCATATCCCATAAAATATATGATTAAAGGAACGAATGTCATTGCAACATAAAATGGAATAGTCATTAATTTGCCGGTTTTAGTATTGCAGATATTATTTTTCATTGAATGAATGGTAATAAAGATTGCACTAGTAAGTAGAAGAACAAACACTGATAAAGCAACTAATGCAAAATGAATATTGACAGGGACATAGCTGCCTGTAATCAAAAATTTGATTTGACTTGCAAGTCCAAAAGCTATTAATATTGATGCGAATGATAATGAAAGGGTAAACAATACATACCACAAAGGATGTGTTGGTTTATTCTTCGGTAATTCTTCAAATAAATCTTGAGTGAACTGCTTAGTATCAGTTCCGAAGAATTCTTTTGTAGATAAACCCCTATTTTGTGCATCAATTAAATGGTCAAGTATATCAGATAAAATATTATCAGCTTCTCGTTCCTGAATCTTGAAATCTAGTTTTAAAGCGTTACGAACTTTAAGGAATTCATTCTTATTAGAATGCGTTAACTGTTTTAACTTTTTTTGATAATCGACATCCATTTCATTTAATTTTGGCATTACATTCCCTCCTTATTAATCAACTGCGATATCGGCCCCACTATTTCGTTCCATTCTTCGACCATATTTTCTAGTTCTTCTTCACCGAGTGGCGTGATGAAGTAGTATTTTCGTTTCGGTCCTACATCACTTGCACGCATTTCACTTGTAATTAATTTTTTCTTTTGAAGTCTTAATAATACTGGATAGATTGTCCCTTCACTGATATTACCGAGTCCGGAATCGAGTAACTTTTGTGAGAGTTCATAGCCGTACACTTCTTTTTCTTTAATGATTGAAAGGACGCATGCATCAAGTAAACCTTTCAATAACTGAGTACGTATACCCATGGGTTTCACCTCTACTTTGTAATACAAGATAGCTAATCTTTTGAAAGCTACTTTGTATTACCAAGTAGCTCAACTATAATATAATACGACTGGTGTATATTGTCAAATCTTATTTTGTATTTTCGAGTGGGCTGTAATGACAAAATACATCCCACTAGAATAAAAGAAAATCTATAAAAAAAGGTGAGTGGTCTGTAAACACTATTTACAGACCACTCACCACACTAAACTTTTTATTTTCTTTTACCCATCTTCGCTTTTCGATTGGCTTTCCCAATCTTAGTTAATTGCTTCCATTTGTTTCGTTCAGCACTCATCTTCGCTTCATCATTTCTTCGTTCTACAAATTCAAGTTCTCGTAAATATTTATTATAACGCTCGAATCGTTCTTCAGATAATTCTCCGTTTTCGATTGCTGCATTAATTGCACATCCTGGTTCATTCGTATGGGTACAATTATTAAACTTACATTGAAGGATTAAATTATCAACCTCTTCAAATTCGGTCGCAAGTCCTAAATTCTCACCGGTGCTCCATAATTGAAACTCTCGCATCCCTGGTGTATCTATTAATATCCCGCCATCATCGAGTAGAAGTAGTTCGCGGTGTGTCGTCGTATGTTTTCCTTTATCATCAGTTAAACGGATTTCACCTGTATCCATCACATCTTCACAGAGCAATCGATTGATCAAAGTCGATTTACCGACACCGCTTGATCCAAGTAGTGTTCCTGTTTTATGGTCTTTTAAATAATTTTTTAAAGTTTCGATATTGTCATCACTATCGTGTTGTACGAAATAAACTGGAACTGTAGGGGCGACGGTACTGAGTTCTGCAATCATAATTTCTTTGTCTAAATCTGTGATTAAATCTGCTTTTGTCATGACGATAATTGGAGTTGCTCCTGAATCATACGTTGCAATCAAATAGCGTTCTAATCGATTCGTATTAAAGTTATCGTTACAACTCATTGTAAGAAATGCATAATCAATATTTGCTGCGATGATTTGTGGTTTCGTTAGGTTACCTGCTGCATTTCGTATATATTGTTGTGTTCTTGGTAATACATGTTGAATGATGCCTTTACGTTCGTTAGGGAATGGTTTAATTAATACGAAATCTCCAACTGCAGGTGTTTGGATTAAATCGAAACTTGCAAATTTATCTTTACCTGATAGTTGTACGAGATACTCGCCATTTTCAGTGATTGCGCGATACATCCCTTTATGTTGCACTGAAATACGTGCTTTTAATAATGATGCGTTAAATTCATTTGCTTGGTTCATTCTCTCTGTGTTGAAACCTAATTGTGTTAATTTATCCATTTATTTGCTCCTTTGAATTATAAAAATACCCATGACGTATTTCGCCATGGGTACACGAGCAATAATTAGCGTGCAATGTCCATGACGAAATAAAGTGACTTTTCTATATTAGTAAAATTCGTCATAATACATCACTCCTCTCTTTTTTATAAGCATAATTAATGAATGTAACATTGTCAATCAAAACCAACAAGCCCATATGTTTGTCACTGGATTGGATTGATTGTATATTTAAAGTAATCATGATAAGGGGGAGAATATTATGTTTCGTACAAAACAGGATTTTTTAACGCAGTATCGTCAGGAAGCAAATACGACAATCGCTTGTTTAAAGGAATTAACGGACGAGTCACTTGACCAGGCTGTTTCTGAGCTTGATCGTACTTTAGGAGAAATTGCATGGCATGTCGTATCAAGTGTCGGTGGTTTTGCTGATCGTGCGGGGATTAAGGTAGAGGGTGCAACATTTGGTACTCCTAAGCCTGAGTCAGCGAGTGAGATGGTTGAAGCTGCAAAACAAATTTATGATAATACACTTGCAGCATATGAAACTGAGTTAACGGATGAATCTTTACTAGAAGATGCTGATTTCTTCGGTCATAACATGCCTAAAGGTCACCTTCTATTTTCAATGATAACGCATCAAACGCATCACAGAGGACAAATGACGGTATTAATGCGTCAGGCGGATTTACGTGTTCCACCAATTTATGGTCCATCTCGTGATTCAGAATAATTGCTGGATATAGTTTAAATAACTTGATTTAAAAGACTCATTTTTCTGAGTCTTTTATTTTGATAAATTTTAATTATTTTATATTCTAACGGGTATAATAACCTATTGATATTTTGAGTATATAGAGGTGAGCCATGGAAAGTTTTATCATTATTTTAAGTTTAATATGTGCAGTTATTATTTCTACGATTATTCATTTTTATATGCCAAAGATTCCTCTGGCTTTTATTCAAATTGGGGTAGGGTTAATTTTTTACCTTACACCGATTCCCCTTGATGTGGAATTTGAGCCTGAGTTATTTTTACTGGGAATCATCGCACCATTGTTATTTCTTGAAGGTTACGATGTATCCAGAATTACGTTTATTAAATATTTAAAGCCTATTATTCTGATGGCACTTGGTCTTGTTTTTACGACAGTTATTGGATTAGGGTACATTGTGCATTGGATGATTCCTTTCTTACCGTTTGCAGCCTGTTTTGCACTTGCAGCGATTATTTGTCCGACTGATGCAGTAGCTGTTCAGGCAATCGCTAAAGGTAAGAAACTTCCAAAAGGGTTAATGACCATTTTAGAAGGTGAGTCTTTACTGAATGATGCAGCAGGTATTTTAAGTTTTAAAATTGCATTACTTGCACTTACAACTGGAGTATTTAGCGTCAGCCAATCAGTTTCTCAATTTTTCCTATCTACATTTGGTGGATTAATTATAGGTTTGTTTATCGGTTTAATGTTTGTGCAGTTAAGAATCGCATTAATCAGAAAAGGATTTTTAAACGAGTACGTCTATATTCTGATTCAGTTACTAACACCATTTGTAATTTATGAAATTGCTGAAAAATTCCATGTTTCCGGAGTTATTGCTGCTGTTATCGGAGGTATCGTGCATGGTATTGAACGAGATCGAATGAGTCAGGCAACGACGCGTCTGCAACTAGGTTATAATAATACGTGGGCATTACTTTCAACTGTATTGAATGGTTTTGTCTTCACCTTACTTGGCTATTTAATTCCTGAGGTAACCGTATCGCTTATCAATAATCATAATGAGAATTTAAGTGCAACATTTATGTATATGATTGTGATTGCCTTACTTGTCTATCTGTTTAGATTTATCTGGGTGTATATGTTATATGATATGTTCTACATTCGTGAAAGTAGATTTGAACGTATTTTAAACCGAAGAGATTTAGAAAACGAAGAAGTACGACCGAATCGCTTTAAGTATGCTTTAATAGCAACGGTGTGTGGAGTTCACGGTACAATTTCGATGGCAATTGCTCTGACGATTCCGGTAGAGATCAATCATCATGAGGTATTTAATTATAGAGATAATCTGTTATTTATCGCAGCGGGTGTCATTGTTATAAGTTTAGTGGTCGCGCAGGTCCTTCTACCGATTCTCACACCAAAAGATGAAGAAGAGGAAGATGATTCTAAATTAAGCTTTAAGGATGCACGTATTAAGATTAAAGAATATGCAGTAAAATACATTCATGAGCATACGACAAAAGCAAATAGTATGATAGCAGGTAATCTCATCAGACAGTATACGATGCAGATAGAGTTTTATACTGAGGCGTCAGAACGAGAACATAATCCAAAAGAGATTGACCGTCTGCATGCAATTGCTTTAGCGACAGAAATGAAGACGCTGGATGAGATGATTGAGCATCACGAGATAGGTCAGCGTACCTATAATCACTATGTGCAGTACATCGAGCGCTCAAAAGTCTTTCATTCAGCACATTTCTTCAAACGATTACAATATATTTTCAGGATGAATAAGAAACGTAAAGCTTTTGCGGAACATATTAATGAAAGAAGTACTGCTTCGATTCAAAATAGTTTAGAAGAAATCCAGCATGTGGCAGCGAAAGTTCACTATACTGTGGTACAAAGACTGTCAGAGGAAATTAGTCGTGAAAACCGAGTGGAAGTTGCGCTCGTTTCAGATAACTATTTAAATCGTGTTAATCAGATTAAGCGTAATGCTTCTAGTGAATCATCAGAAGATGAGGAAACATTGTTTGCATTAGATGTATTAAATGCAGAAAAGAACTTAATCAATCAACTGCATAAAAAAGGAAAAATCAGTTTACCAATGGCCGTAGAATTACGTCAATCGGTAAATTATGATGAAATGATGATATTAGAAACTTATGAAGATGAATAAAAAGAATCCCGAAGCAAAATGCTTCGGGATTCTTTTTATTTAGATAAAGGTGTTAAACCTTTAAAATTAACTAAATCATATGCTGTTTTTACTTCTTCATCACTTGGCGGCTCTACGTCTTTTAGAGGATATTGCAGATTCATCGCTTCCCATTTATGAACACCTAGCTGATGATAGGGTAGAATTTCAAACTTTTCAACATTTTCAAGTGAATTGATGAATTCACCTAGTTTGATTAAATCTTCTTTATCATCTGTAATACCAGGTACAAGGACATGTCTGATCCATACAGGCTGTTTTCTGTCTGATAACATACGGGCAAACTTCAAGATATGTTCATTAGGTTTACCAGTAAGTTTAAGATGTTTTTCATTATCGATATGCTTGATATCTAATAAGAAAAGATCAGTATATTTCTGCATATTATCAAAGTGATGCATAAATGCAGGTGTATCATTAAAACACCCAGCTGATGTGTCGATACATGTCGAAATATCGTGTTGTTTTAATTTAGCGAATAACTCTTCTAAAAACGGTAACTGAAGTAGCGGTTCTCCGCCACTTACAGTTACACCTCCACCTGAAGCATTAAAGTAGGGGATATAAGGTAATACTTCGTTCACGATTTCATCAGCAGTCACTTCTCTTGATGGTGCGCCAATTTCCCAAGTATCAGGGTTGTGGCAGAACTGACAGCGTAATAGACATCCTTGTGTGAATAATATATAGCGCAGTCCTGGTCCATCAACTGTTCCTAAGCTTTCTACTGAATGAATGTGTCCTTTGATCATTTATATCCCGTCCTTTGATTAATTACATTTTTTCGTGGAATGTTCTAGAGATTACATCTAGTTGTTGTTCTCTTGTTAATTTAATAAAGTTTACTGCATATCCTGATACACGGATTGTAAGTTGTGGATATTCTTCTGGATGTTCCATTGCATCAAGTAATGTTTCACGATTGAATACGTTAATGTTTAAGTGGTGACCATGTTGCATTGCATAACCATCTAATACACCAACTAAGTTTTGTTGTTGTGCTTCGTCTTCTTTACCTAATGATTTCGGTACGATAGAGAATGTGTTAGAGATACCATCTTTACAGCAGTCATAAGGTAATTTAGATACTGATGATAATGATGCTAATGCACCGTTTTTATCGCGTCCGTGCATTGGGTTAGCACCTGGTGCGAATGGTTCGCCAGCTTTACGTCCATCAGGAGTGTTACCTGTTTTCTTACCATAAACTACGTTAGAAGTGATTGTTAATACTGACATTGTATGTTCAGAATCACGGTAAGTTTTGTGTTTACGTAATTTGCCCATGAATGATTCTACTAATTGTACAGCAATATCATCTACACGTGAATCATTATTTCCGTATTGAGGGAATTCACCTTCAGTTTCGAAGTCAACAACTAAGCCATCTTCGTTACGGATTGTTTTAACTTTAGCATATTTAATTGCTGATAATGAGTCAGCTGCAACTGAAAGACCAGCAATACCTGTTGCCATTGTACGAATAATTTCAGTATCATGTAAAGCCATTTCAATTCTTTCATAGCTGTATTTATCGTGCATGTAGTGGATAACGTTTAATGAGTTAATGTATACGCCTGCTAACCAATCCATCATCGCATCTAATTGTTTGTATACTGTATCATAATCTAATACTTCATCAGTGATTGGAGCGAAGTTTGGTCCAACTTGTGCACCAGATTTTTCATCTTTACCACCGTTGATCGCATATAATAATGTTTTCGCTAAGTTAGCACGTGCACCGAAGAATTGCATTTGTTTACCGATTCTCATTGCAGATACACAACATGCGATTCCATAGTCATCACCATAGCTTTCACGCATTAAATCGTCATTTTCATATTGAATTGAACTTGTTTTGATACTCATTTTAGCACAATATTTTTTGAAGTTTTCAGGTAAGCGTGTAGACCATAATACTGTTAAGTTTGGTTCTGGGGCTGGACCTAAGTTATCTAATGAATGTAAGAAACGGAATGAGTTTTTAGTAACTAACGGACGTCCGTCGATACCTACACCACCGATTGATTCAGTAACCCAAGTTGGATCTCCTGAGAATAATGCATTGTAATCTGGTGTACGAGCAAATTTTACTAAACGTAATTTCATGATGAAGTGGTCAATGATTTCCTGAACTTCCATCTCTGTCATTGTACCAGCTTTTAAGTCACGTTCTGCATAGATATCTAAGAATGTTGATACACGACCTAAACTCATCGCTGCACCGTTTTGTTCTTTAATTGCAGCTAAGTATCCTAAGTAAGTCCATTGAACTGCTTCTTTAAAGTTTTCAGCTGGACGAGAGATATCAAAGCCGTAGATTTTACCTAATTCTTTTAATTCGTTTAAAGCACGATATTGTTCAGATACTTCTTCACGTAATCTAATGACATCTTCTGACATTGTATTAGATAAGTTATGGAATTCATTGTATTTTTGTTCCATTAAGAAATCTACACCGTATAAAGCTACACGACGGTAGTCACCGATGATACGACCACGGCCATAAGCATCTGGAAGACCAGTGATTACACCAGCTTTACGACAAGCAAGCATTTCTTTAGAATATGCATCAAATACACCTTGGTTGTGTGTTTTTCTGAAATCAGTGAAGATTTTTTCAGTTTCTTTATCTAATTCATAACCATAAGATTCACAAGCTGCTTTCGCCATACGAATACCACCAAAAGGTTGCATAGAACGTTTGAATGGTTTTTCAGTTTGAACCCCAACGATTGTTTCTAAGTCTTTATTTAAGTAACCAGCATCATGAGATGTAATAGAAGATACAACTTTAGTATCCATATCCCACATACCGCCACGTTCACGTTCTTCTTTAGTTAATTGCATTACTTGATCCCATAATTGTTTTGTTGCTTCTGTAGGACCAGCTAAGAATTCATCTTTACCTTCATATAAAGTGTAGTTTAACTGAATGAATTCACGAACGTCGATACGTTTGTTCCATTTACCAGTTTTGAATCCTTCCCATGCACTCGATTTTTTCGTCTCTTCTTTAAACATAATAATTCCCTCCAAATTTTCATTTGTTAATCACTTCACAATTAAATTATAACACCTTTACGTGAAATGTATCACATTATTTTTGAAAACGATTGATTTTTTTAAAAATGTTGATTTATCAACGTTTTTCTGTAATACAACAATCGGAATATGATGATTTTGTATATATAACAGGTGTAATAAGTAAAGTGATAACTTATCATCTGTCCAAGTTAAATGTGGAGATATATCGCGTATCCATGTACAATGGTAAAGGTGATTGACATGCGATATTTATCAATTGATGAGACAGATTATATTAAAAGCATTGCAAATATACATGAACATATTCCTACTATCTATGATACAGGGAAAAAAGTAACTTCTCTAGAGATAAGCTTACGCTATGAATCTATAAGGCTTCTCATGCATCATCGCGGCGATCAGATTATTATAATAGAAGATAATCGCCAGCTATGTGCTTTTATTTGGTTTAGTCTGAACGACAGTCTACATATAAAGTCCACGTATGTCTGTAAACAATTCAGAAATAAAGGTCTTGCCACTCAATTGAAAGTAGAGGTAGAGCGTATTGCAAAATCCAAAAATATTAAACAGATTTTTTGTGATGTAGATAGAAGAAATGAACCTATGCGTCAGTTGAATTTAAAACTAGGTTATAAATCAATCAATAACAGTACTAAAATGATTAGGATAGTAGAGGTGTAACATGATAAGAACATTGTATATTGATGAATTGAATACACTTCATGTGTGTAACTCACCGTATGATATTGAAGTTACGCCGAAATGGTTATGGGTAGATATGAGTGAACCGACAAAAGAAGAAAATTTATTGCTGAGTCAGTTTTTTCACTTTCATCCTTTATCGATTGAAGATGCAACAACTGTGAATCAACGTCCGAAATATAAAGAATATGATGATTATTTATTTTTTGTGTTTCATGCGATTGATTTAAGAACGATGAAACCCGAAGAGATTGATATCTTTATTAATTCGACATTGATTGTAACTTATCATAAGGAAGCGTCTGAAGAGGTTGAAAAGGTCTGGCAAAACATGCTGAAGAAAAAGCCTAATGAGAAAGTAACGACGCATGAAGTGATGTATAAAACTTTAGATGCCATCGTTGATAACTACTTTCCATTTGTTTATGACCTTGAAGATAAGGTATTCTCATTTGAAGACCGACACTCAGTAAATATCTCTACTGAGAATCTCATCGATGAGACGTTTGACTTGAGAGAAGATTTACTATTGATTAGAAGAACGGTATTACCGATGCGAGACTTAGTTTATCGCCTGCTGGAAGGCAGAGTATTATCGCTCAGCAAAAAACAAAAAATATTTTTACACCATATCAATGACCATCTTATCAAACAAGTAGAAATGATAGAATCTTCACGTGAAATGACAGCAGACATCAGAGATAATTATATTTCTCTGAACTCATTCAGAATGAATAATATCATGAAAATCTTAACGATTTATTCAGTGATCTTTATGCCATTGACACTCATTGCAGGTATATATGGTATGAACTTTGATGTGATGCCCGAGCTTCACTGGAAATATGGTTATTTAGCCGTCTGGATTGTTATGATCGTTATCTCGGTCGGAATGATTGGATACTTTAGAATAAAGAAATGGTTTTAAAATAGGAGCATGGCATTTGCCATGCTCCTTTTAATGTGATGTAACAGTTAAATTATTTATTTAACATATGTTCCGCAATGATATATATTATGCCATTCTTTAAACATAGCGCCACTATCTCCTTCTACCGGATCATATTCTGGTAGCATTACACTATTGATGGTTTGATTGATTGTATCAAGGTCAGTATAACTTGTTAATGTTTTAAAAGGCTGTTCCGATGGATAGGCACCTATAACGCTAAAGTCGCTGCTAGATTCAATGCATTTATGTCCATAGCCTGCAGGTAGTAGAAGTGCATCTCCAGCGGATACACTGACTTTACTGCCATTTTCTCCACCGATCATTAATGTGGCACTACCGCGTGCGACACCTAATACTTCGTGGCTATCGGGATGGAAATGATGATAGTTAAATACACCGTTTGTCCATATACCTTGCCAGTGATTACGCGCAAATATTTCTTTAAAGTCACCAGTGACTTGCTGATAGATAATAACTGGAAGAATCATATGATTAGGTGTACTTTCAGATACCGGGCTGTGTAAAATTTTGTATTGCATCTTCTCACACTCCATAAATATTTTTTCTTTAATTGTTATGTATTCTAATAAGTATTGCAATGAATAAGGTTTGGAATGGTAATTAACATACGAATATTATATTCTATGTTAGAATAGATGCTAGAATGATGAAGGTGGGATTAACTTGAAAAAGTTTGCGTACTTAGCAATTTCAGGTGCTTTATTCTTAACGGGTTGTGGCACTGATGACACAGCAGCGGTTAAGAAAGAAATTGAACAGTTAAAGAAAGAAAAAGATAAAGCAGAAAAAGAATATCAATCTATTCAAAAAGAAAATAAATCGATAGATAAAGAGATAAAACAAAAAGAATCAGATATTGAAAGATTAAGAAAAGAAAAAGAGGCAGAAATCAAAGCGCAAATTAAGCGCGAAGAAGCAGCCAGAAAAAAACAACAGGCAATAGAAAAACGTAATCAGTTGATAGCTCAGAAAAAAGCACAGCAGCAAGAAAAATTACGTGCAGAAAAAGATAAGAAAACAGCACAACTGCGTAACAAAGCAATTATGCCGAACACTATTGAAGCAAGTACAAATGGTAAAGTTCAACCGGTTAAATCTATAAAAAATATCGGTTTATCACTTAAAGATGGTGGGATGAACACTACCATTAACAGATTACAAATTTTTAAAGTGACAGATATGCCTGAAGATCAAGTCGTTTTATTTAATGGTGAGACTGAAGGATATGTCTTGATGTATGAAGTAACTACTGAAAATACGCTTGATAAACCGCTGTTTTATAATAATATTGGTATGCTTGATCTTGGCGATAAAAAAATATTCTCAGAATATGCTTCTTTTATACCTCCTGAATTGCAGGAAAGTACGATGAAGCAAAGTAAGAAAAATTACAATGAATATGCTCCTCATGAGAAGACAATCAGTTATAAGTCCATCGTAATTAATAAAGATGATTATGAGCGTGTTGCCCAAGGTAAGGCACAATTAGTTATTAAAGGTGGCGTATCTGAAACGAAAGATATGGCCAATAAATCAACGGTTGATTCAAAAGGTTATGTGATTCAATAATGATGTTTTATGCTTAATAATAGGGGAATAATAGTTAAAAGACTAAGCGGAGGCGTTATCTATGCATGAAGAAAAATTTGTTTTAATCGAAGGTAAATCATACACACTTTCTGAAATTGCACGCGAGCTTGAAGCAATTACTGGATATACAGTAAAAGATACATATGGTGATATTAACCGTATTGTAGCGCAAAAGCCGAATTTTGATCAGGACTTTGAGAGTTATCTTATCACATATGAATATAATGAATCTGATGATTTAACAGATGTAACGGTCACAACACCGAAAGACAAAAAAGTTGACTTCCATCAAGACAAAGTTAAGGTAAGACTTATTTCTTATAAAACAAAATAATTGATAAAGTGTGTTAATGTATATGTAAGTATATATTAATACACTTTTTTAATGAGGTAGCTTATGAACAAAATAATCACATTACTTACAACAGGTTTATTACTTACAGGGTGTAATCAAAATAAGGAAGATCAGACGAGTCACTTTAAGTCTGACACTCAAGCGGATATTTTATTTGATGCTGCGCATGGTGTGACTGCCGGAGAAGCGGATTGGGTGATTGATGGTGCTTTTTCTACTTTTAATGATGAATTGATAAAACAAGGATTAAAGACGACCTCAACTTCATATCATGAAGTCATCACACTGGAAAAACTTAAGCGTTACAAAGCTTATGTCATGCCTGAACCTAATATCCCTCTCAAACAATCTGAACAAGAGGCGATAAAAGAATATGTTAAAGGTGGCGGAAGTGTCATGATGATTGCTGACCACTACAATGCGGATAGAAATTTGAATCGCTTTGATGCTTCAGAAATATTTAATGGTTATAGACGTGGTGCATTTCTTGATATTACTAAAGGAATGAATGAGGGTGAAAAGCATTCTGAACGTATGCAAGGTGTTACTTCCAGTGACTTTTTAAGTGATACATTTGGAGTGAGATTTAGATACAACGCACTAAATGACGTTGTTATCTCGGCAAAAGATGAAGACAATATTTTTGGATTATTAGATGGTGTGAACAAGGTCAATATGCATGCAGGCAGCACGATACTTATCACTGATCCTAAGCATGCTAAAGGGATACTTTATCCAGAGCAATTATCGGATAAAGAAAAATGGCCACATGCTGTAGATCAAGGTGTCTATACCAATGGATTTAAAGCAGAAGGTGCATTTGTTGCAATCAGCAAGTACGGCAAAGGTAAGGCGGTCTTTATCGGTGATTCTTCAATTGTAGAAGATAGTACACCAAAATATGTGCGAGAAGACAATGGCGAGCAAAAAAATACATACGATGGTATTCATGAAGCGGATCACACACGATTATTAAATAATCTTATGAACTGGATGATTAAACAAGAAGATTATACGTCATTCGACGGAAAGATTAAGTTAGATGAAGCGACTGAAGTACTGGATTTTGAAACCCCTCAAAATTCTACTGAACCTAAAAAAGAACCTTGGGGTACGCCTGGATATGATTATAAATGGTATGATCCACAGACATTTGAACAAGGTAGTTTTGGAAAAAATGACAAGGTGGTTCAAGAGGATAATCCTTCGCAATCAAAAGAGAGTCAAGCTATTGAAGTAGTGTATCCAAAAAATGTGAGTACCGGACAACGATTTACTGTCGATGTGTATACGGATAAACAACTGGATGATATTGCAATAGAACTGGTGGATACTGATGGTGAACAAGTTGGTTTATTTGATGGCAATCCTCCAGGAAAATCTCGCGCTTATGATACAAAAGAACATGAAAATCGTTTTCATTGCTATTTTCATGGTAAAATAGCGAGAGAAGCAAATGATAAAATTAAATTAAAAATATACGCAGCCAATCAATTGATAAAAGAAGAAACAATGATAGTGAGGTAGAAATGTGAATAAAATAATAAAAACATTATCTGTTGCAGCGATGACCACAGCATTATTGCCAACAACGGTGAGCTCTGCAACTACACCACAAGTACCAAAGACTGAAGAAGAAATTAAATTTGATAATGCGGACAAGATTAAGGTGAATGAGCCTGTTCTACGTTCAAATTCTACAGATAATACGAAAGTACCTGAATTCAAAAAACGTGTCTTTCGTGAGCAACCGATGAAAGAAAATGTACTCGTTGTTATGATGGACTTTAGTAATAGTCCTGCATCTACTTTAACGAAAGCTGAAACAGCAAACTATCGTAATGTATATGATAAAGCTTATTATGAACAGCTATTTTTTGGCGATTCGATTAAAGGACCCGATCAAAAGGATTACGTTTCTTTAAAGAGCTATTATCAGCAAGTTTCCGGGAACAGTCTTGACTTACAAGGTCAAGTAACAGGATGGTATCGTGCGAAATATCCTTTAAACTATTATGGACATAATGAGGATGCAAAAGTATCTGAATTGATTATGGAAGCAGCAGAACATGCCGCTCAGGATAAAAGTATTGATATGAATAAATATGATCAGTATGATTATTATGATTTGGATCAGGATGGCAATATGAAAGAACCTGATGGTATCATTGACAAATTTGTTGTCGTGTTTAGTGGTATTGGTGAAAGTGAAGGTGGCGGTAAGTTCCTGAAAAATTCTATTTGGGAGCATGTATCTGAAGTCGCACTCTCTAAAAACGGCAATCCTAAATCAATTAAAGGTACATATAGTAAAAACTCAAAATTCTACAAAAATCGTTTAGGCATTGCAGAATACGGCATTCTTGCTGAAGATAGTACAGTGGGTACTTTCGCACATGAATTTGGTCATATGTTAGGGCTAATCGATGAGTATGATACTGCACCGAATGCTGATAGTCATGCGGGAGAACCGATTCGATTCTGGTCACTGATGAGTTACGGTGCTGATGCCGGTGTTATTCCAGGAATGGAGCCTGTTGGTTTAAGTCCATTTGCAAAATCAGATTTACAGCAAATTTATGGTGGGAACTGGATATTAGGTAGTGAATTAAACTATAAAAATATTTCAACTAAAAAACGATACTATTTACTTGATCAGGCAAGTATAAAAGGGGTCAATAATGATGTCGTTAAGGTAAATCTTCCACCAATTCGAAAGAAAGACAAGAATGGTAAGATTAGAAGTTATAATCAGTATTATTTATTGGAGTGGAGAAGTCATAATGGTGTAGATAAAGGATTATCACATATTAAAGACCCATTTGGCATGAATCGTTATGGTAAGGGACTTGTGATATGGTATGTGAACGAATCATACCTAGATAATGCGAACCTATCGAAGCACTTTGGCAAGAGTTTAGTCGGTGTAGTGGATGCGAGTCCTTCAAATATCACCACGCAGGACGGTCTTATTCCAATGACGGATACGCAAATTTTTGATGCGCCATTTAATACGAAAAGTTATGGCCAATATAATACATCAAAAAATTATTTCTTTAAGAAGAAATCAACGAAACCTGTCACGCTGTTTACAGATAAACGTTATACGGTAGCGGCGAGAGATAGAATGCAGGTACCAGATAGTAGCCGTATATTGCCTCAACTTGGCATCAAGATAAAAGTTGAAGGTCAAAATAGCGACGGTACAGTTGGCAAGATAAGTATCTATAAATAGTAAGTAATTCATTCAAGACAAGCCTTTAAGGTTTGTCTTTTTTTGTTACAAAAATGTAATATTATACACTTCAAAATTTTATTTACAATTCAGAATATTTAGAAGATAATAAATTCAAGGTCTTAAAATAAACTTTTGGAGGCAAAATGATGAGAAAAAAACAATTATTTTCTTCACTATTAGCGTTATCTTTAGGTGTTTCGAGTCTTGGTTTAACAAGTGGAGCTGCTTATGCAGACACAAAGGTACCATCTATTGCAGGTTCTAATTTTGATGCTGGTGTTGCAAATGAAGAACGATTGATTAAGATGCTTCAAAAGGAAGGGAAACTTTCTAAAACGGCATCTCGAGCTGAAGCGGAACGAGCTGTTCAAAATTTCCTGAAACAAAAACATGAACAATCTAATAAAGTGGTAAAAAATAAAGGTGCATTTGATAAGAAATACAATAAAGTGACTGATAAGAAAAATAAGAAAAACGCACAAAATAAATATAATAAGGGAAACGGCAAAAAATTAGGTCATGCGAAAAATGTGAAGCCGGTCGTGCCTGAAACCTATTCTGGTGAGAAACGTACGGATAAGGTATTACTATTAGCTATTGATTTTCCGGATTATAAAAATTCTACAATCACTAAAGAAGAATCGGATATGTTTTATGAAGATTATCCGATGAGTCATTATCAGGATATGGTATTTAATCCAAATGGCTATAAAGGTCCAAATGGAGAAAATCTTGTGAGTATGCAAAAATACTACAATAATCAATCGGGTGGTAGTTATGCTTTAGATGGTGAAGTACATGGTTGGTATACAGCAAAGCATAATGCAGCTTATTACGGGGCAAATTATCCTGATGCGGATGGTAGTGATATTCGTCCGAAAGAGTTGGTGAAAGAAGCGCTAGAGGCTGCAGCAAAAGATCCAAAAGTTAATCTTGAAGAGTATGATCAGTGGGATCGATATGACCTGGATGGCGATGGTATTTTAAATGAAAAAGACGGTATTGTAGATCACGTTATGATTATTCATGCATCACCGGGTGAAGATGCTGGCGGAGGACGTTTAGGTAGTGATGCAATCTGGAGTCATCGCTGGAGTCTGGATTTTGATGCGCAAGGTGAACCTTATACAATTCCTAATACACAGTCTGGTCAGGATCGATTTGGTGGCAAGCTTGCTGTAATTGATTATACTATTCAGCCAGAAGACGGTGCTGCTGGCGTATTCTCTCATGAGTTCGGTCACGATCTTGGATTACCTGATGAATACGATACAATTTACTCGGGTAAGGGTGAACCTGTATCATTCTGGTCAATCATGTCAAGTGGTAGCTGGGCAGGCAAAATTCCAGGGACAGAACCTTCTGGATTTGACCCATACATGAAAGAAATGTTGCAGGATTTCCACGGGGGGAATTGGCAGACAGGTAGCGAGATCGACCTTAAAGATGTAACAAGCACACCTCAGGAATTCCTAATTGATGAAGCGACGACTAAAGGAACAAATAACGACGTAATTAAAGTAAATTTACCAGATAAAGTGACAAATGTTGTGACACCAAAAAGTGGCACTAAAGTCTATCACAGTGGTTCAGATAATGATTTGGCAACAACACTATCAACGTCTGTTGATCTGACAAATGCGAAAACTGCAGACTTTACTTTTGATGCATGGTATGACATTGAAAAAGGTTATGATTATGCGTATGTTCAGGCATCAACAGATGGTGAGCACTGGACAAATTTAGAAGGTAATATTACTAATAACGATGATCCAGAAAATAGCGGAGCGAATATGGGGAATGGTATAGACGGTAAAAGTGACGGATTCGTTGCAGCAAAATTCAATTTAGATAAATATGCTGGTCAGAAAGTTGAATTACGTGTTCTCTATAAAACAGACGGAGGATACATTGCACCTGGCTTATACTTAGATAATTTAAAAGTTACAGCAGATGGTAAGGATGTTTTAGTAGATGGCGCAGAAGATACCCCTAAGTTTGAACTGAACGGATTTACGGTTTCTGACGGTAAGAAATATAGTAAGAACTACTACTTATTACAGTGGAGAAGCCATCATAACATTGACAGTGGATTAGCACATATTAAACGTGGCGATGGATTATTAAGTTATAATCAAGGATTGATTGTAGAGTATATTGATGAATCATTTACAGACAATCACGTTGGTAAACATCCAGGTGAAGGATTTGTAGGTGTAGTAGATGCAGACCAAAATCCATTAGTATGGGAAGGTGAAGGTGCAGGACCGGCTTCTACCCAATGGCAAATGCGTGATGCATCATTTAGTTTAACAAATCAACAACCTCTCAAAATTGCATTGGATGAAAATACATCTTTAGTAGATAAGTCATTAGTGGCAAACCCATTATTTGATGATAATAAAGATTATACGAACAAAGCTCAACCTCATGCCGGAAAACTTCTTCCAAAATACGGTTTAAAAGTGAAAGTTGTTGGTGAATCTAAAGATAAATCAGCAGCAAAAATTATTCTCTATAAATAATTATAAAGAGTCGATATTGAAAAAATATCGGCTCTTTTTGATTGTGGGTGTTTGAGAGTAAAGCGTAATTTGGTATATTTAAATCAACAGGAGGATAAGATGATATATTTTGAGACTGATAGATTAATATTTAGAGATTGGCATGAATATGATTTAGTTCATTTTCAGGCGATGAACAGTGATTTTGACGTCCGTCGTTATTTTCCGGATGTTATGAGTAGCGCGCGTAGTGAAATGGCTTTTTATATGATGCAACGTGAGATTATTCAGCACGAACTAGGGTTATTTGCAGTAGCTTTAAAAGACACGAAAGAATTTATTGGATTTATCGGGATACAATATTTGATTCCTACAAAGTATTTTGATTTACCATTTATGCCATGCTATGAGATAGGCTGGCGATTAAGGAAAGAATTCTGGAACAAAGGTTATGCAACTGAAGGTGCTAAAGGAGTATTACATTATGCAGCACAAAAAGGTGTAACATCTGTATATAGCTACACAAGCCTTGTGAATCGCCAAAGTAGAAGAATTATGCATAAACTTGATATGGAATATATCAAAAGTTTTAATCATCCTTTAATCCATGTTGATCATCCATTACGAGAACAAGTACTTTACTATAAAAAATTGATTTGACGGGGGATAGATGATGATATTGATCAGTAGTTGTCTCATAGGAGAACATGTAAGATATGATGGGGGCACGCAAGGTCAACCGTCACTCATACAACTCATAGAAGAAGGACGTGCCATTCATGCCTGTCCAGAGGTTTTAGGTGGTTTAAGTACACCACGTGATCCTGCAGAGATTGTTGGAGGAGATGGTTTTGATGTGCTGGATGGTAAAGCGAAAGTAATCACTATATCAGGCAAAGATGTAACAGAGGCATTTATAAAAGGTGCGGAGCAAACTTTGCAGATATTAAAAGATAATCTTGTGGATACAGTTATTTTAAAAGCAAATAGTCCGAGTTGTGGCAATACACAGATATATGACGGCAGCTTTAGTGGGACAAAAAAACAAGGACTCGGCGTTACGAGTGCCTTGTTAAGTCGTCATGGTATTCAAGTGATGAGTGAACAGGATTATTCGTTGTCATAGCGCTTAACACTTACAGGTTTAGCGTTTTTCATCTTTTCGATTAAAGATTTAGGATTATCGTCCACAATTGCAAGGTCGCGATAATGTTCACCGATGAATCCTTCTTCTATCATCTTATCCAGCATATTAATTAAAGGGCTATAGAAGTCGTCAGTATTTAAAATACCGATTGGCTTCTCATGCAATCCGAGTTGAGCCCATGTAAATATTTCAAAGAACTCCTCAAGTGTTCCTGCACCACCTGGCATCATAATATATCCGTCACATAATGAGGACATCATATCTTTTCTTTGATGCATCGTGTCTACTGTATAAAGTTCAGTAAGATCTGGGTGTGCAATTTCTTTTTCGTGAAGGAAATGGGGGATGACACCGATTGTTTTTCCTTTGTGTTGGATAACGCTATCAGCGATTACACCCATTAGACCAGCTTTACCACCACCAAAAACAAGTCCAATTTGTTGTTCAGCCATTGTTTGGCCTAACGCTCTAGCACCTTCAGCATAAAGCGGTGATTTCCCTTTATTTGATCCACAGTAAACTGCAATATTTTTCATGTAAAAAAATCCTTTCTTTTATGTTATTATTAAATGTAATGAAATGGAGTGAATATCTTGATACTTATTAAACCAGTAGACACAAATAATGACATTGACTTAAGTCATTATGAGCTGCCAGCAAAGCAAATGGTGTATGCAGGTCATCCAAGATTCATACTTACACGACAAAAACCTAATTACACACCATTTATTATTGAAGAGCAAGATAGATTAATTGGAGTATTTGCCCTTGAACAAGGTGACATCTTAAACACTATTGATGCTCCTGATAATGCAATATATCTTCGAGGATTATCCATTAACTATGCTGAACAGAATAAAGGGTATTTTAAAGCGACTTTAGCAGCCATCGAGCGCTATCTTGCTGATGAATATCCTGAAGTCGAAGCAATTTATTTAATGGTTAATGTAAAAAATGATGCGTATTATGCGTTTATCAAATCTGGCTTTAAAGATGAAAAACGATTGATTCGCCAAGGCTTATCACAATTAAAAGTACTATCAAAAAAACTTAGCAATTAATTCGCTAAGTTTTTTTCTATGCATTCAGTCAGTGACTGAATAAAAAATTGTCGATGCTGTGCAGTAAACTTTGAAGGCCCTTTTACACGTTGTTTAGCTTTGCGTGCTAATTGGTGATGGTATCTTGTGAGTAGCAACATCTCAATCGTTTCTTGCGTATATAACTTACCATTGTGATGCATAACCTTACTTGTCGCAAGTAATAGACTTGCAAGACCGTAATCACCTGTAACCACTAAGTCATGTGAAGTTGCAACTTTTTTTATCGCATAATCTGCACTATCATTGCCGGTATCCACATACTGAATGGTAACAAATGCTGGAAATGTTTGCGATCTGTAATGTGCAAAATCCATTACTAATAAAACAGTAAGATTAAATGCTTCGGCAACCTGGATAATCTCCTGAACGACAGGGGAACTATCAGCATCTACAATAATACGTTTAACGCTTGGCAATATGTTCAGCCATTAACTGTCGATGTAACTCGAAAGTTTTTGCATTGTCATAATTTTCTTCTACTTCGACTGTTTTACTATTTGCTTTTTGAGTAGGTGCACTCACTTTTGCTGAGATAGTATCATTTGGTGAGAAAGCTTGATGTACTCTATCATTCTGTACGTTTAGTTTATCTCGTTTCAGACCGAATATTGAACGCTTCTGTCCAGGTGTCTTGATTTTATAGTTCTTATACTGTTTCATTTCTTTAATCATGGCTTTTCGATTAGCATTGTTAGCCTTTTCTTCTGCAGCATGACGTGCCTCGATAGATTGTTCTAATTTTTTGGCAAGCTGATGAATCGCTTTTTGATCTTTACGCGTTAACTTTTTGGGTTGTGCTGGTGCGAATTTTTGATCCTTCGCTGATTGGTCTACAGCATAGTTTTTATATTGTTTCATTTCCTGTTTAAGTGCTTTCTCGCGTTCGTTTACAGCTTTATCTTCTTCTTTTATTCTACGTTCGATATTTTTAGATAACTGATGATCTAATTTATTAATTTCCTTTTGAAGTTGTTTTTCTTCTTTCTGTTCAAGCTTTTCCTGTTTATGGTGTTGTTTCATTTGTTGATTATAATCATGTTTCTTCTTAGTTTCATGGGCTTTACGATTGACAAATTGAGCAGTATCAACTGTAGTATTTTTAACAGTGCTAACCGCAGAGGTCACTTTATGCGTTGCATGTACTGTTTTATCTTTTGTCTTTATTGCCACATGCTTTGTATTATCGAAAGCTTTTGAAGAATAGTCACTCATCTTTTGAACTTCAGGGTGCTGCTTGATGCGATGACGTTCATTGATAAGCGGCACTAATAGTACAGCAGCAACATTAATTGCTGATTTTACAGTTTCTTTTTTCATGGTTTAACGCTCCTTTATATATTGGTAGTCATTATTATATAGTATTTACCCTTATATATAAAAAAATAACGATGAATCGGCTAAATCGATTCATCGTTATTGAACGTTTTTAATATGTGACGTTTTTAACGATTTTTTGAGACAGTTTCATTAAAAGTTGATATTCCTCGAAATTGAGATGGCTGGCCTTAAACATATCATAAGGCGTGTTGAGCAATTGTTTAACGAGTTGCATACCTTCCTCTGTTAATTGGACCATCACGATACGTTCGTCATCTTCACTGCGATGACGTGAAATAATACCACGCGCTTCCATTTTCTTAAGTATTGGTGTAATGGTTCCAGATTGGAAAGCAAGACGTTCACCGAGTTGTAATACTGGCATAACTTCTTCTTCATTCAATACCATAAGAACTAGATAATGCTGATAACTTAACTGATTTTGCTTTAATAAATTTCGATTATAATATTTAATAATCTCACGTTGCGCAAGATACATTTGATAATCAAGTGAATTATTTGGCATAAATGCTCCTTGTTGTGCTTGTTTAGTTATTAACATTATATCACTTTTTTGTGTAATAAAGATATGAGAACAAAAAATTTATTTTGGATATAAAAAATACAGCTCATTGAGCTGTAAGATTAATTTTATAAACCGTGTCCAATGCCAAAACCGTAATATAAAATTGCAATGATAGCTACAAGCACAAGTCGATATATTGCAAAAGGAATAAGTTTAATGCGATTAATTAAATCAAGGAACAATCGGATTGAGAGTACCCCGAATAAAAATGCTGCAATAAACCCGACAATATAGAATGTAATATGACTACTTTGGATATACTCAAGGTTGCTGATTAAACTTTTAGCACTTGCTGCAAACATAATAGGGACAGCCATAATAAATGTGAAGTCACTAGCTGCTTTGTGATTCATCTTTAAAAGTACTCCGGTAGAAATCGTAGAGCCTGATCTAGAAAAACCTGGCCATAATGCTAAACATTGAGCAATCCCGATAATGATTGCATTTTTATAGCTGATTTCATCAACTGTGGTTGGATGTTGAACTTTTTTAGAATAAATATCTGCTGCAATCATCAGAAAAGCACCTAATGCTAAACCGATTAATACTGTTGGTACAGAGAATAAATGTTCATCGATAAAATCGTCAAACAATAATCCCATGATACCTGCAGGTAATAATCCTAAGAAGACGTGTAATAAATTTAATTTTTTACCTGATGGATGAGGTGTTTTATCTTTTGCTAAATGAAACATTTCCAGGAAACGATGACGGAAAATCCACGCTGCTGCAAATATAGAACCAAGCTGAATAACGATTTTGAATGTATTCGCTGATTCCTGATTTCCTAATACTTCTTTTGTCTGTAACCACATATCATCCACTAAAATTTGATGTCCTGTAGATGAAACAGGAGCAAATTCAGTTAAACCTTCCACAATTCCGAGGATAAGCGCCTTGACTAATTCAAAAAATTCCATGCGTGAACCACCTTTTATCTTCTTTTTAAATTCTTTAAAAATTATAGCATAGTCATTCCAATTTCACTATTTATACTTGTTGAGTGATACATGCTATAATGCAACCAAGGAGTGATTATGTGAAGTATTTAACACAATTATCGAAACAATATTTTCGATTACATATAGTAATTTTTATATTCAGTATTGCATTAAGTATTGCCATTATCATGCAAAGTATAGAAATAGGTAAGATTGTTGATTATATTTTAACAAAGAATGTTATCGATATCTCTCATACTTTAGTCGTAATACTCATTATACTGGTGATGCGTAGTATTTTACAGTCGGGTATTAAATATACCGGGCAAGTCATGAGTGACAAAATTAAGCGTAGTCTTAGAAAAAAACTACTGAAGAAGTCTAAGGATGCGGGTGAAACATTGAATTTAAGTCAGCAAGGGATAGAAGGTATCCACCCGTTTTTCGCAGATTATATACCACAAGTTTATAAATCCATGCTCGTTCCGTTATTTATCGTGATATTTTTGTTTAGATTTCATTACCAGACTGCACTTATTATGTGTATTACAGCACCATTTATTCCGTTGTTCTATATCATTATCGGCATCAATACATCAAAGAAAGCAA
Source organism: Macrococcus equi (assembly GCF_047426745.1). Taxonomy (GTDB): domain Bacteria; phylum Bacillota; class Bacilli; order Staphylococcales; family Staphylococcaceae; genus Macrococcoides; species Macrococcoides equi. The sequence continues at coordinate 292,706 of NZ_CP179732.1, read as the reverse complement.
CAGAGCAAATGTTATCGCTCAATCATTTTTCTAATTACTTTTTAAACGTTATGAAAGGTATCATGACCATCAAACTATTTAAATATGAAAAACCGGCAATGGAAAAAATTGAAGACTATTCAGTGCAATATAAAGATAATACGATGAAAATTTTAAAGACAGCATTTCTATCAACACTGATGCTTGAATTTATTGCGATGCTCTCAATCGGTATTATTGCGCTTGAAATCGGATTGTCATTAATCGTTTTCGAGTCAGTAAGTTTTTATACCTCTGTTGTTGTATTAATGCTTGCACCTGAATTTTATAATGCCTTAAAGGATCTCGGACTGGCCTTTCATACAGGTAAGCAGTCAAGTGGATATGGGGAGCTTATTGATGACACACTTAATGAAGAAGATCAATCTACAAAAGTAGGCTATCATCAAGCACAAACGATTGTAATGGACGATATTTTAGTCTCTTATCCGGAGCATAAATATCAGTTTCAAGCGAATGTCACATTACCACTTAAGCACTATGTGATTGCTGGACCGAGTGGTGCTGGTAAGTCAACGTTTGCAAAAGTACTTGCCGGACTGCAATATGCAAAGGGTACATTAACATTACCTGAAAGTTGCAAGGGGAATATCGTTTATTTATCGCAAAATCCTATTATATTAAATACTACGATTATGAATAATATAAAGATGTTTCAGCAGATTGATGATGAAGTGGTCTATCATTACGCTGAAATGCTTCGGCTGCATGAGTTATTCATGTCTTTACCTGACCAATATGAGACAGTTATCGGTCAAAGTGGTAGACAGCTTTCAGGAGGTGAGGCAAGACGCTTGATGCTGCTCCGTGTGTTTGTTCAGCCTAAGGCACTCGTTATTTTTGATGAGCCGACTGCAATGCTTGATATTGAAAGTGAACGTATCATTAACCAAGCCATTGAGCGATTGAAACAGCAATCAACCGTCTTTATCATTGCGCACAATCAGCAAACAATCACCTCAGCACAAAATATTATCTATATAGATGACGGTCAGCTTACGATTCAAAGAAGTGAAGGAGAATAAGTCATGCGTTATTTATCAAGAAATACTAAAAAATCACTCATCATAGCAATAATTATCGGTACTTGCGGAGGATTAACCGCTATAGGTATGTTTAGTTTAAGTGGACTGATGTTATCTAAAAGTGCATATAAAGTTCCGCTTTATTCATTGATGACACTTGTTGCTACCATTAAACTGTTTGGGGTTATACGAGCAATCTGTAAATACTTTGAAAGATTAATCAGTCACGAAGCAACTTTTGAGATGCTTAAGGATGTTAGGGTAACAACAGTACGCAATCTTCTGGAGAATTTTATCTCGATTCAATCCAGATATCATCTATCGACATTGCTCAACCGCACGGTAAATGATATAGAAAAACTTCAGAATTTACTTTTACGTGTGATCTATCCACCGATTATTGCACTAAGTACTGCAATAATTGTCATACTGATTTATATGCAGTTCAGTTTATATGCAGTCATTGTTCTCTTTATCTCGATGTTAATTTTAACATTGATTTTGCCACTCATATTTTCTCATCTACTGGAGAGGATAGTGGCACAAAAGATAGAGGCGACACAAGCGTTTGAAAGACATTTTCTTGATTATCAACTCTCTTTGGAAGCACTCCGCGTATTCGATAAGCATGATACATATCTAGCGCAACTTTATACTAGAGAAGCGCAAATGGAAGATGCGATAAAAAAGGAAAATAAATTTATTGTTATCTATGATTTTCTACTTAATTTCATATCGATGATTGCTATATTTATGGTAATCCTCGTCATGCTTTATGATCCGACACACAATACGATGATGTATTTAAGTATAGTAATGGTTGCTATTACACTGTTTGAAATGAGTATCCCGATGGTGCATTTTCCTTATCATCGTGTTGAGACGAAGCAAGCGGTACAGCATTTAGATGAGCTAAATGACAAACAACACTTTTCGCATATCAATGAAGGTATTTTTAATATCACTTTAAAAGATGTCAATGTTGATACGCGTCTTTGCGATATCAACTTATCCATAGAAAAAGGACAAAAGATTGGTATTGCAGGACCAAGTGGCGCCGGTAAATCAACATTAATCAATACGATTTTAGGATTAGAAAATATCACTGGTGATTATTATTTAAATGATAAAAAGATTAATACACCAAATCATTTGCTGGACATGTTTTGTGTGATGGAACAAGATAATCATTTTATAGGTGGCACTGTTGCAGACAATATGTTCACAAGTATTGATAAAACGAAACTTAATCAGTTATTAAGAGATTTTAATCTACCGTTTAACAGTGAGAGTGAGATTTTATCATTTGGAGAAAATTTATCAGGAGGAGAAAAGAAACGGTTGCATTTAATTCGAATGATTTTAAGGGACAAACCAGTCTGGATATTAGATGAACCATTTAATGGTGTAGATATAAAAAATCAAAAGTTAATGCTAGATTATCTCAAACAGTTAACGCATCATACTATCATTATTGTTTCACATGATTTGACAATATTTGATATGTGCGATCAATTATATCTGATTGATGAAGGCGAAATAATTGAACATGGCACACCTGAATTGTTATCTCGAACTGACACAAAATTTCATACATTGCTTCAAAAACAATTATTATCAATATAAAATAATCTGTCCGGGTAAAATCAAATCAATATCATATAGTAACAACAAAGATAAAAATATTTATTATTAAGATTAAATATTTTTTGTGTTTTGTGATATGATGTTATTAAATGAGGAGGAGGTACACGATGAACAAAATCGCATGGGTTACAGATACGTCATCTGGTCTACAAATCGGTGAAAAAGATACTTTTGTAGTGCCGATGGGTGTAATTCTTAATGATAAACATTATCAGGATCAAGCTGAATTATCAGTAGAAGAATTCTATCAATTATTGAAAGAATATGGTGATGGTGCTAAAACAACACAACCAAATTTTCAGGCAATACATGATGTTTACGAAGAAATAGAAAGGTCTGGATATACGCATGTGATTGCTGTACATCCTTCAAGTAAGCTGACAGGATCATTCCAAAGCTCTGTAATAGCGAGCCAGGAAGTTAATGTTACTTCTGCAGTCATTGATAGTAAGATCGGTAGTTATCCAATCAAAGCGATGATTGAAGCAGGTAAAAAGATGAATGAAGAAGGCAAATCATTTGATGAAATTGTTGAGACGATTAAACGATACGTTGAGGATGCTGTCTTAATATTAAATCCTAAAAATTTAAATCAAATGAAAAAAAGTGGTCGCGTATCTAAAACACAGAGCTTGATGGCTGGGTTACTTAATATACATTTGGTGCTACAGTTTGAGGATGGAAGTATTTATCCGATTGATAAAGTCAGAACGAAGAAAAAAGTAGTTGAAGCGATAAAGAAACATGTCGAAAAAAATATAGCAGAATTCAGACCGCAGGAGATTTGTGTGGTTTATGGTGGCGATGAAGAGGAAGCTGAGATATACGTAGAATGGTTACAAGCAACATATCCGGATATTCATATCGTCAGTGAAATATTAGTACCTGTAGCAGGCGTCCATTTAGGTTACGGTACAATAGGTATATCATGGATTAAAAAATAATCAATTTAAAATTGATATAAATAATAAAGCCGAACCTCTATAAAAAATTAATTTTTATAGAGATTCGGCTTTTAATATAAGATAAAGTGACTTTTATTATTTATCACGTAAATTATGAATAAGTTTATTGAGTAATTTACCAAACTGCTCGTACTCTTCATCTGTAAACTGTGAGGCATCTCTTAAGATTTCAGTAGCGTCTACAAGATGTGGTTGAATTTCCTTACTTTTATCAGTCAGATGAACGAAGACTTCACGTTGATCAAGTTCGGATCTTTCTCGTCTGATGAGGCCATTTGTTTCCATACGTTTTAGTAATGGAGAGATTGTACCAGTATCTAAGGATAATTCAGTAACAAGTTTCTTCACGTTGACAGGTGATGAAGCCCAAAGGGTCTGGAGTACTAAGTACTGAGGATAGGTCAGGTTATATTTTTTGAAAATTTTGTTTGAATAATAGCGATTTACTTGTCTTTGAGCGTTGTATAAGCTAAAACAAAGTTGATTGTCTAGCTTGAAATAATCTGACATAATGTGCCTCCTAAATATGTATGCTAAACAATTAATGTCATGTTTACGAATACATCTATGTAGTAGTATACTCTATAATCATGAAATAACCTAATGTGTTCTTATTTAACATATTATATTTATAAACTTTTTTCAAGCTAATTTATAATCTTTTTGAATGTAAAATGTTAATATGTTCAAAGGTTTGGTCACGTTGCATTAAAATAAATTTTAATCTTATATTATATAAAATAAATAGTGGAGTTGATAACATGACAAAAGATGAAAAGATGCAAATATTAATCATCAGTGGATTTCTTGGAAGCGGTAAAACGACTTTACTTACACAATTCATTGCGCAAAATAAAAATAAAAAAATTGCTATATTAATGAATGAACTTGGGGGATTTAATGTAGATTCAAAGATTCTAGGGGATGATACACCGTATAATGAATTACTGAACGGTTGTATATGTTGTGATTTGAAAAGCGATGTTGCAATTCAAATTAGTGATTTGTACCATCGACACCATCCTGAATTAGTTATTATAGAGGCAACAGGCGTAGCACACCCCGTTGAGATATACGATGCATGTACAAATCCTGCGATTACAAAGATAGCTGCAGTACAAAATATTACAACGATATTAGATTGCTCAAGATATTTAAATCGTAATCAGCTATCTCAGACAACGCGACGATTAATGGAAGAACAGGTGCAATATGCACATATCGTTATCCTTAACAAAATCGATTTAATAAGTGACGATGAAAAAGAGCAGGTCATTGAGAGTGTAAAAGCATTGAATCAGAAAGCGACGCTTTATGAAACCTCGTTTTGTAAACTGGATAAAGATGCGCTCAATCTTTTGGGTGACAATATAACGGCTCATAGACATATTCATCACGGTATTCAGTCTGTTGTTTATGAATTTGGTGGTCCAGTTGATGCACGTCGTTTTGTAGAGTGGCTCAGACAATTACCGGAAAGTATTTTACGTGTGAAAGGTTTTATAAAGTTTAGAGAAAATCCAGAACAAGTCATTTTATTTCAATATGCCTATGGAATTCCACAATATGAAGAGGAGTTTATGAATCTGCCATTAAAATTAGTCATAATTGGTGAACAGCTTGATAAAGAAAAAATACTGAATCAGTTAGATATATTACAATTTAATTAAAGGATGTAGATATGATGAAGATGTCAGATGTTGTACAAGGCTTCTGGAGATTAGATACGTGGGATTATAGCAAAAATGAGCTTAACACATTTTTACATGAACTTGTATCAAATGGTATCACGACAATGGATCACGCGGATATATACGGAGATTATACTTGTGAGGCAATTTTTGGTGAAGCGCTGCAAATATCAAAATGTTTAAGAGATGAGATGCAGATTGTTACTAAGTGTGGCATCGTGTTAAATTCTAAAACGATGCCTCAGTTCAATTATCACAAGTATGATTATAGTGCAGAACATATTACCGCCTCTGTTGAAAGAAGTTTAAGTAACTTAAAGGTTGATGACATTGATTTATTATTATTGCATCGACCATCGCCATTACTTGATAGCGAGATTGTCGCCGACACTTTAAAAACATTAAATGAAAAAGGATGGGTGAGATCCTTTGGTGTTTCTAACTTTAAAGCGCATCAATTTGATGAACTGAATCAAGCGATGCAACGTGTGGGATTATCATTAGATTATAATCAGGTGGAACTATCTGCACTGACACTAGAAAATATTGAAGATGGCACACTTAATCATATGAAAAAGCAGCATGTTGATTTAATGGCATGGAGTCCATTAGCAGGTGGAGATATCTTTAAACCGGGAGAAGTAAATCATGTTATGTCTGACATAGCAAAGCAATATCAGACATCTATAGATGATATCGCTTATCGTTTTATCTATCATATACCATATAAAATTTATCCGATTGTAGGATCGAAAAATATTGAGAGAACAAAGCTTGCGCTTAATGCTAAACATCAACCGTTAAAAGATGATGAATGGTTTGAGATTTATAAAGCAGCTTTAGGGAGAGATATTTTATAAAAGAACTAAAATTTAACGACTCATTATGTATCGCATAGTTTAATCTATGCGATATTTTTTATGATATGAATGTTTTATGATGTTTATTCATCCATAATAGCTATTTTTGACCGTTTTTGACTGAAAAAGATTGACTTCATTTAGGGATTATTTTATGATAGGGGTGTATTAAAGGAGAGGTGCATATGCTAACGATTGAAAGACATGAAACTATACTGAACCTGTTAAATGCACATGATGTCGTTTCTTTACAACTTCTGATGGATGTAACAACGAGTAGTGAATCTACTATAAGAAGAGATTTATCAACACTTGAAAAAGAAGGTAAATTGATTCGCGTACATGGGGGTGCGAAGAAAAGTACTGAGAAGCATAAGGATGTTGCCTTTTCGATAAAGTCTACGACGAAAGTTCATGAAAAGAACCAAATTGCAAAAGTGGCTGCTTTACAAATTAAAGAGCACGATTGTATATATTTAGATGCTGGAAGTTCTACACTTGCAATGATTCCTTATTTAAATCAGCAGCATATCACTGTCGTTACTAACGGTGCGACGCACGTATCGCAGTTAGTTGACAAAGGAATTGAAGTCTATATGATAGGTGGATTTATCAAGAAAGATACTTATGCTGCAATCGGCGTACAGGCATTAGACAATTTAAAGCAGTTTAGATTTGATAAGGCCTTTATCGGTGCGAATGGTATTCATCCGACGTATGGATTAACAACACCTGATATTGAAGAAGCTTATATCAAAAAAATGGCGATGTCTATGTCTCAGAAAACATTTTTCTTACTGGATGATTCTAAATTTGATGAATATACATTTGCTAAAATCAGTGAACTGGAACAGGACAAAACAATCATTATTACGAATGCACAAAATGATAAAGTAAAGCCTTATGAAAAATATCTTTTATAAAGGAGGAGCCTATGATCTATACGATTACGTTAAACCCATCCATCGATTATGTAGTATTTACTGACCAGTTTAAGGTCGGAGATTTAAATCGCGCAACCTCGACTTTTAAATTCGCTGGTGGTAAAGGAATCAATGTTTCCCGCGTTTTGAAGACTTTAGATGAACCTTCAATTGCTTTAGGATTCACAGGAGGATTTCCAGGAGCATTTATAAAGCAGACATTAGAAACATCCGGCATAAACACACAATTTATACAAGTTGAAGAAGACACACGCATTAATATCAAGCTTAAAGGCGTAACAGAAACAGAAATTAATGCACCAGGCCCAAAAGTAAGTGATCAGCATTTATTGGCTTTATTATCGCAGTTGGAACAATTAACACAAGAAGATTTTGTCATTATCGCAGGCAGTGTACCATCTTCAATTCAACCAGATATTTATGCAGTGATAGCAGAGACACTGAGCAAGCACAATGTACCATTTGTGGTTGATGCAGAAAAGTCATTGCTTACGCAAACATTAAAACATCAGCCATTATTCGTAAAACCCAATAAAGCTGAACTTGAAGCGATGTTTGATGTACAGATTAATAATGATCAGGATACGATTGATGCAGCACGACAACTTCAGCATCAAGGTGCACAAAATGTACTTGTATCTTTAGGTGGGGAAGGTGCAATACTGGTTACTAAAGATGCATGTTACAAGGCAGTTGTGCCAGAAGGTAAAGTTATTAATACAGTAGGATCTGGAGATTCTACCGTTGCAGGTATGGTAGCAGGATTTAGCAAGGGAAAAGATATTATAGATAGTCTAAAACAGGCAGTAGCATGTGGTACGGCAACGGCATTTACTGAAGATTTGGCAACTCGTGAACAAATTGATGCAATCATAAATAACATTACAATTACTAAAATTTAAATAATAGGGGTGTAATCATGAGAATAACAGATTTGTTAAAAGAATCTACAATAGCTATGGATTTATCATCAACATCAAAAGATGGAGTAATTGATGAGTTAGTAGAAACGCTGAATAACGCAGGTATTTTAAATGATAAACATGCATACAAAGAGGCAATTCATGCGCGTGAAGCACAAAGTACAACAGGCGTAGGTGAAGGAGTAGCAATTCCACATGCTAAGACGGATGCTGTAGCAAAACCAGCGATCGCATTTGGTAAATCTATTGAAGGAGTAGATTATCAATCACTTGATGGACAACCTGCGACATTATTCTTTATGATTGCAGCGCCTGCAGGAGGCGCTCAGACACATTTAGATGCGTTGGCTAAGTTATCAGGCATATTAATGAATGAAGAAGTACGTGCACAGTTATTACATGCAAAAACATCTGAAGAAGTACTTGAAATTATTGAGCAGAATGATGAAGTAGAAACAAAAGAAGAAGTCATATTAGCGCCAACAGGTAACGCTCAAGATGAAAATTTGGTGTTAGCAGTGACAGCCTGTCCAACAGGGATTGCGCATACTTATATGGCAGCAGATGCTCTGAAGAATCAGGCGAAGAAGATGGGTGTACCGATTAAAGTTGAAACAAACGGTTCAGGTGGCGTTAAAAATAAATTGACGGATGAAGAAATTGCACGTGCCAAAGGGATAATTGTCGCAGCAGATGTGAATGTTGAAACAAATCGTTTTCATGGTAAGAACGTTGTTATGGTACCAGTAGCAGACGGTATTAAACGTCCGGAAGAACTAATTAATATGGCTCAAGATGATACACGCCCAGTGTTTGAAGCAAAAGGCGGCGCAGTAAAATCAAGTGGTACGAGAGAGAAAAAAGGATTCTATAAACACTTGATGTCTGGTGTATCAAATATGTTACCGTTTGTAATTGCAGGTGGTATTTTAATTGCATTAAGTTTTTTCTGGGGAATTAAATCAGCAGATCCAAAACACGAGACTTATAATGCTTTTGCAGCATTATTGAAAAATGATATAGGTGGCAGTGCTTTTACACTAATGATACCTATTCTTGCTGGATTCATTGCAAAAAGTATTGCTGATCGTCCTGGTTTAGCACCAGGTATGGTTGGCGGTATGATGGCAGCGAGTGGAGGCTCTGGATTCTTAGGTGCTTTAGTAGCAGGTTTTATGGCAGGTTATCTAATGTTGCTCATTAAAAAAGCGTTTGAATGGCTTCCTCAAGCATTAGACGGTATTAAACCGACACTAATATATCCAGTCTTTGGTGTATTAATAACTGGTTTACTGATGCACTTTGTGATCAATCCTCCGACAAGATGGTTAAATGAAGCAATGACCAATGGGTTAAATGGATTAAGTGGTACGAATATCATTATATTAGGATTAGTATTAGGTGGTATGATGGCGATTGATATGGGTGGACCTTTCAATAAAGCAGCTTATACATTTGGTATAGCAGCGTTAGAAGCTGGAAATAATGCACCGATTACAGCTGCAATGATTGGTGGTATGGTGCCTCCATTAGCTATCGCATTATCTATGTTAATCTTTAAAAATAAATTTACAAAAGTACAAAGAGGTTCAATCGTTTCAAATTTTGCGATGGGTCTTTCATTCATCACTGAAGGTGCAATTCCATTTGCAGCGGCAGATCCCGTACGTGTTATTCCTTCAATGATAGCAGGTAGTGCAACAGCGGGTGCTCTTGCTATGGCATTTGGTTGTCGTGTTCCAGCGCCGCACGGTGGAATATTTGTAGTGGGATTAGACAAAGCACACTGGCCAATGTTTATATTAGCGTTATTAATTGGTGTGGTTGTTGCAGCAGTAATTTATGGTTTAATCAAGAAAAAACCTACAGCAGAAGAATTAGAAGTAATCGAAGAGATATAATATTCGAGATGCACTTAAGAGAATTTCTTAAGTGCATTTTGCATGGAATCAATATTCAATGAAAACATATATTTCTCGGGAAATAGTCACAAATTCAAAATTATAAGTATAAAAATGTGATATAATGTTATGAAATCAGGGTATATATTATTATTAATTAAAGCTACAAATAGAGAACGGATGATCATTATGTTATATCACAAAACCTATATTAAAGATGAATCAGCTCCGTGGATTACGTTTATTCATGGTGCAGGTGGTAGCTCTACGATATGGTTTAAACAGATTAGATATTTTAGAAAAGATTTTAATATATTATTAGTTGATCTTCGAGGACACGGTAAATCGACTGAGGTTGTGTGGAAGAAAACTGATTCATTTGCGACGCTGGCAGATGAGGTAATAGAGGTTCTGGATGAGCTTCAGATTGAAAAGACGCATATTATAGGTATGAGTCTTGGTACGATTGTTTCTCAAACGATTGCTGATAAATATCCGGAAAGAGTAACGTCACTTGTTTTAGGTGGTGCGATTATTAATATTGATATTCGTACGAAGTTTCTGCTGATGGTAGGTCGCATTTCAAAGAATTTCATTCCATATATGTTGCTGTATAAATTATTTGCTTATATTATTATGCCACGTAAAGAACATGAAGAATCTCGTCTGGCATTTATTAATGAAGCGAAGAAGATGAGTCAGAAACAGTTTATTAAATGGTTCAGTTTAACGCGTCTAATCAATCCTTATCTTGGTCATCTGCAAGTTTCAACAAAGAAGATACCGACGCTTTTTTTAATGGGAGATGAAGATTACTTATTTATTCCACCTGTTCAAAAGGTCGTTGAAAATTATTCAAATTTTGAACTTGAAGTTATCAAACAATCTGGTCACGTCTGTAACATCGATCAGCCGGAAGCGTTTAATGAGCTTAGTCATAAATTTATTACACAATATTGTTAATTTAAGAGACTCTTTTACTACAAAGGGGTCTTTTTGTGATAAAATAACACTATCCGAATTTTATCTCAGGAGGTGACTACCATTGGGAAGGTCGTAATCTTAAAACAAAGTAACTTAAGTATTTGTAATACAATTTTTTGTGACTTTAGTAGTCACCATATATTAACCGGAGGTGAATCCCTAGTTTTAGGGAATTAATTGGACATACAAACCATATCGAATTTATTATTATTTGCAATTTTAATTATGTTAACAGCTTTATTTGTAGGATCAGAATTTAGTTTGGTCAAGGTTAGAACTTCAAGAATTGATCAACTTGTAAGTGAAGGTAACGGAAACGCTAAAATCGTACAGAATATGATTCATCATCTAGATTATTATCTATCAGCATGTCAGCTAGGTATAACGGTTACTGCGTTAGGGTTAGGTTGGATTGGTGAATCGACATTTGAAAAGGTCATCCATCCAGTACTACATTTAATGCACATTCCAGCAGACATGAGCAAGCCGATTACTGTAGGATTAACGTTCTTTATCGTAACTTTTATACATGTTGTAATGGGTGAACTTGCTCCTAAGTCTTTAGCCATTCAGTACGCTGAGAAAATGACTTTAGCTTTTGCCAGACCGCTTTATTTCTTTGGTTTTATTATGAAACCGTTAATTTGGTCAATGAATGGTACGGCGCGTCTTATTTTACGTATTTTTGGTGTTCAACCTGCAGACCACGATCAGGCTATGAGTGAAGAAGAGTTAAAGATTATTATGACGCAAAGTTATCAAAGTGGAGAAATTAATCATACTGAACTTGCGTATATGCAAAATATATTTAGTTTTGATGAACGTTTAGCAAAAGATATCATGGTACCTCGTACACAGATGATTACTTTAACGCAGCCTTTCAATATAGATGAGTTACTTGAAGTCATTAATGAACATCAGTTTACACGATATCCTATATCAGAAGATGGAGATAAAGACCATATTATTGGTTTTATCAATGTGAAAGAATTCTTAACGAAATACGCATCAGGAGACCCGGTTCGTATTAAGGATCATATACATGACCTACCTCTTATACATGAAGTGACAAGAATTAGTGACGCGCTTATTAAGATGCAACGTGAACGTGTACATATTGCATTAGTTATTGATGAGTATGGTGGTACAGCAGGGATACTAACGATGGAAGATATCTTAGAAGAAATTGTTGGTGAAATTCGAGACGAATTCGATGATGATGAAGTTAATGATATTATCAAGACAGGAGAAAATGCTTATCAAATCAATGGACGCGTGTTATTAGATGATATCGAAGAGAAGTTTGGTATAACATTTGAAGATTCTGAAGATATTGATACCATTGGTGGCTGGATGCAGGCACAAAATCCAGATATCGATAAAGATGATTATGTGGATACGAAGTATGATAAATGGATTGTACTTGATGCTGAAAATCATCAGATTAAAGCTGTAGCATTGCATAAAGAATTTAATGCTTCACGTAGCGCATTGAATGATGAGGATGAAATAGATGAATAATCAGACATTAAAAAGTGTATTTCGATTTTTTGGATTTTTAGAAGGTGGATCATTACTGTTACTGCTCGGTATAGCGATGCCACTTAAATATTTAGCAGGAAAGCCGGAAGTTGTTACAGTAATCGGGTCTATACATGGTTTTTTATTTACTGTGTATGTGATTACGCTAATTATGATGACGATTAAAGTGAAGTGGCCTTTAAAATGGCCTGCTTTAGGATTACTGGTAGCATTTATACCATTCGGTACATTTATTTATGACCACTACTTTGTACGTTCTAAATATTATTAAAAAGAAGAGCTGAGATGCTCTTTCTTTTTTTGGAGGTATTTATATGATGAGAATTAACAAATATTTATCTGAAGCAGGTGTTTGTTCAAGACGTGGGGCAGATAAATGGATTGAAGCAGGACGCGTGAAGATTAACGGAGAGTTTGCAGAAGTAGGGAGTAAAGTTACAGATGAAGATATCGTAACAGTCGATAATAAAGAGATTAAACTTGAAAAAGGATATGTTTATCTAAAGTTGAATAAGCCGAGAGGTATCACTTCAACGACAGAACGCCATATTAAAGGGAATATAGTTGATTTTGTAGGACATAAGGAACGTATTTTTCATATTGGAAGACTGGATAAGGATAGTGAAGGTCTGATTCTATTAACGAACGATGGGGATATCGTTAATGAAATACTCCGTAAAGAAGGACGCCACGAAAAAGAATATATCGTAAGTGTGGATAAACCGATTACAGATGATTTTATTAAACAAATGTCAGAAGGCGTGGAAATTTTAGATACGGTGACACTACCTGCAGTGGTTGAAAAAGTGAACAACAAAACATTTAAAATTATCTTAACACAAGGGTTAAATCGTCAAATCCGTCGTATGTGTGAAGCACTTGGCTATGAAGTAAAGCAGTTAAGAAGATTACGCGTGATGAATATTCTAGTTGATGATTTAAAGTTAGGTGAATGGAAAGACTTAACAGCAGACGAAAAAAGTGAGTTGTTCGATATGCTGGGATATACACCAAAGAGGTAGAGTGGTATTTTGAGATTCGTTTGATGGTTGCGATAAACACTAAATATCGCAACCAACTCAAGCGAGAAGTCATAAATAGATGTGATGGTTGCGATAAACATCAAATATCGCAACCAACTCAAGCGAGGAGTCATAGATAGACGTAATGGTTGCGATAAACACTAAATATCGCAACCATCCCAGCACCTAATATCTCTCCAAAAAATAAAAGCATCCTTAACCGCTTAAGGATGCTTTTACTATATTCAATTTTAATCATTAAACATGTCGAATAATCCACCGATACCACTTTCACCGGTTTGTTTACCAGTAACTGGAGCTGCAGCAAATATTCTTGATGCAAATCTTGAGAATGGTAACGACTGGATATAAACTGTACCTGGGCCTTGTAATCGTGCCAGGAAGATTCCTTCTCCACCAAATAATTTAGTTTTTAAACCAGGAACTGTTTGAATATCATAGTCAACTTCTTTTGACATCCCCACTAAACATCCAGTATCAACAAGTAAAACTTCACCAGGTGCTAATTGTCTGCGCATAATTGCACCACCTGCATGAATAAATGCCATTCCATCACCTTGCAGACGTTGCATGATGAATCCTTCACCACCGAAGAATCCTGCTCCAAGTCTTTTTTGGAAGGCGATACCGACACTCACACCTTGTGCAGCTGCCAGGAATGCATCTTTCTGACAGATAAATTCTCCGCCAACTTCAGCTAAATCGATAGGAATAATCTTCCCTGGATAAGGTGCAGCAAAATATACATGTTCTTTACCATGTCCACGGTTAGTAAATGTCGTCATAAATAAGCTTTCGCCTGTTAATGTACGTTTACCTGCAGAAAAAAGTTTATCCATGAAACCACTGCCGCCTGATGAAGAACCATCTCCGAATATCGTCTGCATTTCAATTGAAGGATTGATCATCATCATCGAACCTGCTTCTGAAACAACAGTTTCATTTGGATCTAATTCAATTTCTACATACTGCATATCATCGCCATAAATCTTATAATCAATTTCATGATTATTCACAATTGTCGCCTCCAATTATTTTTCTCCCATTCATTATACAAAAATTCTCAGGAAATCGCTTATAATAAATGTTTTATTTTTGAATAATAACATTGTTAGAAGTAAAATTTAGAAAAAGGAGTGAGATAAATGACACAAACAGTCAAGCTAAATAATAATGTGGAGATGCCGGTTTTAGGACTAGGCGTATACAAAATTTCTGAAGATGAAATGCAGCAAGTCGTAACAGCAGCAATTGAAGCAGGTTATCGTTCTTTCGATACTGCACATTTCTATTTCAATGAAGAATCGCTTGGTAAAGCCATAAAAAATAGTGGTGTTGCCCGTGAAGATTTATTTATCACGACAAAACTTTGGAACGATGATCAAGGCTATGACAATACAATAAAAGCATTTAATAACTCACTAAAAAAATTAGCTCTGGATTATATTGATTTGTATTTAATTCACTGGCCATGTCCGGATGATGACCGATTCATCGAAAGTTATCAGGCAATGGAAGCATTATATGCTGAAGGGAAGATTAAAGCGCTCGGTGTAGCAAATTTCAAAGAACACCATCTGGAACGTTTGTTATCAGTTGCTAAAATAAAGCCAGTCGTTAACCAGATAGAATATCATCCTATTTTTAATCAAAAAGCGTTACAGGATTTTTGTGAAGCACGTGATATTCACGTAACAGCATGGAGTCCATTAATGCGTGGTGGCGAACTTTTAGAAAATAGTACACTTCAGAATATTGCACTAAAATACAATAAAACAGTACCTCAAGTAATACTTAGATGGCACATTGATAGTGGTCGAATTGTTATTCCGAAGTCTAGTCATCCTGAACGAATTAAACAGAACTATGATGTTTTTGACTTTGAGTTGAGTACAGATGATCTTGCAGCGATTGATGAATTAAATAGAAGTGAACGTCAGTTTAAAGATCCTGACAAAGTTAATAGTGGTGACTTAAAATAAAATATTGAATAAAATACCTCGGAATCGTCATAAAATCGATATATTTAAAGAGGTATTTTATTTATATCTTTTAGTAAAATAGTTGGTGAGGTGATGACGATGAAATTTAAAAAACCAAACCAACATGGTGCATGGGCAATGATTATTATGCCCGTATTATTTGGTATGTTCTCAAGCGCTTTCAATCTATATCAAATATTATTTTTTATCAGCTGGTTTTTAATCTTCTTTTTTATTGATAATTTATTAATTTATGTTAAACAACGTAAAAAGAATATAGGTTATATAAAGGGGAGTCTATTATTCTTTGTTCTTGCAGCAATTTTTCTGTTACCTGTAATCATTCATGATTATCGTGTGATTCTCTTCTTTTTAGCAATGCTACCATTTGGTGCAGTTAATTTATATTTTGCTTCAATAAGAAACGAACGTCATCTATTAAATGATTTTAGTGCGATTACAATATTCTCGATTGCTGGAATGTTATCATTTTTCCTTGGTGCAGGTCAGCTGGATGAAAGAGTTATCTATGTATTTTTAATTAGTTTTCTGTATTTTGTCGGAACAACTTTCTATGTAAAAACGATGATTCGTGAAAAGAAGAATAAAAATTATAAGTACTTTTCATTTAGCTATCATATATTAGGTCTCATACTTGCGTTTATGATTCACCCGTTAATCGGTATTGCATTTATTCCGAGTCTTATTCGTGCAATAGCATTTTACGGTAAATCATTAAAGCCAATTAAAATTGGCGTGTTTGAAATTGCAAATGCTATATTTATTACGACATTTGTAGGCATATTTATGGTACAATATTTAAATTAAGAAATAAAAAAAGCCCTTGAAAAAGGGCTTTTAATAATTAACGACGTTTGTGCATCATTTGTAAAACGATAGACAAAATAGCGATTAATAAAATTGTACCAATTAATGCTGGAATTGGGTGAATATCTCCCCATTGAGGTCCGAAGCCAGGGATTAATTTACCACCAATCCATGCACCGATTAAACCTGCGATGATGTTACCAATTTTCCCACCTGGGATATCTGTACCCATAATCATTCCGGCAACCCATCCAACAAGTCCACCCACGATTAATGTGATAATTAATTCTAACATAAGTATTTCCTCCTAAATAATTTAAGCTTAGTATAAAAACGTTATAAGCTTTTTGCTTATAGTAGTTAATACCCGGGAAGCATATGTATAAACATATAAATGCAAATTATTTAAGTTTCTTTAAAAAGTAAGCTTCTTATGAGATAGAATATATAGCAAAGTCCAATGATAATATAGATGAAACTATAGGGAAGGAACATTGTAAGTAACATAAAACTTACAGTAAATAAGATTTCACCAAATTGTTTTGGATGTTTAATGTATCGATACGTGTTCATCATATCAATCTGAAACCAGCGTACAGGTCTATCAACTTCTGACAGTTGATAGAGTATTAATCCAAATATAAACACCGACACACTTAAATATGCACTAGACTGATAGATAGACTGTGGTGAGGTCAGTAATATAAATGGTATCGTGATGCAAAATGAAATTGATAGGAGAAAGTGAATAAAGCGATATTTTATATATATGTAATAGTGTTCGTAATGATAATATCTTAAATAAATATGTACAACACTCGTTACAGTGATAAAAAGAACGAATGTCTTTGAAATAAAGTTCGCTGTACCTATCAAAGGATAGTTGATGAGTACGATAATTAAGTTGCTGAATACCATGGGAATATATGATGACTTTAACTCAGTTTTGTAGAAATAGAGAAAAACTATCATGGTGATCAATCCATTAAGTAATAAAATTTTTTCCAATATTTCTACCTCCCTTATAAGTCACATAAAAGAATTATAACAAGTAAGACGTTTAATGCATAGATTAAACGCCTTTTTTGTTACTCCATAAGAGTGTATGAAGTTGTGGCAGCACATAACAGTCGTTCATTGTATGATCATTCATTACTTTATCGATTAGTGTCTCGAAACGATCAAGTAATTTTTGTGTATGGTTGTCAACAGTATCATCTAAATAGGGATTACCCACCTGTAAGTAAAATTTTATATTTGGATAGCGGTGATGTATAGATCGTGCAAACTTGTAATCCTCTTCATCAAAGATGACGACTTTTAAAGAAATTTTATGGAATTCTAATTGGTTGATGACAAAATCCAGTTGATTGATATCCTGCTGCATTTTTGAACTAGGCGGCTTTGGACTAATTGTTAACTGATCGATTTCAGTCATCCAGCTTTGAAACCTACTCCCTTGCGTTTCAAGGGCAACTTCAATATTTTTTTTATGCAATAATTGAACAAGATTTTCAATATGTTTGATCAATGCTGGGTTTCCCCCTGATATGGTAACGTGATTGAAATTGTCTGGGGCAATAGTCTGTAATCTTTCATAAATATCCTGAGCGGTGAGCAGCTCTATATCCTCTTTAGCACTGCCATCCCACGTAAATTTCGAATCACACCACTCACACCTAAAATCACATCCTGCAGTTCTGACAAACATCGTTTTGCGGCCGATTACTGCACCTTCTCCTTGTATTGTTGGTCCGAAGATTTCTAAAACTGGTATTTTCATTGTACACCTCTATATAATACGTAACTTGTTGGCGTTTCTCGCAGATAAACCTGTAGACATTTAGGGTTATGCGGTAATGTGCTTAAATGTTCCTGGATCATATCAAAAATTGTTTTTGCAACGAGTTCAGAAGAGGGCATCTTTCCCTTCATCTCAGGTAAATCATTGATTAATGTATGATCAAAAGTATCGTTAATAATTGATTTAATATCTCTAAAGTTCACTAAAAAACCCATATCATCAAGGGCATTGCCTGCAATCGTGATATTTACGAAATAAGTGTGACCATGTGTTCTACTGCATACACCCGCACGTTCATCAGGAATAAAATGCGCAGCAGAAAAATTCATATCTTTATTTAGTTCAAAAGCATAGGGGTGGTTAACTTGCGGGTAAATCTGTTGTATCATGATAAAACTCCTTTTTCTGTTAAATAATCCTCTAATCCTTGATTTCTAAGTAGACAACTTGGACATTCACCGCACCCGTCTGCAGGAATACCTTCGTAGCAAGTTAATGTATTCTGTCTGACATAGTCTAATTTTCCTAACTTGTCTGCTAAAGCCCAGGTCTCTTTTTTATCGAGCCACATGAGTGGTGTGTGAATTTCAAAATTTAAATCCATAGCTAGGTTGATCGTCACATTCAGCGATTTTATAAAGTTATCGCGACAATCAGGATAACCTGAGAAGTCTGTTTCACAAACACCAGTTACCAAATTCTTTGCTTCAATTTGGTAAGCTAGTGCTGCGGCAAAACTCATAAATAGTAAATTACGGGCAGGAACGAATGTATTTGGAATCGTCTCTTCATGCGTAATTTCTAAATTATGATTTGTCAATGCGTTCGGTGAAAGTTGAGATAGCAGAGACATATCAAGTATATGATGTTTTATATTTAAGTCTTCAGTTATCTTTTGTGCAATTTCTATTTCTAAAGCATGGCGCTGACCATAATTAAAAGTTACAGCTTCCACCTCGCTAAAGTTTTTCATAGCCCAGAATAAACACGTTGTACTGTCTTGTCCACCACTGAAGACAACAAGTGCTTTATTATTTTTTAGTATTTTCTCCATTATCTTTTCCTCATTTCAATAAAAAAAGACACTTTCCCCTAGCAAAGTGTCAAACTAGTTTTTTATAGAGGGTATGTGCTAGGAACCTCTTATTAAATTTCGTTTCTCATTATAACATAATAAAGCTATAATAAAATCATTAAATCAATAAAAGCGTTTTCTAACACGTTAATAAAATGAGGCAAAAACATGATACTTATGATTGATCACCATGATTCATTTACTTATAATATAGTACATTATTTAGAACAGTTGGGGGAAGAAGTCGTTACAAGAACGATTGACAATATTATAATTGACGACATTAAAGTGCTCCATCCAACGCATATCATTTTATCACCAGGGCCAGGGCACCCAAAGGATTGTGATTTAGCACATGAGGTTCTGAATCATTTCGAAGGTCAAATTCCGATACTTGGCATTTGTCTTGGTTTCCAGGTCATTATGATGCATTACGGGAATACAATAGCACGTCTAAAACCAGTACATGGTCACCAGGTTGATGTTTATCACGATGGCAGTACAGTGTTTAATGGCTTATCTACACCGACCAAAGTTGCCAGGTACCATTCACTTGGAAGTAATACTGAGGTCAAATTACCGCTTATTCAAACAGCCTGGACAAAGAATCATATTGTGATGGGTGTTAAACATGAAAGGTTCCAGATTTATGGCATTCAGTTTCACCCTGAATCGATTTTAACGACCGATGGCCTTCATATGTTACAGTCATTTATTAAAGGAGCGATATGATGAGAGCGGAGTTAAATTTTAAATTTATTGGACAAGTTGACAAACATTACCATTATCAACTCGCCCGTCCGAAACGTATCGTCTCAATTGATGATGGTGCGTTAATAAAAGATGCACTGATGGAAGCAGAAAATAGTAATGATATAGTTGTTGTGGTTATACCATACGAAGCAAGTCCACTCTTTGATCCGTTATTAAAAGTTAAGCATGCTAAGCAGCCATACTGTATCAAATTATACTATTTTGATTCGTGTGATAAATCTACCTTTAAACCTAAAACTACATCGAATATTGCTTTTGACTTTAAATTTAAACATGATAAAAGTACAATCATGCAGCAGATAGCAACAATTCAGGAAGAAATTCGTCGCGGCAATACTTATCAGGTGAATTATACAACCCGTTTGACTGCTCCAAATATGCAGCATGACCTCTATGAGATTTATCAAAAACTTTCACAGCAAAACGGAGATTACACAGCATATATAGAAGATGATAATCATACAATCGTAAGTATTTCACCTGAATTATTCTTTCAATATGATTTAAAGACTAAAGAGGTCTTAACAAAACCAATGAAAGGCACAATGCCTGCAAGTGAAGACAGTACAATCGATCAACAAAATTATCGTTTCTTAAATACTTCATTAAAAGACAAAGCAGAAAATGTAATGATTGTTGACTTACTGCGTAATGATTTAAGCAAGATTGCAACGAAAGGTAGTGTGAGTGTTCCACATCTATTTACGATCGAGCGCTTTAAGTCTGTGTATCAAATGACGTCAACAATTACAGCTAACGTTGGCGATCATGGTTTATATGATATATTAAAGGCATTATTCCCGTGTGGATCGATAACAGGTGCACCGAAGCAGTCAACAATGGAAATTATAGAGCGCTTAGAAGATACACCACGTTCTATATATTGCGGGACAATTGGACTGATCGTGCCAAATGAAGTAGCAATATTTAATGTGCCGATTCGCACATTAGAATACCAGCATGATACTAAGGAAATTGTGTATGGTGTAGGTGGAGGGATAACGATTGACTCCGTGCCGGAACTTGAATATGAAGAAATGGTTGCAAAAGCCAATGTGTTAAATTTTATTGAAGGTAGTCGTGTTATTGAAAAAATTAATGACTTACCAGATGATTTTCATTTAATTGAGACGATGCGAGTGGAAGATGGATTAATAAAGCGTAAAGAATATCACACAAATAGGCTAAAAGCTGGACTGGATTATTTTAAGATCCATTATGATCCTTCTAATTTAAATACTATTTTCTCACGTCAATTTGATGAGGGAGTATGGATGTATAGAGTGACGGTATCTCGGGAAGGTGATGTTGAAGCTGCTGTAAGTCCTGTAAGAGAAGCGGTACAACAAGCAAAACTTCGTCAAATAAAGCTTACAAATCTTCATTTCCATCAATATAAAACTTCTATTCGTTCGCAATACGAATCAGTAGGACTTACTTTATTTCATGATGGCAAACATTTGTTAGAATTTAATATCGGAAATGTTGTTATTGAACGAAATGGTGTTTACTATACCCCTCTTAATGAATACATATTAGATGGCTGTATGCGCAGGTCATTAATAGATGCTGGAATGATAGAAGAAAAAGAAATATTGCTTGATACTTTTATCGAAGATTATAAAGCTGAAACAATAAATGTGTACATGATTAATAGTTTACGTGAATGGGTTCCAGTACAAATTGAACTGGATTAATATATTGCCGGTTTATTAATACACTTAAAAGCGTTATAATAAATGCTAATAAAGTGTTAAATCCGAAAATAGGTGAAAATAATGATGAATATTCTCATGATATTGCTTCTACTGGCGGGATTATCGGTACTTGTCTATATAATGAATCAATATATAATCAAACTTTTTAAAGAAAATAAAACTCAGCATGCTATTACGATGTTATATACCACGATGATTGCATCTGTTGTCATTGTTACTTTTATCGCTTTTTGTTTCAGAACGATATTGATTGATATGGCTAATATATTCTACCGATAATAGGCGGTAGAATTTTTTTACGACTTTTGACCGATGTAAATTATATATTAATATTGTAAATTTATTAAGAAGGGAAATACTATCATGTCTATTATTTTTCAAACATCAGGTATTTATACGACGATTCAACAGTTGGATACGTTAGAAGATGCATCACTGTCATTAAATGGACCATGTGATGTATTAGCACATATTCTTGGTAATGCGCTTGTAGGCAATCCGTTCAACACGCCTGCTGTAGAAATGACGTTTCAGGCACCATTGATTCAGTTCAGAGAACCAACATTAATAGCATTAATGGGTGCCGATTTCTATGCCTACACTGATGAAAAGCGCATTATGCCGATGAAAGTCCATTTGATGGAAAAAGGAGAAACGTTATATTTCGATCAACCTAAAAAAGGTACACGTGCCTATATGGCAGTAGCTGGAGGATTACAAATCGATACGCTAAAGCTTAAGGAAGAAGATTATATCATTAAAGCAGGTACAAGATTTGAACTTGCAAGAAGTTATACACCATTTCAAAAGAAACTTTTTGAGAATATCGCAAAAAGAAAAGAAACAACTTGGGGGATAGATGCCTATTCACTCGCAAGAATCTACTATTCAGATGTCTTTCACTTATCTGCAATCGATGAACAACCTTTACCGCTTTCAATCCAGGAAACGATGCAAAAAGATATCTACGTAGTTACAAATCGTTTTGATAGAACGGGTTTTGTACTGGAAGGCCAGAGCATTCAATGCCCTGAATGTACTTGTACAGAAAAGATTAAGCAAAGTGGTGCAATGCAAATTTCGCATGAGGGAGAACTTGTCATCTCATTAAAAAGTATCCATCAGGATAAGGCTTATCCACATATTGCAAATATTGCGCCATATCATCTACCTAAGTTATCTCAGAAAAAACCTGGTTCTAAGATGTATTTTAAATGGGTGACGAAAAGTGAGCTCGAACGTCAACAATTGAGTTATGAGCATTGGCTTAAGACTGTTCTTGCACAAATAAAGTTCCTTCATCAAAAAGAATTAAATGTATAGACAAGATTGTCTAAAAGTGGACACAAATTACACAAAAATGATAATTAATGATTAAAAATACTTGATATTTAGTTTGAAAGAGTATAAATTAATATATTGTACACAGAAAAACTATTACGGTTGTGTTACAATGTATAATAAAGTGTAAATGTTACTAAGATAAGATAAATAATATAAATTAACATAAGAAAGATAGACATATAATGGAGGAAAATGTATGAAAGAAAAGAAAATATCGATATTTATGTTTTTTCTATTAACAGTGCTCGCTGTTTCGATAAAAACATATTTTGCATATTATATTGACTTGTCACTAGGTGTTAAAGGTATTGTACAAAATTTAATATTATTGATGAATCCATATAGTTTAGTTGCACTTATTTTAAGTGTATTCCTCTTTATAAAAGGAAAGAAAACATACTGGTTTGTATTTATCGGAGGATTTTTACTAACATTCCTATTGTATGCAAATGTCGTTTATTTCAGATTCTTTTCTGATTTTATTACATTTAGTACCCTCAATCAGGTAAGTAATGTGGAATCAATGAGTGGAGCATTATGGAGCTCATTTGAATGGTATGACTTTATCTATTTTATTGATACATTTATCTTCCTATATATTCTGTTATTTAAGAAAGATACATTATCGAATAAATCTTTCAAGAAAAAATATGTTCCAGTACTTATGGGTGTTTCTGTTTCATTGTTCTTCTTAAACTTAGCTTTTGCTGAAACAGATCGTCCAGAATTATTAACAAGAACATTCGATCATAAATATTTAGTGAAATACCTTGGACCATTTAACTTTACCGTATATGACGGGGTTAAAACGATACAAAACAATCAGCAAAAAGCATTAGCAAGTTCTGATGATTTAGCCAAAGTACAGTCTTATACGAAAACGAAATATGCTGCACCTAATGGCGCGACATTTGATATCGCAAAAGAAAAAAATGTGATTAAAATTCATCTTGAAAGCTTCCAGACATTCCTGATTAACTTTAAAGTGAATGGCGAAGAAGTGACACCGTTCTTAAATTCATTAGCGAGCGGTAAAAAAGATTTTATTTATTACGATAATTTCTTCCATCAAACAGGACAAGGGAAAACAAGTGACTCAGAGCTTACGATGGATAACAGTATTTTTGGATTACCACAAGGATCTGCATACAGCTTAAAAGGTGATAATACGTATCAGTCATTACCAGCTATTATGCACCAGAAACAAGGCTATTCAACATCTGTAATGCATGGTGATTACAAAACATTCTGGAATCGAGACCAAATTTATAAACATTTTGGGATAGATAAATTCTATGATGCATCTTATTATGATATGTCTGAAAAGAACTTAGAAAACTTAGGATTGAAAGATAAAGAATTCTTTACAGAATCTATTCCATTCTTAAAACAGGAAAAACAACCATTTTATTCTCATTTAATAACGTTAACGAACCATTATCCATTTACGATTGATAAATCTGAAGCAACAATCGATTCACCAAATACAGGTAACCCGACTGTTGATGGTTATGTTCAGACAGCACGTTATTTAGATGAAGCAGTGAAACAATTTATTACAGATCTTAAAAAACAAGGTCTATATGATAAATCAGTCATCGTAATTTATGGTGACCATTATGGTATTTCTGAAAACCATAATAAAGCAATGGGTGAATTATTAGGTGAAGAAATTACACCAACTAAATTTATGGACTTACAACGTACTGGATTATTCTTAAAAGTACCTGGCATCCCTGGTAAAGTAGACCATACGTATGCAGGACAAGTCGATGTTGCCCCAACTATTTTACATTTACTTGGTATTGATTCAAAACCTTATGTAATGTTTGGTACAGACTTGATGTCTAAAGGTCATAAAGATACGGTTGTATTTAGAAACGGTGATTTCATTAATCCAAAATATAAATCAATCAATGGTGTATTTTATGATAATAAAACAAACTTACCTTTAGAAAACGAAGTTCAGAAGAAAGAAGCTACAACTATTAAGCGTAGTGTTGAAAAAGAATTAGAGATGTCTGATTCATTGTTAAATGGAGATTTACTACGTTTCTACAAAAATAAAGATTTCAAAAAAATTGATCCAACAAAATATGAGTACATTAATGGTACTAAAGGTAAAGAAAAATAAAAAAATGACGCTATCTTAACGGATAGTGTCATTTTTTTATGTTAAAAGCTTTCGAAAAACAAAAATCACCCAAAAGCAAAGAGCGATTTAAGGGTGATTTTCTAATTTTGCTTAGGGCTAAACGCTTATAAAACGTTTTATCTATCCACGTTTTCTAAGCAGCCCTTTCGACAAAAACAAAAATCACCCAAAATCAAAGAGCGATTTAAGGGTGATTTTCTAATTTTGCTTAGGGCTAAACACTTTAAAAACGTTTTATCTATCCACGTTTTCTAAGCAGCCCTTTCGACAAAAACAAAAATCACCCAAAATCAAAGAGCGATTTATGGATGATTTTCTAATTTTGCTTAGGCCTAAACGCTTATAAAACGTTTTATCCTAACGATACGTCAAGAATCATCATTATTGTAAATCCAAGCATTAATCCTAAAGTGGCAAGGTCAGTATTATCTGATGACTGTGATTCAGGGATTAGTTCTTCAACAACAACAAATATCATGGCACCAGCTGCAAATGCAAGTGCATAGGGCAGAATAGGTGTAATAAGTATCACTGCGGCTGCACCAATCATTGCAAATATCGGTTCGACGATTGCTGAGCCGTGCCCTAAATTAAAGGCTGCCCATTTTGACTTTCCATCACCATGGATAGGGAGAGATAAAGCAGATCCTTCAGGTATATTTTGTATTCCGATACCGATAGCTAGTCCAATAGCCGCCATAAGCATTTGATCGTTTCCAGATACTATGCCACCAAATCCTACACCAAGCGCAAGCCCTTCCGGGATATTATGCATCGTAATCGCTAGAAAGAGTAACGTTGATTTTTTTAAGTTAGTTTTAGGGCCTTCGTGAACATGGCTCGGTTGGGCTTTAGGATGTATATGAGGAATAATAACATCTAACATTCTGATGAATAATCCTCCAAGTAAAAATCCTACAGCTGCTGGAATCCACGGTATTTGCCCTGCTTTTTCACTAAATTCAATCGCTGGTGAGAGTAATGACCAAAATGATGCTGCAATCATGACACCTGCAGCAAATCCCTGCATTGTATTTAATAATTTCATGTTTACAGATTTAAATAAAAAGACGACAGCTGCGCCTAGTCCGGTCATTCCCCATGTAAATAAACCAGCAATTCCTGCTTGAGCAACCGGTGATAATTGACTAAACCATTCGTACATGTGTACCTCCTATGTAAAAAAAGTGTATAATATAATACTGAAGTTTATAATACATAACTATATCATAATTTGACATGCGATTATATTGAATTATGATGTTACGCTAATAAGCTATGATTGTACTAGGGAGTAGAAGTTTATGGAAGCATATAAAATTGAGCATTTAACCAAACAATATGGCGTTAAAACTGTTTTTGAAGATATATCGTTAAGTATTTCAGAAGGAGATAAGATTGCACTGGTCGGTATTAATGGTACTGGTAAAAGTGCATTGTTAAAGTGCATAGCTGAAATAGAGGATCACCACGGTATTGTAACACATCCAAAGGATTTTACTATAGAGTATGCGGCACAACAACCGGTATTGAATGAACAAATGTCGATTGTTGATAATGTTATCGATGAGCATCATCCGGTGATGCAGAAATTTAGACAGTACGATGCATTGCTTAAAAAGATGGAAACAGATATGAATGATGAGCTGATCGAACAACTCAGTACTATTCAGCAGCAAATCGAACATATGGATGGTTTCAGTTATCGTGCAGAAGCAGAATCTATATTAACGAAACTAGGTATCCTGGACTTAACGCAACCTATCAGTGCATTAAGTGGTGGACAGAAAAAGCGAGTAGCTCTCGCTAAATCGCTTTTAAAAGCTCCTGACTTGTTACTGCTTGATGAGCCTACTAACCATCTTGATTTTGAATCGATTCACTGGCTGATTTCATTTATTAAGCAGTATAAAAAATCTGTTCTGGTCGTAACGCATGACCGTTATTTTTTAAATGAAGTGACAAACCGTATCGTTGAACTTCGTCATGGCAAATTGTTCTTGTATAAAGGGAATTATAATGACTACATCAGTCATAAAGCTGAACTTGAAGTTATTGAAGGTAAACAGGAACAAAAAGAAAAGCAGCTTTATAAACAGGAACTGGAATGGATGCGTAAAGGTGCTAAGGCGCGTACTACAAAACAACAGGCACGAATTGATCGCTTTAGTGCGATTGAAGATAAAGTAAAATCTCATCAAACGAAAGAAACGATGGAAATTAACCTATCACATCAAAGATTAGGTAAACAAGTATTTGAGTTTGAATCAATTGGGATGAACTTTGGTGACAGAGTATTATTCAGTGATTTCAGTACAATAGTTCAGACAAGTGACCGAATCGGTATAGTAGGACAAAATGGTACGGGTAAGTCAACATTACTTAACATCATTGCAAAAATAATGACACCTACATCCGGTAAAATGATTACCGGTCAGACTGTAAAGATTGGTTACTATAAGCAGGATGATGTTAAACTTAATCAGGATTTACGTGTCATCGATTTTTTAAGAGAGAAGGCAGAAGCGGCGACAACAGCTACGGGTGAGAAAATTTCAGTTACCCAATTACTGGAACGTTTTTTATTTCCATCGAATATGCATGGCACTTATATTCATCGCTTAAGTGGAGGAGAACGTAAACGACTTTACTTATTAAGTATATTGATTGAAGGTCCGAACGTATTATTGCTTGATGAACCAACCAATGATCTGGATACTGAAACATTAACCATTTTAGAGGATTATCTCGAAAACTTTAATGGTGCAGTAATTACAGTAAGTCACGACCGTTATTTCTTAAATAAAGCAGTGAATAGTTACTGGTATGTTAATAATGGCCACATTGATAAGATACTTGGAACTTTCGATGATTATTTAAATTATAAAAAAGAAGCTGAACAAGTAGATAAAGAAGTGAAAACGCAGTTAAACAATTTAGAAAAAGCTTTACCGGTTAAACAATCTACACGTGTTTCATATAAAGATAAAAGACGCTTTGAATTCTTATCCGAGGAAATAGAGAAGTTAGAATCACAACTAGAATCAATTGATGCGTCTATCGCTGCTGAAACAACAAATTACGACAAGCTAAACGAACTCACTAAAGCGCGTGAAGCGATTGAAACACAGTACGAAGCTTATTTTGAAGAATGGGATGAATTGAGTGAACGAATGGAGTAAATTATGGAGCATGTGTTAAAAGAATATTTTGGTTATGAAGCATTTCGACCTGGACAACGTGCACTCATTCAAAATGCACTTGATGGTCATGCAACACTCGGTATTCTTCCGACGGGTGGAGGAAAGTCCATCTGTTATCAAATTCCCGGCTTAATGAAATCGGGTTTAACATTAGTCATTAGTCCGCTTATTTCATTAATGAAAGATCAAGTGGATAGTCTGAATGCGAGTGGGATTAAAGCCGCTTATTTAAATTCAACTTTAAAGAGTAGTGAAACGAAAAAAATTGAAACGGGACTATTGGGTGGAGAATTTCAGTTTCTATATGTTGCTCCAGAACGTTTCAATCAGAAACAATTTATAAATTTACTATATCGACTGGATATTTCATTGATAGCATTTGATGAAGCACATTGTATTTCAAAATGGGGCCATGATTTTAGACCGAGCTACCGAGAGTCGATTCAAACGGTGCTCACATTACCACATCATTTTACAATAATGGCACTCACAGCGACAGCGACAGTCGATGTGAAAGAGGATATTTGTGAGTTGCTTCATATTGCATCACAATATGTAATAGAAACAAGTACTAAACGAGAAAACTTAAAATTTTTAATTGATCCAACTTATCAAAAGCAAAAACGATTAATTGAATATATCAATGAACATATTGATGATTCTGGCATTATTTATGCAAACACACGTAAACAAGTCGAAAGTCTAAGTGAAGTATTGAATATGGAAAAAATTAACCATGTTATCTATCATGCGGGTTTGAATAAAGCAGTAAAAGAAGAGAATCAATCTGTATTCGTTAAAGATGATATAAAAGTAATGATTGCAACAAATGCTTTTGGGATGGGGATTGATAAATCAAATGTACGTTATGTAGTGCATTACAATTTACCGCAGGATCTTGAAAGTTATTATCAAGAGGCTGGTCGTGCAGGTAGAGATAGTGTGGAAAGTGAATGTCTGTTAATGTATAGTGATCAGGATATTAAACTACAGCAGTTTTTTATCGAAACAACGCAAGATGAATCCATACAGGAATTGAAAAAAGAAAAGCTCAACAAAATGATAGGCTATACAAAAACGAAACAATGTTTGCAGGCAACCATCATTAATTATTTTAATCCTAATGAACATCTAACAAAGTGTGGTAAATGTTCGAATTGTCTGCAAGCAACTGAAAATTACAATATGACGACAGAAGCAAAGAAGATTTTGAGTTGTATCGTTCGTATCAAAACCCCTGTCCATAAACTAATGATTACAAAAGTACTTCATGGAGAATTGGATGACGCGATAAAGCACGCAGACTATGATCAGTTATCAACATTTGGCTTACTAAAAAATTATGATACAAGCGCAATTCAGTCTTTCATTGAAACGCTCTTGTTCAATGGATATATCATTGAACAAGACGGTCGTATATATTGTCATGAAAGTGCAAGGAAAATCTTAACAGGCGATCAGCAGATAATGACTTATTATAAAAATGCTAATTATAAAGAACGGGTTAAAATTACTACAATGGATACAACTGATGAATTACTACTAAGTACATTAAAAGATGTACGAAAAAAATTATCAGAAAATCTTTCTATACCGCCCTTTACAATCTTTTCTGATCATACATTACAACTCTTTGCGACAAAAAAACCGGTCTCTAAAGATGAGATGATTTTAATTGATGGAGTAGGCTCGTATAAGTTAAAACATTACTGTCCTAAGTTTATAGAAGCGATTAAAAATTATTCAGCATGACAATCATTGTCATGTTTTTTGTTTTTAATGTTTTATATAGGTATTTTAGGATATAGGTTAAACATTAAATTTTTTATGAGGTGGCTTATGATAAGATTCGAAGGTGTGACAAAACAGTATAATGATAAAAAAGCAGTCGATAATATTTCTTTTGAAATTAAAGAAGGAGAATTCTTTGTGCTGATTGGTCCGTCAGGTAGTGGTAAAACAACGACTTTAAAGATGATAAATCGCTTAATTCCATTATCTAATGGTTATATTTATTTTAAAGACAAACCGATTAGTGAGTATAAATTAGATGAAATGCGCTGGGATATAGGATATGTCCTTCAGCAAATCGCTTTATTTCCTCATATGACGATAAAAGAAAACATTAGTCAAGTACCTCTGATGAAACAATGGCCTAAACAAAAAATTGATGAGCAGGCGAATCGTTTACTTGATATGGTGGGTTTACCTGCTGACGAATTCAAAGATAGATTTCCTTCAGAGCTTTCTGGAGGACAACAACAACGTGTCGGTGTAATCCGTGCATTGATGGCAGATCCACCAGTCATCTTGATGGATGAACCATTTAGTGCGTTAGATCCGCTGTCTCGTGAGAAGTTACAGGATGATTTATTACGTCTACAGGCAGAGATTCATAAAACAATTGTTTTTGTGACCCATGATATAAAAGAAGCATTAAAGTTAGGTGACCGTATATGTTTGATGAATAAAGGTAAAATTGAACAGATTGGTACACCCGAATCCTTTATAAATCAGCCAAAAAATGCATTTGTAAGAGATTTTATGGGAGATGCAGTTAAAGATACGCTATATGCCCGTAACCTTATGGATAAAAATCATTGTTGTACAGGATATCCTATTGATGCTAATGCACCATCTAAAGAAGTATTCCAACTCCTTAGTCAGCACGAACAACTTGCTGTAACTGAAGCGGGGGAAATCATCGGTACAATTACGCGAGAAAACGTATTTAGGTTTTTAAGTCAGGAGGCAAACGCATGAAATCTTTTATCAATACATTTCAGGAACGTAAATGGGAACTTCTTCAAACATTATTTGAACATATTCAGATTTCATTTATTGCCTTGCTGATTGCCACACTCATTGCTATACCACTGGGTATATGGTTAACGAGACATACCAAGATTGCAGAACCGGTAATTAATATAGCAGCAATGATGCAGACAATACCGTCTTTAGCTTTACTTGGTTTGATGATACCATTCTTTGGTATCGGACGTGTGCCGGCAATTATCGCACTCGTCATCTATGCCTTGCTACCAATATTACGAAATACATATACAGGCATTAAAGAAGTTGATCCTTCGCTAAAAGAAGCAGCACAGGGGATTGGAATGAATACATTCAGACAACTTTCAAAGGTTGAGATTCCACTTGCGATGCCAGTAATTATGGCCGGGATTAGAACGGCGATGGTACTAATTATTGGAACAGCCACACTTGCTGCATTTATCGGTGCCGGTGGGTTAGGAGATTTAATATTACTCGGAATAGACCGTAATAACATGAATATATTATTACTAGGCGCTATACCAGCAGCAATGCTCGCACTTATTTTTGATTTTGTACTGAAAAGACTTGAAAAGCTTAACTATCGCAAAATAATGATGGTCATTGCCTTACTCTTATTATCATTTGTCATCATTGCACTTTGGCCACTATTTTTCCAGAAAGATAATCATATGAAGTTTGCCGGTAAACTCGGTACCGAGCCTGAAATCATTACGAACATGTATAAATTACTGATTGAAGAGCATACTGATGTAGCTGTTGATGTTGAACCTGGGATGGGTAAGACAACGTTTCTATTTAATGCCTTAAAGTCAGACAACATTGATGGTTATCTTGAATTTACCGGTACAGTATTAGGCGAAATAACGAAGGAAAATCCTGAATTTACGACTGAAAAGGAAGTATATCAACAGGCAAATGACAGTATTAATAAAAAATATCAAATGTCTCTATTAAAACCAATGCAATATAACAATACATATGCATTAGCAGTAAAAAAAGAATATGCTAAAGCGCATCAACTTAAAACAATCAGTGATCTACAAAAAGTTAAGACGACAATTCGAGCTGGATTTACATTAGAATTTAATGATCGTATGGATGGATATAAAGGTATCCAAAAGAAGTATGGCATTACATTGAATAATGTCAGAACGATGGAACCTAAAATTCGATATCAGGCGGTGGAGCAAGGTAAAATTGATTTAATCGATGCATATTCTACCGATGCAGAACTAAAAAAATATGGTTTCGTTGTATTAAAAGATGATAAACATCTTTTCCCGCCTTATCAAGGTGCACCGTTATTAAAAAATTCAACGATAAAAAAATATCCTGAAGTCGTTAAAGCACTTAATTTGTTGTCTGATAAAATATCGGACGAGGAGATGCAGGCGATGAACTATGAAGTTGCGTATCAAAATAAATCACCTGAGCAGGTTGCTAAAACTTATTTAAAGAAGGAAAAGCTGATAAAATAATGGTATATCATTATTAAATCATAGAGAGTAGGGACTCAGATGAAACCACAATTAAAATCACTCCAGGTCTATGCTGCAGGTTTATCCGATGCTGCATTAAAAAGAAGAACAGGATATACAGGTGAATTTAGTCGTTTAGCTTCTAATGAAAATCCATTTGGTCCAACACCTAAAGTCCAGGAAGTATTATCAAAATCTTTGAACGACTTAAATTATTATCCGGATCCTGAAGCACTTCAGCTGAAAGAAAAATTGTCGGCATTTTATCATTTACCTGCTGAGCAAATATTTATTGGTGCAGGATTAGATGAGGTCATTATGTCGATTTCACGTGCAGTACTGGTTCCTGAAGGTGATGTTTTAACCAGTGAAAGTACATTTATACAATACTCAACGCATGCTATCATTGAAGGTACAAATTTAGTGACTGTTCCGTTAAAGGAAGGTTATTATGATTTGGATGCGATGGCAGAAGCAATCACTGACCGTACA
Organism: Macrococcus equi; assembly: GCF_047426745.1. GTDB lineage: Bacteria > Bacillota > Bacilli > Staphylococcales > Staphylococcaceae > Macrococcoides > Macrococcoides equi. The sequence goes on along the minus strand of NZ_CP179732.1, from coordinate 259,493 downwards.
AAAATTATATGGATTTGTAATCCTAACAATCCGACAGGCACGCATATTGCCGAAGCTGAATTGATAAGATTCCTGGATAAAGTACCTGAAACAGTAACTGTTGTTCTGGATGAAGCTTATTTTGAATTCGTTGATGCTACTGATTTTCCGGAAAGTATCAACTTATTAAAGAGATATAATAACCTTATTGTACTGCGTACTTTCTCTAAAGCATATGGATTAGCCGGTATGCGTGTTGGATATGCACTGACGTCAAAAAGTTATGTTAGTGAATTTAATAAAGTTAAATTACCATTTAACGTTACAACATTATCATTACTAGCAGCTCAGGCTGCCTTAGAAGATCAGGATTATCTTGCAACGTATATTCAGCACAATAAATCTGAACGTGAGCAATTTTTTAAACAAGTATACAGTAAGCATTTCCTACCAAGTCAAACAAACTTTATATTTATTAAGACAAAAGAACCTAAAATTTTGTTTGATTTACTGATTCAGTATGGGGTTATTTCAAGACCCATGCCTAATGGCGTGCGTGTGACGATTGGTACCTCTGAAGACAATCAAAAAGTAGATGCAGCATTAAAAGAATTTTTCGAGGAATAATAGCTAAGCTAGACGATAATCGTATCGTTTAGCTTTTTTATATCGTTGAATTATAATAAATAAGTAAGCATAAAAGAATAATAGAAGAGGTGTGAACGATGAAAAAATCAATAGCTATTGATATGGATGAAGTATTAGCGGATACGCTGAAGAAAGTCATCTTTCAGTTTAATGAACGTACAGGTATGGATATTAAAAAAGAAGATTTATATGAAAAGAAGTTACGTACTGAATATCCTGAACATGTGGATAAATTAGATAACTTACTGCTTGATCGTGCCTTTTTTAGAGATCTTGAAGTATTACCGGATGCTATTCGTGTAGTAGAGCGATTAAATCAGCATTTTGATGTATATATTGCTACAGCAGCAATGGATGTACCCACATCATTTGATGCAAAATATGAATGGTTAAGAGAACACTTTCCGTTCTTAGATCCACAACATTTTATTTTTTGTGGAAACAAAGGGATTGTAGGAACTGATTATTTAATTGATGATAACCCAAGACAACTTGCAGCATTTAAAGGAACAGGTCTTATCTTTGATGCGGTACATAATCAAAGTATTAAAGAATTTGATCGAATGAATAGCTGGCTTGATGTTGAAAAGTATTTCTTTGAAGATTAAAAAGTTGAATATAAAAACAAATAAACACCCATTACGGGTGTTTATTTGTCTTCATTGATTACTAATCGATCAGTTGCAGTTAATATTTTTAGTTTGCTTGGGATTATACTCACAGTTAACGGGGTAGTCAGGTCAATTTCACCATCAACATCAACATCCATAGATTGATCCGTAGTTAGTTTAACTGTTTCACCAGAGTGATGTTCTATGTTCTGACTGATGTCGTTCCAGTTAATTTCTGATTTCATGGATAACATTTCTGTAAACAGCTTCAAGCCACTTTCCTTGAAGATAAATACATTGAGTTTACCATCATTAGGTGATAATTCAACGAGCGGGATTTTATTACCACCGACATATTCACCATTCGCAATAATAATCATGGATGAGTCACCGGAATAGTTTTCACCATCTATATCTAGTTCATATTTAAAGAACGTTGGATGAGTAACATTTTTCAGAGTTGTTAACAAATAACTGAATTTCCCGATTTTACTTTTTGTCTCAGGATTAATACTATTAGAATTGTCAACTATTAGACCTAATCCAGCAAAATTCAGTGCATAACGTTCATTTGTTTTTAATACATCATAATATTTTACTTCAGCACTCAACAGCTGTTCTGCAGCGCGCATAGGATTAGGATGCAGATTTAAAGTTTTAGTGAAATCATTAAATGTTCCACCGGGTAAAATACCGATGGGTACATGGTGACCTCCGTCGATAATTCCGTTAATTAGTTCATGTACTGTTCCATCGCCACCTAAAATTAAACAAATTTCAAAGTGCGTTTCAGCGTGCTTTAAATAATCATAAATTTCACCTTGTTCAGTACTGCGATAAATCGTTAGTTGATCAATAAATCTTGATAAGCTTTTTGAGACTTCTCCAATAATCTCATGAACATCGCCTTGCCCGGCATGATCATGATAAAAGAGTATGCCTGTTTTAAATTTTTGCATAAATAACACCCCAGTCGAATTGTAATATCTACCGTATTATTCCCGTTTTAAATTTGATTAATCACCGAAATAAAATAAGCCTGAAAGCTAGGGAATATCCAGCAATCAGGCTTATGTTTATTAATGAATACCTTGCATCTTTCTTGAAATGAAACGACTTAATAAAAAGACGATGACGCAAAGTGCAATTGCAGTACCACCAATCAGTAAGAAGTAATTTGCATATCCTAATACTTCAGGTAATTTAACAAGTTGAGCATTTAATCCTTGAGCAGTAGCATTTGTTAGGAACCACAAACTTAACATTTGAGAGTTAAAGGCTACAGGTGCTAATTTTACAGATACAGAAGAACCCGTAGGTGATAAGCATAACTCTCCAATAACACAGATTAAGAATGACACTATTAACCACATAGGTGAGATTAAATTTGTTTCACTTGCAGTTTGAGCAGGGATGACCATGATTAAGAAGCTGATACCTGCCATTAAAATCCCGATGGCAAACTTTATCGGTGTTGAAGGATTATGTTTACCTAACTTTGTCCAAAGCGCTGAGATAAACGGTGCTAAAAGAACAACAAAGAATGGATTCAATGACTGGAACCATGCAGCTGGAACTTTAAAGTCTATCGGTGAAATTTTACCAAGATTTAATTGTGTATATTCATTAGCGTAAATTGCTAACGTGTTTGCACCTTGCTCCTGGATAACCCAAAACATCACACTAGCTAAAAATAGTGGGATATAAGCGATTAAACGTGAACGTTCAACATCCGTTACATCATGACTGCGATACATCGTTGCCCAGTAGATGATGGGTAACACCACACCAAGAATCGTAACAATCCATGAAAATGTATCAAAATTTAATGTTTTAGTAACCAGTCCTAATGCAATCGCGATGATAAGTGCGATTAAAGCAATAGAAATAATTTTTGTATATTTCTTTTTCTCTTCACCTTGCAGAAGATGAGTAGGTTCTAATCCAACAAGACCTAATGAGTTTCTGTTGAAAATGACATAGGCGATTAACGCTAATGCCATACCAATGGCAGCTGCTAAAAATCCAATATGATAATTATAGTTTTCAGCTAATTTACCAACGATTAAAGGTGATAATAATGCACCCATGTTAACTGACATATAGAAAATAACAAAGCCGGCATCCATACGATTATCGGTTTTGTGGTATAAACCACCAAGTACATTTGAGATATTTGGCTTCATCAATCCAGAGCCAACAATAATTAAAAACATTGAAGCTAAAAATGCCGGAATACCAAATGGTAAACTCATGGCCACGTGGCCAAGCATAATTAATGTCGCACCATACAGTAACGCACGTCTTGAACCAAGAATACGGTCAGCTAACCAGCCACCTAAAATGCCGGTCATAAAAATAAGTGATCCATACATTGAACCGATACTTGCTGCAGTCGTTTGAGACATGCCTAACCCACCGTTAGCAATTGTATCGTACATGTAGAAAACTAAGATTGCTCTCATACCATAATAACTAAAGCGTTCCCAGAACTCTACGAAGAATAGGATGCCTAGCCCCTTTGGATGTCCGAAGAATCCGGTTTGCGGTACACTTTCAACCATCTCTTCTCTTGTGTATTTCATAATTTCAACCCTTCCGATTTATAAATATTTCGAAAATTTATATTATTTCAGAATATTATTTTACCACTAAATTTTGTACAATCAATAAAAATTTTAAAAGTCGAAATATTCAAAATCAAATTTGTTCGCATGTTTGTAACAATATTATCAACTCATACATATTGATATATCCATGGACGTACCATTTGATTGCATCCAGCCAAAAAAAGAGATATACCTAAAAGGTATATCTCAAAAGTAATATTAATGAATACCACGCATAAATTTCTTCATAAACGGACTGATCAGTAATAATATAACTGCTAATCCTAATGTGACAAGTCCAATATGACTAAAGTATTGATATTTCTCAACTGAATCATAATAATTTACTAATTTCGCATTAACGATTTGTGCAACTGTATTAGCTAAAAACCAGATACTCATCATTTGTGAAGTAAATGCTTGAGGTGCTAGTTTAGTTGTTGTAGCAAGTCCGACAGGTGATAAACAAAGTTCTGCCATCGTTACTAATAAATAACTTAATACAAGCCAGCTAGGGTTCATTAAGTCCCCCCCGTGTGTTAAAGGATATACCATGACTAAATAACTAACAGCCGCTAAAAATAATGCAATACTAAACTTCACTACGGTTGGTGGATTGAATCGACCCAGTTTTACCCAAAGCCACGCAAATACAGGTGCAAGCGTCACGATAAATAATGGATTAAGTGACTGAAACCAGGCAGCTGGAATTTTAAAATCGATTGCGCCATTTGTAAGGACATGCATATTTAATTGTGTATTTTTATCAGCAAATGTTGCAAGTACTGTTGAACCCTGTTCCTGGATACTCCAGAATGCGACAGCTGCTAAAAATAGCGGAATATATGCTCCGACACGTGCTTTCTCATCTGAAGTTGCTTTTTTTGATAGGAACATACTCGCAAAATAGAAGAACGGTAATACAATTCCTACAATTGATACAACATTCATAAAACTTGCTAATGATAATTTACCCATTGCAGCACTGATTCCGAAATATGCAGCAATGATAACAAGAATAATACCCACTGTCATAAATGTTTTCTTCTTTTCTTCAGGTGTTACCGGGTTAGGAATATCAAGTCCAGATAAACCTAAAGTTGGTTTAGCGCGTAATACATAAACGATTAAACCACAGAACATACCGATAGCAGCAACCATAAACCCAGCATGGAATCCAACATTTTCCTGTAACCAGCCAACGAACAATGGTGAAATGAAGGCCCCTAGGTTAATTGACATGACAAACAATGTAAATGCAGCATCAACTTTTGGATCATTTTTATGATACAACTCACCAACGTTTGAAGAGATGTTTGGTTTTAATAAGCCTGTTCCTAAAATAATGAATAATAATGCAGCAAGTAATAATGCAAAATTATTCGGTAATGATAAGAGAATATGACCGATCATAATTAATATTGCACCATAGAAGATGGATTTACGTGTTCCGATAAATCTATCAGCAAGCCATCCCCCGATAACACCACTCATATAGATGAGTGCACCATATATTGATACAATCTGCATAGCAAGTGCATCCGGTAAACCAAATCCACCATCTTTAACTGAATAATACAAGTAATAAACTAATATTGCTTTCATACCATAATAACTGAAGCGCTCCCAGAACTCCGTTACCATTAATGTAAATAATCCTTTAGGATGTCCAAAGAAACCAGTTCTTGGCATACTGTTTACGACTTCTTCACGTGTGTGTTGAGCCATATAAAATTCCCCCTTGATATACACACTTATAAATATGTTTTGTTATAAAACTATTTATATATAATACACTTATTTAAATTTTAAGACAATTCTTTTTTTTAATTTTATGCATAAAAAGATATGTTTATGAGGAAATCAAAAAAACTTGTACATCTCATAGTGAGACGTACAAGTTTTTAACGATTAGTAATTGTTTCAGGATATAAGTCATGGTTCATTAAACGATAATTCGCCATTTCTTCATATTTAGTACCAGGGCGTCCGTAATTAGTATAAGGATCGATTGAGATTCCACCTCTAGGTGTGAATTTGCCCCAGACTTCTATGTAATGCGGATCCATCAGTGCAATGAGATCATTCATAATAATATTCATACAGTCTTCATGAAAATCACCATGATTTCTAAAGCTAAAGAGATATAATTTTAATGATTTAGATTCAACCATCTTAATATGAGGAATATAACTGATGTAAATTGCCGCAAAATCTGGTTGTCCGGTTATAGGACATAGGCTCGTAAATTCAGGACAATTAAATTTAACGAAATAATCCCTGCCTTGATGTTTATTATCGAAAGACTCTAGAATGTCTGGGTCATATTCGTATAAATATTTATTATTTTGGTTACCGAGTAAAGTAATATCTTGTAATTCGTCTTTTTGTCGACCTGTCATATGTGACCTCCATTTTCCTCTCATTATAATTGATAATTTTGTAATTGTGAATATTTACGCACGAGCACGCTGAAACATGTAATAACTCGCACAGAATATAATAACATAGCCCATACAACTTAAGTAATCCGGTATTTCATTAAACGTAATGAAACCGATGAGTGCACTAAATAATACTGTTGAATAGAAGAAAATAGATATATCTTTTGCAGCAGCATGCTGGTAAGCAATCGTTAAACCAAATTGACCAACTGTGGCGAATACGCCGGACAATAAGAGATAGATAAGCTGTGTACTACTCATCGGAACATATTGAAAATACGTGATGGGTAATAGTACAATCGTTGAGAAGAAAGAAAAATAAAAAACAGTAGTATAAAATTCTTCTTTAGAACCAAGTACTCTTAATGTTGTATAGGCTAATGCGGCGAATATAGCTCCGGCTACACCAATCAGTGCAATTGTTATATCTGAAGAAAAGCTTGGTTTGATGATGAATAGTGCACCGCAAAAGGCAATCAACATACTTAAGAGCTGGTATTTCTTAATAGTTTCTTTTAAGAATACTGCACAGAAAATAATGGTGAAGAATGGACTGAGTTTATTCAACATGTCTGCATCACTTAAAATCATTTTATCGATAGTGTAGTAATTGAGCAGCACACCTGTTAAACCGAAAAGGCTGCGCATCATGAGAATCGGTTGATTTTTTAAACTGCCGAATAACTTTGATTTATATTTGTATACAAAATATAGGGGAAGTATCATTCCGACCAGGTTTCTAAATAGGGATTTTTGAACTACTGGCAGGTCGCCAGATAGTTTTACAAATAGCCCCATCAAACTAAATCCAAGTGAAGCGATTAATAACCATATAATACCTTTAAGTTTATTATCCATTAGCATCCTCTCTTGTTTTGAATCATTGTGTTTATAATGATAACATAAGTCATTTTTATAGCATTATTTGAGATAGTTATCAATATATTAAAACAGAATTTTTTTTCATTACCATACTTACATTTTTTCAACATCAAGAAAAGTAGACATATCAATGGGTTGAAAAGTTGTCGAAAAAGTCAATCACTAAAATTAAATTTTTTTGAGGTTGTTCTGATTGAAATGGTATTTTTAAGTGCTATAATTAATCGTATATCTTGTGTGTGTGTAATTTTTGCACCACTATATCTTGTGTTATCTTTCCGTTTGAGACACAAGATAATTTGAAACTAAAATGAGAAAAATACGATACATATTTACTATTTATACATGACGTAAGGCTTAGTAACGTTCCTTATGATGCAGGAGTGGTCATCATGCTTATTATTTACTATTCACTAACAGGAAATGTTCGTCGTTTTATTCAAAAGTCAGGTCAACCTCGATCGTTACCTCTTGAAACTGCAATGGAAGAAGAAGTGTCAGAACCCTTTATTCTTGTAACTGGAACAATTGGTTTTGGACAGGTACCAGATGCAGTATCTCAATTTTTAGAAAGATATCATCATCATTTAACGGCTGTTGCTGCGAGTGGCAACCGAAATTGGGGACAAAACTTTGCTAAAGCAGGAGATTTAATCAGTGCTACATATCAAGTACCCTTACTGATGAAGTTTGAACTTCACGGCAATCAACGAGACGTAGAATTATTTAATAAAAAGGTGGAAGAATGTAATGAAAACAGTAGAAGAGAAGCAATACAAACATATTGAATTAAATAATCAGGTGACTAAACGCCGTGAAGATGGTTTTTTTGATTTAGCTAAAGATCAGGAAGCATTAGCTGTATATCTTGAAGAAATCTATGATCTTACGATACATTTTGATTCACCACTTGAGCGTTTACACTTTTTAGTAGATCAAAACTTTTATTATAATTTATTTGATGAATATACTGAAATTGATTTGATGGAAATTATTAAATACGCTGAAAGTATACCTTTCCAGTTTGCCAGCTATATGTCAGCAAGTAAGTTCTTTAAGGACTATGCTTTAAAGACAAATGACAAGAAACAATATCTAGAAGATTACAAACAACACGTAGTTATTGTTGCACTATACCTTGCAAAAGGTGATAAAGAGAAAGCAAAAGCACTTGTTTCAGCTATGATAGAGCAGCGTTATCAGCCTGCAACTCCTACATTCTTAAATGCAGGACGCGCCCGTCGTGGGGAACTAGTATCTTGTTTCTTACTTGAAGTAGATGATAGTTTAAACTCTATCAATTATATTGACTCAACTGCGAAACAGTTATCTAAAATAGGTGGCGGCGTTGCGATTAACTTATCGAAGCTGCGTGCTCGTGGTGAAGCAATTAAAGGTATAAAAGGTGTGGCTAAAGGTGTATTACCTGTTGCCAAAGCACTTGAAGGTGGATTTAGTTATGCTGATCAGCTGGGGCAACGTCCGGGTGCTGGAGCAGTCTATTTAAATATTTTCCATTATGATGTATTGGAATTCCTTGATACGAAGAAAGTAAATGCAGATGAAGACTTACGACTATCAACGATTTCAACAGGCTTAATCGTACCTTCTAAGTTCTTTGATTTAGCTAAGGACGGTAAAGAATTTTTTATGTTTGCGCCACATACTGTTGAACGTGAATATGGCATTACATTAGATGACTTAAATATCGATGAAATGTATGATGAATTAGTCAATAATCCTAATATCATGAAAAAATCAAAAGATGCACGTGAAATGCTGAATTTAATTGCACAAACACAATTACAATCAGGCTATCCTTATTTAATGTTTAAAGATAATGCGAATAAGGTTCATGCTAACTCAAACATCGGTCAAATCAAGATGAGTAACTTATGTACGGAAATCTTCCAGTTACAAGAAACATCAGTCATCAATGATTATGGTACAGATGATGAAATTAAACGTGATATATCTTGCAACTTAGGCTCACTTAATATTGTGAATGTAATGGAATCTAAGAAATTTCAGGATTCAGTTCATATCGGTATGGATGCTCTCACAACAGTAAGTGATGCAGCAGATATTAAGAATGCACCAGGGGTAGCAAAAGCTAACCGTGAATTACATTCTGTTGGACTAGGTGTGATGAATCTTCACGGGTTCTTAGCTAAAAATAAAATCGGCTATGAAAGTGATGAAGCAAAAGAATTTGCGGCGACTTTCTTTATGATGATGAATTATTATTCGATTGAGCGATCAATGCAGATTTCAGTAGAACGTAATGAACGCTATGCAGATTTCGAACAGTCTGATTATGCATCAGGCAAGTATTTTGAGAAATATGAAACTACAGACTATACACCACATTCTGATAAGGTGAAAGCATTGTTTGAGGGAATGCACATACCGACTCAGGAAGAATGGGTAGCGTTAAAAGAAGCGGTCATGAAGAATGGCCTTTTCCATGCTTATCGTTTAGCGATTGCACCAACACAAAGTATTTCATATGTGCAGAATGCAACAAGTTCTGTAATGCCGATTGTTGATCAAATTGAACGCAGAACATATGGTAATGCAGAAACTTTTTATCCTATGCCGTTCTTATCTCCAGAGACGATGTGGTTCTATAAATCAGCTTTTAATACGAATCAAATGAAACTGATTGATCTAATTGCAACAATTCAGGAGCATGTGGATCAAGGCATTTCTACGATATTATTCGTCAACTCTGATATATCAACACGTGAATTATCACGACTATATGTATATGCACACTATAAAGGTTTGAAATCTTTATACTATACACGTAATAAGTTATTAAGTGTAGAGGAATGTACAAGTTGCGCAGTATAATATATTTAATGAATAAATAAGGGACTAAGAGGCCGATTTTCGGTCTCTTAATAGTGTTTTATAAAACAAATGACAAAGGACTGAAAAAATGAAAGCTGTTAACTGGAATACACAAGAAGATATGACCAATATGTTCTGGCGACAAAATATTTCTCAAATGTGGGTAGAATCAGAATTTAAAGTGTCAAAAGATATCGCAAGCTGGAAAGAACTTACTGATGATGAGAAATACACGTTTAATCATGCACTGGCAGGTCTTACAGGACTCGACACACATCAGGCAGATGACGGTATGCCTTTAATTGGTTTACATACACAAGACTTACGCAAAAAAGCTGTGTATTCATTCATGGGTATGATGGAGCAGATTCATGCTAAAAGTTATTCACACATCTTTACAACACTTCTACCGTCATCTGAAACTAATGAGTTATTAGATAACTGGGTAGTGAATGAACCCCACCTTAAATTCAAATCAGATTTAATAGTTAGTAGATATCATAAACTATGGGCAAAAGATGCTTCAATCTATGATCAGTATATGGCTCGTGTCGCTTCTGTCTTTTTAGAGACATTCCTTTTCTATAGCGGATTCTACTATCCTTTATATCTGGCAGGGCAAGGTAAGATGACAACATCAGGTGAAATTATCCGTAAAATATTACTTGATGAATCAATTCACGGTGTATTTACTGGCTTAGATGCTCAAAGTTTACGCAATGAGCTTACTGATGATGAGAAATTAAAAGCAGATAAAGATATGTATGACATGCTTCAAAAGCTTTATGCAAATGAAGAAAGTTATACAAAGATGCTTTATGATCGTGTGGGATTAACAGAAGATGTTTTGAATTACGTGCAGTACAATGGTAATAAGGCGTTAGCGAACTTAGGTTTTGAACCTTATTTTGAGGAGAAAGATTTTAATCCAATTATCGAAAATGCATTGAACACATCTACTAAAAATCATGACTTTTTCAGTGTAAAAGGTGATGGTTATGTTATTGCGTTAAACGTAGAAGCATTAACAGATGAAGATTTTGTATTTGAGAACTAATATTTTGACAAGCTGATGACATTTTGGGCATCAGCTTGTTTTTTTAGCGTTTGTCACAATTTTGTTGTTGAAAAAATACTAAAATTTTCTAATAATTAAGTGGATTAAATTTTTAGGAGGTTCTTATGAAAAAATTATTACTTATTGGAGCAAGTGTCATCATGCTGACAGCTTGTGGTCAGGAAAAAAAACACGAAGGTCATGAAGGACATAGCAGTCAATCAGAGTCTAAGGCAGTAACACCTCTTACTGTTGACTTAAAAGCTCCAGCAAAAGTGAAAGCCGGAGATAAAGTTAAAATTACAGCGACAGTAAAACACGGTAAAGAATTTGTGAACAATGCAGATGAAGTGATGTTTGAAATTATCAAAGATAAAGATATGAAGCATTCAGTGAAGGAAAAAGTTAAGAAAGCTGAAAAAGGTGTATATGAACTTGAATATACATTTAAGGATAAAGGTCACTATAATGTCATTAGCCATGTCACGGCCCATAATCAACATACAATGCCAAATGCTGATGTTACAGTTCAATAAAATTATAGAAGGGATAAGGACTGCTGTCCTTATCCCTTCTATAATTTTTCGCCTATTACTCTGACTTCAGGTTGTAATTCAACACCGCTATTATTTAGAACGACTTTTTGTACATGGGCAATCATATTTTCGTAATCTGTAGCTGAACCGTTATCGACGTTAACGATAAATCCTGCATGTTTTGTTGACACTTCAACGCCACCAATACGATGCCCCTGTAAGCCGGCTTCCTGAATTAATTGTCCGGCAAAATGACCCGGAGGTCTTCTGAAGACACTACCACATGAAGGATATTCTAAAGGTTGTTTTTCCTCTCGACGTTCTGTTAAAATATCCATTTGTGATTGAATTAAGTTAATATCACCACGTTCCAGTTTAAATGAAGCTTCAAGTACGACGTAGTGTTCTGATTGAATAATACTAGTTCTGTAGTCGAGTTTAAGTTCTTCATTCGTCAGCGTAATGATTTCTCCGTTCTGGTTAACGACCGTAGCACTTTCGATAACGTCCTTGACTTCACCGCCATAAGCACCAGCATTCATAAATACTGCGCCTCCTACTGAACCTGGTATTCCGCATGCGAATTCCAGACCTGTAAGATGATGATCGCGTGCAATACGTGAGACATCGATGATGGCTGCACCACTGCTTGCAATAATCGTGTCAACTTCAACCTGTACTTCAGTAAGACCTAAAAGACTAATAACAATACCACGAATACCACCATCGCGAATGATTATATTAGAACCATTACCAAGAAAAGTGACAGGAATTTGATGTTGGTTAGCAAATTGAATTGTTTTTTGAATTTCAGAATATTTCACAGGGGTGATATAAATATCAGCATTTCCACCTGTTTTTGTATATGTATAATTTTTTAAAGGCTCATTTTTTTTAATATGTGAAGCTCCGATAAGTTCACTTAGGCCATCGTAAATTTCATTTACTTGCATATATATTACGCCCTTTCAGTAAATTCAAACTTAATTATATCAGTTAATGTATGGATTTCAAACTGACAGATGACGTTTAAACCAATCTGATTTCATATTTTCATATTCTTTCACAGAAATTTCATTTTTTATAGACAATTTAAATTCATTGAAAGCATGATATTGTGATGTTAAAATTTCCTGGCCCTGAATATATTTTGATAACTTTTTACTATTATCCTCGACGATATGAAGTCTCACTGTTTCATTTAAAGTTTTAAGGTTATCAAATTTTGCATAGACACATTTTTTATCATAAGGATGATGCATGCGATAAAAGTGTTGCAAATTTAAACGTTTTTCGTCGAGTGTTGTCATCGCATGCAAACTTTTTACAACTACTAAAACATCAATGATACCACTTGTTAAAGCACCTTCCACTGCTGTAGAACCAATATGATAGGTCTTGATGATTGGTGTATCCAGTAAATTGACAAGCAAACTGTCTACTCGTTTGAACTGCTTGCTATAAATCGCACGATGATTATTTTCTATAAGTAAAGGTTTTTGTTTAAGCATATATTGGGATTCCTTTCGTATGTCGCTTCATATTTCTCTACCTACTTCGTTTTCCGAGAGATAATCATTGTTTAAATTCACGGATAAATTAGGTATAATATTGATATTGAGGAGATAATATATGAAAAATATTTATTCTATACTATTTATACTATTCGTAAGTATCATTATTACCGGATGTGGTGATAAAGTAAAGTCCGATATAAATGATTATAAATCGCAAATGAAAGATGTACAATCTGAGGAAAAGAAGCTCGTAGCTTTAATTGATCGTTTAGGGTTAGACAAAGCTGATCAGTTACTTGGAACAGAAGTAACTGAAGAAAAAAAGAAACAACTTAAGCAGATAGAAGAGGATATAAATAAAAAAATCAAACCTCAATTAAGTATTTATGAAAAGAAAGTAAGAGCGGTAGAACCAGTAACAAAAGAAGTTAAAGACGTTCACAATATTTACGTGCGCAATTTAAATAAAAAGAAACAATTTATTTCTGAACTTGAACAATATATGAAGTTATTCAATCAATCAATCTTGTCGAATGAAAAGATATTAGATTATACGAGAGTTTTTGAAAAGAATAAAACGCTCAATGAAAAATATGTTCAGCGTGCTGAAAATAATGCTGCAGATGAAAAAGATTTTGAAATATTATCAAAAATAGTTAATAATAACAGTGATGAACTCAGGAAAAAAGTTGCATATTTAACTTCAAGTGCAACGATACCAGAAAAACAAAAATATATTGATGATACACTTATCCCTTTGCTTAAAACATACGTAGATAAGTTAAATCAAACGAAACTAAAATCAAACAATGTAGTAGGGATGCGTAAAGCAACGATTGAGACATACTATAGTCTTATTAATTACTACAAAGAAAGAAAAGTAGCGATGAAGACAGAGAATGAGCTTCAGAAAATGCCAATTCAGGATATTCTGGCAAATACCAAAGAAATCAAAACAATGGATGAAAAGTACAATGAAGCGTTAAATGACCTGGAGTCTAAACAATAATTGAAATAAAAAACTGAACAGATCATCAATTATCGTAATTAATGATCTGTTCAGTTTTATTTTTAATTTTGAGGAAAACTTACAGTATGTATCTTATTATTTTTTGGTTATTTGTTTGTCTTGTTTAGAGATAATTACATTTTTTACAATCACGGTAAGTACCCAAATAGCAATCGCAATAAAAATGATAATTGTGAGCATTGGATTTTTATTGATATCCTTAAAGAAAAGTAATACATAGATTAATACACAAGTATTTAATGTATCAATAAAAGTCCACCTTTTAAGCGGGAATTTATTATTATTCATAAGATCCTCCAATTAATTATTTTATTATATTATAACAATGTGTATTTATTTGAGATAGGGGTATAAATAAATAATAGATTGCAAAAAAAATCTTACCATGATATATTTTAAAAATCGAATGCACAATGATGGGGTGAAATCATGATTATAAAATTGAATACGATTGAACAGTTTGAAGAAATACTGGAAAATAACTCTAAGATTTTCTTCTTAAAACATTCAAATACATGCCCAATTTCAGCTAGTGCTTATGACCAGTTTGATAATTTTGCATATGAACGAGATATTAATGCTTATTATTTAATTGTTCAGGATGCACGAGAATTATCAAATTATATTGCAGCTAAAACGAACATTAAACATGAATCACCTCAAGCTTTTTACTTTAATAATGGTGAAGTTACCTGGCATGATAGCCATAAAAATATTACGATAGCTAATCTTTCTAAAGCTGAAGAATAGTTTCATGGTATGATAATTAATATTGAATTAACTTAACTAATAGTGATACTATTAGTTATTTTATTTTGGAGGAAAACATGAAGATATTAGTCGCAATGGATTCATTTTTTGATAAATTATATTCTCATCATGCGAATCAATATGTTTTTGATGGTATTAAAGCTGCACACAGTAGCGCTAATATTGTGATGGTTCCCTTGTTTGAAAGCGATAAGAATATGATTGATGCATTGCTTGTATGGGAAAAGGGTCGTAAAATCAAACGACAAGTAAAAGATGGCAGTCTTTTACCTGTCGAAGTTGAAGTTGCTATACTAGGTCACGATACGATGTTAATTGACTGTAAGGATGTCCTGGGACAGAACAATAACCCGATAGATTCATCAAGTTATGGTTTAGGTGAACTGGTAACTCAAGGTATGGATATGGGGATTAAATCGTTTATTATATCGATTGGTGGGCTAACAACATTTGATGCCGGAGTAGGAATGTTATCTGCATTCGGTGCGAAATTTTATAATAGAGACCTTGCTATAATGGAAGATGTATTAACACAGAATGACTTAAAGGAAATCAGACATATTGAACTGAGTGATCTCGATAATCGTCTAAAAGATGTAAGTTTTACAATTGTAAGTGATCATCAATATAAAATATATGGCAAGGAAAGTCATATTGCGCATAGCGATTATGATTTCGATACGAAACAATCTGTTGATAATAATATTTGGTATGTTACGCAGCAGTTTAAGAAAATTGGCATAGATTTTACCGCTTCAATTTATGGTGGTGATGGTGGGGCGATAAGAGCGATATTTGAGCAGATTTTTAAGGCTGAAACGATGACTTCAGCACAGTTGATATTTGATCGTACCCACATTCATAATTTAATGGATGAAGCAGATATGGTGATTTATGGTGGGGGAAGTATCGATGAATCGACAGGTTCACTGGTGGTTAGTGAGATTAATAAAATACAAAATCCTGAGAAAACAAATATTTATTTAATGGCAGGGAAGCAATATAAACAGATGAGTAACGACAAATCAGTGATTGAACTAAACATCTATCCGGAAGTAAAAGAAGATACAAAAGATATTCAAATAGGGATACAGTTGCAAAATGCAGTGAAAAATATTTTGATGGCCACCCAGAAAAAATAAAAAAGTACAAAATAACCGACTCAATGTGATTTGAGTCGGTTGTTC
The DNA here is from genome assembly GCF_047426745.1 of Macrococcus equi. Classification (GTDB taxonomy): domain Bacteria; phylum Bacillota; class Bacilli; order Staphylococcales; family Staphylococcaceae; genus Macrococcoides; species Macrococcoides equi. Next base: position 243,366 of record NZ_CP179732.1, on the reverse strand, counting down.
GTTTTATGATTTAATTTATAACTATGCTTTCTCTTCGAATTTATTTAAGATTCCTACAATTGTCATCACTGATTTTTCCATATCGTCAATAGATACATATTCATAAGGTCCATGGAAATTTTCAGCGCCGGTGAAGATGTTTGGTGTTGGTAATCCCATAAATGATAACTGACTACCATCAGTCCCACCTCGAATCGGCTCAACGATCGGTTCAATATTTAAAGATTGCATTACCGCTAATGGCACATCGACTAAGTCTTTGTGGGGAGTAATCTTCTCTCCCATATTATAGTATTGATCTTTAATAACTATATTTGCTGCATTATCACCATATGTTGATTGCATGTCGTTGATAATTTTTTCCATTGTTTGCTTACGCACATTGAACTGTTCGCGATCGTGATCACGAATAATATAAGATAACTTTGCGTGTTCAACATTACCTTGTAAATCCATTAAATGATAGAACCCTTCATAACCTTCTGTGTGCTCTGGGCGTTCTAATTCTGGTAAAGCATTTTGAAAGCTTACAGCCAGGTTTAGTGCATTAACCATCTTATCTTTTGCGCTGCCCGGATGAACATTCACACCATTAAATTCGACCTCAACACCTGCTGCATTAAAACTTTCATATTGTAGTTCACCACGTCGACTGCCATCAATAGTATAAGCAAACTCAGCCCCAAAACGTTCTACATCAAACTTATGAGGTCCACGACCAATTTCTTCATCTGGTGTAAAGCCGAAACGAATTTTTCCGTGCTTAATTTCTGGATGTTCAAGTAAATATTCGATAGCAGTCATAATCTCAGTAACGCCGGCCTTATTGTCAGCACCAAGTAGTGTCGTACCGTCAGTCGTCATTAAAGTATGTCCAGTGTATAGTTCTAATTCGGGAAATTTAGCCTTTTCGATGACTAGGCCATTCTTTAACGTAATGTCATTCCCATCAAAGTTATCGATGATTTGAGGAGAGACATTCGCACCTGTGAAATCAGGTGAAGTATCCACGTGAGCAAGTAACCCGATTGTTGGAACATTTTTATCTGTGTTTGATGGTAATGTTGCAAATAGGTAGCCGAACTCATCTATATCAGTTTCAAGTCCTAAATCTTCAATTTCTTTTTGCAGGAGTCGAAGCAAATTCCATTGTTTTTCTGTAGATGGTGTTGATGTACTCGCTGCATCAGACTCCGTGTCGATTTTTACATAGGTTGATAATCTATCGATTAATTTAGTTTTCATATTAAATCCTCCTGTTAAATTTTATTAATACTTATATTCTAATCTTAATTGACAAAAAAATCACACTAATTTTTATTTCACTAGTGAGATAAAAATTAGTGTGTTAGAGTTTGACAGGTTCTTCACCTTTTTTACGACGATGTCTGGTATATCGGAAATGTTTATATCCTTTCAGGAAGGTCTGGAATACGATTTCTGCAATTAGCAGACCGAAAGCAATGGCGCCTGAGGCAAGAGTTGCTTCCATTCCTTTTGCTAAAGCTTCACTAAAGTCAGAGATAATAAGGTTTTTTGTAGCGTCATATGCAACACCACCAGGTACTAGAGGGATGATACCTGCAACGTTAAAGATGATGACAGGTCGTTTGTAATATCTTGCGAAAAAATGTGCACATAGACTTAAAGCAAAAGATCCTAAAAATACGCCGACCGCTAGTGTTAATTTCGTGGATTCTGCAATCGTATAAACCATCCATCCAATCGAACCGACTAAACCACAAGCGAACAATAATTTTTTAGGAGCATTGAAGACAATCGCAAAAAATACAGACGCAAAAAAACTAATTACCGTTTGAAATAGTAAGGTCATATCTCATCCTCCTCTAAAAAATAATTAATATGGTAGCAACTCCAGCACCTATTGCAAAAGCGGTAAGCGCCGCTTCAACTCCTTTGGATATGCCAGCGAGTAATTGACCAGCCATCATATCACGAATCGCGTTTGTGATAGGTACACCTGGTACGAGTGGCATAACAGCGGAAATAATAATTTTATCGAATTCACCAGGCAAGATATAGTTAACGAAGAATAGAGAAAATAAAGCGATTGCCATCGCACCTGCATATTCAGCGAAAAACTGAATTTTATATAGTTGACTGAAGTAGTCACAGACAAAATACCCGAGACCCCCAGCTAAAAATGCTGGGATAATATCCATTGGCTGCCCTTTAAACATTAGTAAAAATAACGCACAAACATTCGCACTGGCTAATACTTTCAGCCAAAAGGAATATTGTAAATCAGCTTTTTCTAATTCATCCAGAGCAAGCTTTGCTGCTTCCAACGTAACTTTACCGCTTGTAATGGCACGAGAAATCTCATTTACCTCTGAAATCTTTTCGAGGTCTGTCGTACGATCTGAAATACGATATAGGCGTGTTGAACTTTTTTCGTTAAGTGAAAATATAATAGCGGTAGGTGTCACAAAACTATGCGTATTAAACAGACCATAATGAGAAGCAATTCGTGTCATCGTATCTTCAACGCGGTAAGTTTCTGCACCCGATTCTAATAATATTTTACCAGCCAGCATTGCAACGTCTTTTACCTTTTTTTCGTCATAGAGTTGAACTGAAACCATTTTGACCTCCTTAATAAAAATAACAGAAAGACTACTTCCTGTTATTTAATAATGGGATTGAACATTACTGTATTTTGTCCCTGATTTTTTGCTGCATGTAACATTTCATCTGCTTCTTTAAATATTTTACGATGTGTCTTTATCTCATCTTTTGTAATATATCCTATACCAATCGTCACTGATAGATGAATGACTTCTTTATTAGGTAGGTGGAATGATGAATTGACGACACCTAATCTAATACTTTCAGCAATTTTAACTGTCTCATCTAATGTCTGACGCGTAAATACCACACTAAATTCTTCACCGGCATTTCTAAAAATTTTAGCTTCTGTTGGAACATAATTTTTAATAACCTGAGCCATTTGTTTTAGCACTGCATCACCGGCATCATGTCCAAAACGATCGTTAACTTCTTTAAGATCATCAATGTCGATAAGAAGTAGCGAGAGGGCGTGTTTTGCTTCGGATGAACTTTTACTTACAACATTTAAGTAACGATCAAATTCACGAACATTTTCAAGGCCGGTTAAATGGTCAATTTCATCTTCTTTTTCATAACGCTGAATGACACGATAAATGCGCCATATATCTACAAACATAAGACTTGATGTAAGTGATAATACAAAACTTGATATAGTGATCAAAATAATAGCCAATAAATTAAACGTACCCGTGAAATATTGATATAAACCAATAATCACAAGACTTAATAATGTTAACCATTGGATTGCGTTAAAGTCAGTTTGTTTGATGAAAGGTCCAATCATACTGGCACAGCCGGCAATGAAGAGAAGAACACCTGCATCTTCGAGTGATGCATGAAAAATAAAGATTTCAGCGAGTACTAAAATTGTGGCACTGAACATCGTATATAAAAAATTAGTATAGCGCCCTAAAAATAGTATGGGTATAAATGCCAGATGAAAAGAAATATCATGATATCTTACTGGATAAGTCATCAATAGAAAGGATATCAGTGTCATGAGCAGTGTAATGTAGTTTTTTGAGAATACAATTTCTTTTTCCTCAAAAAACTGAAATCTATGAAATAAATATATACCACTGACTGTAACAGCAGCATTAAATATAATGGCTTCTATCATCATATCCCTCCTTATTTGCTACGGTAAATCTTGGCAGATGAGAACCCTCTACCAATAATCTCAGAAGTATTGATAAATATTACAAATGAATCTGGTTCTTCTCGTGTAATAAGTTGTTTGAAATAAATCGCTTCTTTTTGTTCCATAACCGAAAAAAGTATACTTTTACCTTCACGATTATAACCACCAAATGCGTTAACGCTAGTAACACCACGCTCAACATGCTCATGTATAAGATTGATAATTTCCTGCTCTTTTGTCGTAATGATGAATACGAGTTTATTATCTCCTGTACGTAATTGCACAATATCAATCACTTTACTAGTGACATAGATCGAAATCAATGCATATAATGCAAGTTCAAAGTTAAATACAAATGCACTGAGAATCACTACAAAGGCATCAACAATTAACTGACAGAATCCACTGGAAAGCCCTGTGTATTTTTTCACGATTTGTGCAAGTGTGGCAGTACCACCGGTCGATCCATTACCACGATATACAAGACCAAGCCCGATGCCAAGCACAATGCCTCCATATAAAGAAGAGAGTAGAGCATCGGTTGTACCTTTTTCTACTAAACTTGAAGTAAGAAAAATAGTGAATGGCACAACAAAAGTTGCAATGACTGTTTTTAAACTGAAAGATTTTCCAAGCGTTAGCCAACCTACAATAAAGATTGGGATATTAAATAGAAACTGAATCATTGCAGGATCAGTACCCATCATTTTATTGAGGATAGTACTTAAACCCGAAATGCCACCTGCAGCAATTTGGCCGGGCAGCAAGAAAAGATTATAACTAATCCCTACTATAATTGAACCGATGATTGTATATAATATATCAACATATATACTTTTTTTCATGCTACTCCTCCTTTTGTTCAAAAAAATAGTAAAGCAATACAATCAGTGCTTTACTTATTTTCTAAAATTAAATACCTAAGTTGTCTTTCATTTGCTGCTTTACGTCTTCTTTCATGCCTTCATTCGGTATGAAATACCATAATCCATCAGATTCAATTTTATTATTTCCATTTAAATAGAGTTTTTTAACTGTTCCAACCGCAGGAGGATAATTTTTTCTAAGCTTATTGATGTCCTGGAAAGCAATATTAGTTGTTACACTAGTTGAAATCGTTTTTAATATTTGATTAAACTTTGGCACAGATTCAATACTAAGCATTTTATCTGTAATCGCCTTTACGATAACTTGCTGACGGATTTGACGTCCTTCATCACCCATCGCCCCTTTTTCTTTTCTGCTACGAGCAAATGCAAGCGCGTCTTTACCATTCATATGATATTTCTTGCCAGAGACAAAGTTGTATTCTGCAAATTTAAATGTATGTGGGCTCACTACATCAATACCACCAATATTATCGACGATATAGACAAAGTCATCCATATCTACTGTTGCATAATAGTCTATCGGCATATTAAAATACTTTTCAAGAGAATCAATTGCCATTTTAGGTCCACCATATGCATATGCATGGTTAATCTTTTCGGTAGTACCATGGCCAACAATTTCAGCTTTAGTATCTCGAGGGATACTCATAATCGTTGTTAACTGTTTTGCTGGATTTACTGTCGCAAGGATAATTGTATCTGAACGTTTTCCTTCTTGGCGCAATGCACGGCCGGCATCAGAATCCAGACCGAATAGTGCGATTGATATGGGTTGACCTGAACTCAGATCAATATTACCTTGACGCATTTCAGAGGTAGTACGAGAGTACTTAGGGTCTTGTAATGTATCTGCTGTATGTTTCAGCTGGAAAAAAACATAGATGAATAATAATGCAAAAACGAATATAGTTACCATAAACAGCGATGCAAGGACAAAAAACAATTTTTTTTGAGTTCTTACACGTGCACGAGAGCTCATAAATAATCTCCTTTATATCAATAGAAATACTTTCTTTTAACCGTATTATTATGTATCAAAAACTGTAATCAGTCAAACAAAATTAGACTTAAATTGTCGATTGAAAGTCGCTTTAAATTTAATATTTAATAGGATACAACTATTTTCTGTGCTATAGTAATAAAGAATGAATAGCTTGAGGTGGCTTATGTTTACATTAAAATTAATTATGATAACCATTTTAATTTCGTTTATTTTGACCCCGATTATTATCAAATTTTCTCATCTTGTGGGTGCGCTGGATAAACCAAATTTACGTAAAGTCCATAAACAGCCAGTTTCAGTATTAGGTGGCGTTGTTATTCTGATTTCTTTTCTAGTAGGAATTTGGATTGGACATCCTGTTGAGCCAGAAATAAAGCCTATTATCATTGGAGCAATTTTGATTCATTTACTAGGTATCTTTGATGATTTATTTGATTTATCAGCATTGACAAAGTTGATAGGCCAGATAGGAGTAGCATTAATCGTGGTGATGCATGGTATAACACTCGATCTAATCACATTGCCTTTTGGTATCGTGATTGAGTTTGGATTTTTAAGTATACCGATGACCATTTTGTGGATTGTAGCAGTCACCAACGCAATTAATTTAATTGATGGATTAGATGGGCTGGCAACAGGTGTGTCAATGATAGCACTTGGAACGATTGGGTTTATTGCAATACTACAGCAAAATATATTTATTATGATGATCTGCAGTGTTTTAATAGGATCTTTACTTGGATTTTTGAAATATAATTTCTTTCCGGCAAAAATTTTTCTTGGGGATAATGGGGCTTTGTTATTAGGGTTTATTATCGGTGTCTTAAGTTTATTAGGCTTCAAGAATATCACGCTGATATCTTTATTCTTCCCGATTATTATTCTGGCTGTACCATTTATTGATATGGGTTTTGCGATGATTAGAAGGTATCGTCAAGGTAAGCCGATTATGCAGGCAGATAAATCACATTTACACCATAAGCTCTTAGGACTAGGATACACGCATGCACAAACCGTGATATTGATATATTCAATTGCAACTTTGTTTAGTATTGCATCGATCATACTTTATTTATCTACAAAATTTGGCGCAATACTGATTGTAACCCTTATTATTATAACTATAGAATTAATCGTTGAATTTACGGGGCTAATTGATGATAATCATAAACCAATGCTAAAGTTACTAAGAAAAGTTATGAAATAAATTTTTAATTATAATACTATATATAGTAAAGTGAGCACCAGAGTTTTATCTAACATCTGGTGCTCACTTTATTAGGTTATAGATTAAAAGGTAACATAAGTTCCTGTTCAATTGAAAATAGTGCGTTCCCTTGCGTCGTTTCAGTTAGAAATGCCTCAAATGAAGCTTTATCTTCAGCAGTAATTTGAATATGATATGTTACTTTGTCGGTGTAAATGGTATCAAGTATCATAAAGGGGTGTTCTGCAATTGCATGTTCGAATTTGCCGGTTGCATCATAGCTTAATCTAACACTATATTTTAAAGCATTCTTAACGATGACTTTACCAATTGATTTAATCGCTTGAGTAACACCTGATTGATAAGCTCGTATTAAACCACCTGTACCTAATTTAATGCCGCCGAAATATCTTGTGACAATAGCCAGTGTGTTATGCACATCATTTTTTTTCAGTGCCTCAAGCATTGGGACGCCAGCAGTTCCGGATGGTTCACCGTCATCATTTGCTTTTTGAATTTGATGCTGGTCACCAATTGTGTAGGCAGAACAATTATGATTTGCATCTTTATGTTTTTTCTTAATTTCACTAATAATCGCTTTTGCTTCATCTTCAGATTCAACTTTATATAAATACGTAATGAAGCGTGATTTATTAATAACTTCTTCGTTTACAGTATCTTCTTTAATCGTTATATAATTTTGCATGATATCCCTCATTTTTATAAATATCTTTTATTTTAACAGACTAATCAAAATATTATCATATCATTTGTATTACTTTATTTTTAGCATTAAACCGTATAATATATATATTGGGATGTAATGGGACGGAGGTCATTTATGAAAACAGCCATTATTACAGATTCAACAGCATATCTTCCTGATTCAATAATAAAATCTTTAGACATACGCATTATTTCTCTCAATGTTATATTTAAGGATGAAATATTTGTAGAACAGGATTATGACGTTCAAACTTTTTATGAAAGAATGCGTACGGAGAAAGAATTACCGACAACGAGTCAACCGACGACAGGAGAATATGTCGCACTTCTGGAACAATTAAAGGATGAAGGATTTACGGATTGTATTTCAATTCATTTATCTAGTGGTATTAGTGGAACATACCAAAATGCAATTACGGCAGGTTCTATGGTCGATGGTATTGATATACATCCATTTGATTCTGAAATTGCAGCGATGGCGATGGGGTTTTATGTGATTCGTGCTGCAGAGTTAAAGAATTCTTTATCGCCTGAAGAAATTATAGCTGAGCTTGAAGATATGAAAAAAGATATTCATGCCTACTTTATTGTAGATGATTTAAAGAACCTTCAAAAGGGCGGTCGTTTAACAGGTGCACAGGCTTTAATTGGTAGTATGCTTCAGGTGAAACCTATCCTGCATTTTGTGGATACTAAGATTGTACCGTATGATAAAGTACGTACGAAGAAGAAAGCAATCAAACAAATCAAAACGTTATTTGCTCAAGAAACTAAAGATTATTCTGATATTACAGCTGTTCTGATCCATGCGAATGCATCTGAAGAAGCTGACGATATACTTGCAGAATTGAAAGCAGAGTTTCCACATGTAGATTTTGTGAAAAGCTATTTTGGTCCGGTTATTGGTACACATTTAGGTGAAAGATCTATTGGGCTAGGATATATGAACAGAAAGTTTAATTCTTTTAATTAAATGTCTTATATTTTATTATTTCCGGCACACAATTATTTGTGTGCTTTTTTTTATGGAGGAAAAAATGAGAATATTCATTTCAGATATTAAGACGGAATTTCCAGCGATTAATATCACTCGAAAGATAAAGTGTAACTTTTGTCTTAATGAACAGCAACGCTTATTTTATACTTATTTTCATCATGGCTATCAGCAGCAAGTACATTACTGTAGAAGCTGTATTGCTCAAGGCGTTCATTCAAAGCATTATCTACATCTGGAGGCAACACATCATTTTAAGGAGTCTATAAAGCTTGAGTTGCCTTTCGAACTCACCTGTCAACAGAAAAAAGCTTCAGCATTTATATTAGAACAAATAAAAAAACAGCAAACATGTTTACTTTATGCGGTAACTGGAGCAGGAAAAACTGAAATGATCTTAGATGGAATCGTTGAGGTGAGAAAGAAGGGCGGTAATGTCGCTGTTGTTTCACCACGAACCGATGTTGTGAAGGAACTGTCTTTACGATTAACAAATTATTTAAAGACAACGCACATTGCAACTCTATATGCAGGTCATTCTGAAATAACTAGTGAACATTTAATTATTAGTACGATTCATCAGTTAATGTATTTTAAAGATCATTTTGATCTAATTATTATTGATGAAATAGATGCATATCCAGTGGGATATGATCCAAGATTAATGAAATTGCTACGCAGAGCAAAAACACACAATGGTATTTTCGTATACTTGTCAGCTACACCTCCTAAATATATAAGAAAGGAATGTAGGCAAAGTACTGTATATTTGCCGCTACGTTATCATGAGCGCCCATTACCTGTGCCTGAATTTCGCTTTTTAAGTCAAAAATCAATTACAAGAAACTTAAAAAAATTACTCGATAAGGTGACTCATAAAAATACGCTGCTTATTTTTTTTAATGACATTCAGTTAATGGAAGCGTGTTATGATGCATTCCCCCAGAATTTACAGCAAAAAACGATTTGTGTATATGCAAGCGATCATGAACGACATGCAAAGGTAGATGCGATACGGAAAGGTGAATATCAGTTTATTTTAACCACGACCATATTAGAACGTGGATTTACAATGTATGGATTAAGTGTATGGGTGATCAACAGTCATCAGTTTAAAAGTGATAGCTTAATTCAGATTGCAGGGCGAGTGGATAGGAAGGGTGCGAAAAGGAATGGAGAAGTGTTATTTTTTCATGATGGGATAAGTAAATCAATGATACAGGCTGTTAAAGATATAAAGCTGATGAACCGGAGGGGAAGAGATGTATCATAACAGATGTATTGTATGTGATAATCAATTGATAGAAATCCTAACGATTGATAGTTTGTTTTCATCATTACCAATGATATGTGATGTATGTGAAAATAATATTGTGCAAATTAATGTATGTAAAAGATGTGAAAACTGTAAGAAAAAACTCGATATTGATGAAAATAAATGTATTGACTGTATGTTTATACAGTCACAATTTTCATTTACGAATGAACTTGATTTTGTGAGTGACTATCATGCACAACTATCTGCACTATTGCATCAATACAAATCAAGTGGCGATATATTATTAGCTAAAGTTTTAGCTCATCTGACGCTAAAGCATTATTCAAAAAAGTATTTTAAACAATTTGATTATATTATTCCGATGCCTATATCAGATAAGCGATTAGCGCTTCGGGGGTTTAATCACATTACAACGATATTAGATCATATGGCTATTAAATATCATAATGTACTTCAGACTGATTATCGTGAAAAGCAGATGCATCTGACAAAAAAAGAGCGACTATCACAAACGAATCCTTTTCGCTTAATAAATGCGTGTGATATAAAAGATAATGCTCGTATCTTACTGATCGATGATATCTATACAACAGGTTTAACGATGAGTCATGCTAAGAGTGTATTATTATCCAATAAACATTGTGAAATCAAGATGTTAGCGTTTGCAAGAGCCTGAATATTTGGTAAAATATAAGTAGGAAGAAACAACAAGAATAGTTTCAAAGGAGTGGGAACAATGATTAACTATGAAATCCACGGAGACAACATTACGGTTACAGACGCAATCAGAAATCACATCGAGGAAAAATTAAGCAAACTTGAAAGATACTTTACAAATGTGCCGGATGCGAATGCACACGTAAAGGTTAAAACTTATCAAGATGGTAAATCTAAAGTTGAAGTAACGATCCCATTAAAAAACGTTACACTACGTGCAGAAGAACGCCATGATGACTTGTATGCTGCAGTAGATTTAATCGTAGAAAAATTAGAACGTCAAGTTCGTAAACATAAAACAAAAGTTAACCGTAAATTCCGTGAAAAAGGAATTGAAAAAGAAGTATTTCCAAGCTTACCTGAGGTAGAAGAAGTACCTGCTGAGAAAGAGGATGAGATTGAAATCATTCGTTCTAAGCAATTCGATCTTAAACCAATGGATGCTGAAGAAGCGGTATTACAAATGAATTTACTGGGACACGATTTCTTTATCTTCAATGATGCAAAGACAAATGACACGAATATCGTTTATAAACGTAAAGATGGTAAATACGGTTTAATCGAAACTTCTGTAAATTAATAATAAGAGATTGGCTGAGACGAAGAAATTCGTCTCAGCTTTTTTATACATAAACAAAATATACTAATTATTTCAATAAAAACGTGAGAAGTGCTATTATTATTAGATGTAGACGTATGCATACGTATTAAAAGGAGAGAACACAATGGGATTCATTAAAAAGATGTTAGACGGCAACAAAAGAGAATTGAAGACGTTGTCAAAGATTGCTACAAATGTAATAGCATTAGAACAAGAAATGGCTTCGTTATCAGATGAAGACCTTAAAAATAAAACAGCTAAATTTCAAGCAGATTTAAAAGCGATTGAAGATTATAGAAAACAAGAAAAATATTTAGACGATATTTTACCAGAAGCTTTTGCGATTGTGCGTGAAGCTTCGACACGTGTATTAGGTATGACGCCATTTAAAGTACAGATAATGGGTGGTGCTGCGATTCACCGTGGAGATATTGCTGAAATGAGAACCGGTGAAGGTAAAACATTAACTGCAACGATGCCCGTATACTTAAATGCGTTAACTGGTCGTGGTGTACACGTAGTAACAGTCAATGAATATTTATCAAGCACGCAGGCAGAAGAGATGTCTCAGCTGTATAATTTCTTAGGATTATCTGTTGGGGTGAATTTAAATCATTTATCGACTGAAGAGAAAAGAGCGGCTTATAATGCAGACATTACTTACAGTACGAACAATGAATTAGGATTTGATTACTTACGAGATAACATGGTGACGTATAAAGAAGAACGTGTAATGCGTCCGCTTAACTTTGCGATTATCGATGAGGTTGACTCTATTTTAATCGATGAAGCACGTACACCATTAATCATCTCAGGACAAGCAGAAAAATCTACAAGTATGTACATTCAGGCGAATGTCTTCGTAAAAATGCTTAAAGATGAAGAAGATTATAATTACGATGAGAAGACAAAAGGTATTCAACTGACTGAGCAAGGTATAGATAAAGCTGAGAAAATGTTTAAAGTTGATAACCTATATGACGTTAAAAATGTTAACTTAATGCACCATATTAATATTGCATTAAAGGCGAATCGTTCTATGCTACGCGATGTTGATTATGTAGTACAAGACGGTGAAATTGTTATCGTCGACCAATTTACAGGACGTACAATGCCTGGACGTCGTTTCTCTGATGGTGTCCATCAGGCGATTGAAGCGAAGGAAGCTGTTGAAATTCAAAATGAATCAAAAACAATGGCATCGATTACGTTCCAGAATTTCTTTAGAATGTACAATAAATTATCGGGGATGACGGGTACTGCAAAAACAGAAGAAGAAGAATTAATGAATATCTATAATATGGCAGTTACTCAAATTCCGACGAATAATCCGATTGCCCGTGTCGATGCTGCTGATCTCATCTTTGCCTCTGAGAAAGGTAAATTCCACGCAGTAGTTGATGATGTCATTGCACGTCATAAGCAAGGACAACCAGTCTTACTTGGGACAGTTGCTGTAGAAACAAGTGAGTATATTTCTGACTTACTTAAGAAACGCGGCATCCGTCATAACGTATTAAATGCTAAGAACCACGAACGCGAAGCAGAAATTGTTCAATTAGCAGGACAAAAAGGTGCTGTAACGATTGCAACGAACATGGCTGGTCGTGGTACGGATATTAAATTAGGTGAAGGTGTAAAAGAATTAGGTGGATTAGCCGTTATTGGTACTGAGCGTCACGAATCACGTCGTATAGATGATCAGTTACGTGGACGTTCAGGTCGTCAAGGTGATCCAGGTTACTCAAGATTCTACTTATCACTGCAGGATGAGCTGATGGTGCGTTTCGGTTCTGAACGTATGCAGTCGATGATGACGAAACTTGGGATGAATGATGAAGCTCCAATTGAATCTAAGATGGTTTCACGCGCTGTAGAATCTGCTCAAAAACGAGTAGAAGGTAACAATTACGATAGCCGTAAACGTGTATTAGAATATGATGATGTCTTACGTAAACAGCGTGAAATTATCTATGAAGAGCGTAATGAAATATTAGAAACTGAAGACTGTTCTGAAATGGTTCGTGGAATGATTGAACAATCTGTACGCCGTGCTGTGGATTATCATTTTGCGGGTGAAGAAGATACTGCAGAATATGAAACATTTGTTAATTACGTAGAAGATATGTACTTAACTGAAGGTGCTTTAAATGTTGAAGATATTAAGCGTCGTGATAATGATGAAATTTATGAGATTGTCATGGCAGCTGTTGAAAAACAATTAGCACATCAGCAAGTTGAATTAGGTGAACAATTCCATGAATTTGAACGTATGATTCTTTTACGTACAATCGACATGAAATGGACAGATCATATTGATACGATGGATCAGTTACGTACAGGTATCCATTTAAGAAGTTATGGACAAATTAATCCATTGCGTGAATATCAAAATGAAGGATTAACGATGTTTGATGCGATGCTTGAAAATATCGAAGATGATGTGAGTAAATACGTGTTGAAATCAATCGTTGAAAAAGATGATACATTAGAGCGTGAACAGGTAGCAAAAGGTGAGGCGATGGTTGCAAACGATGGTAAAGAAAAAGTGAAACAGCAACCAAAAACAAAATCTACACCTGATATCGGCCGCAATGAACCATGTCCTTGTGGTAGTGGTAAGAAATATAAAAATTGTCATGGAAGAGAGTAATTTGTATGGAACAATTTGAAATAAAAAATTTACTTGCTGAAATACAGGAAAAATTAGATAGTTTTAGGGGGTCTCTTTGACTTAGAAGAAAAGGAGACGAATATTCAGGAATACGAAGAAATGATGGCAGATCCAGATTTCTGGAATGATGGAGATAAAGCACAGGACATTATCAATAAAAACAATGCTTTAAAAGAAGTTGTGAATGGATTTAATGCGCTTGAAGAAAAGTATGAAAATATTGAAGTGCTGATTGAGATGTTAAAAGAAGAATCAGATAAAGAAAGTGAAGAAGAGCTGATTAGTCAACTGAATAGTCTTTCTGATGATACGAATGCATTTGAACTAAAAATGTTACTTGATGGTGAGTTTGATGCAAATAATGCCATATTAGAATTACATCCAGGTGCAGGCGGAACGGAATCACAAGACTGGGGAGAAATGCTGCTACGTATGTATCAGCGATTTGCTGATAAACGTGGATTTAAAGTTGAAACACTTGATTATTTGCCTGGTGATGAAGCCGGGATAAAGAGTGTTACTATCTTAATTAAAGGTCATAATGCCTATGGCTACTTAAAAGCTGAGAAAGGTGTGCATCGTTTAGTACGAATCTCACCATTTGATTCATCAGGAAGACGCCATACTTCATTTGTATCGTGTGAAGTGACACCAGAATTAAATAATGAAAATATAGAAATTGAAATTAATACAGAAGATATTAAAATTGATACGTATCGTGCAAGTGGTGCCGGTGGACAACATATTAATACAACAGATTCTGCTGTGCGTATCACGCATATACCTACAGGAATCGTTGTTACCTGTCAAAATGAACGTTCACAAATTAAAAACCGTGAACAAGCGATGAAGATGTTAAAAGCGAAACTTTATCAGCGTAAGATAGAAGAACAGGAAGCAGAACTTGCAGCAATTCGTGGAGAACAAAAAGAAATTGGCTGGGGTTCGCAGATACGTTCTTATGTATTTCACCCATATTCAATGGTTAAGGATCACCGTACTAACGCTGAAACAGGAAATACCGGGGCCGTAATGGATGGAGATCTTGATTTATTCATTGATGCTTACTTAAAATCACAGTTATAAAAAAGAGGCTGTCTGCAATGCCTTTTGGCGCGTAGAAACTGGAGAAAATCCATAAAAAATCGTTTTTTGATTTCTGAGGATTTTTGAAGTTTATCTGCGCCAGCATTGAAGACACCGTTTAAAAAAGAGGCTGGCTGCAATGCGTTTAGCCTTAATCGAATCAAATATATGATGAATAAAAGTGGAGGACATAATTTTGTCACCTCCACTTTTTTTAGTATAATTAAAGTAAATTTATAATATTGGGGGATTATCATGAAAAAGTTATTAACTGGTTTAGCACTGTCAGCATTAGTTCTTGGCGCATGTGGTAATGGAGAAGAACAGAAGACATCAGAGAATAAATCAAATGATCCAGGTAGAGAGGCGTTTGCAAATAGTTCTTGTATTGGATGTCATGGTAAGGATTTAGAGGGTGGCAGCGGACCAAATTTAACAAAGGTGGGCGGCAAATATTCTGAACAGGAGATACTTAAAATCATCAAAAATGGTAAAGGTGCAATGCCGAAAAATTTAGTGGAAGGCAAAGATGCAGAAAAGATTGCGAAGTACCTTGCAAAACAAAAATAGTCATCTGTGGATTTACATTAAAGATAATATTACAAGTGCGTAACAACGAACAGTATGCCATGGGGATATGGTATATTATTTTTAAAATATGGATATTGCAGGAGGCATTTGTAATATTATGAGAAAAATCATAATGTCAGTTATTGGTGTATCAACGATTACTATAATTGCATCACAAGCAGAAGCAAGCAATTATCTTGTTAAATCTGATGATACACTCTATACAATAGCTAAAGAAACAGGTACAAGTGTTTCACAGCTTAAACAAATCAATAAATTAAAAAGCAATGAAATTATTCCGGGCCAGAAAATTAAAGTAACGCTTAATGATTATTATCGTGTCAAAGATGATGATACTGTTCAAAGTATTGCAAAGCAGTTTAAGATTACTCCATTTGAAGTCCGATTTTGGAATAGACTTGAATCAAATACTTTAACACCAGGAAAAAAATTAATTGTTTCAGAATATGCATATCGTAAGGTTAGAGATAAAAAGAATGTATCCGGTCGCGTTGCACCTGCTTTATCGCCAGATTCAGTGCAATTTTTGAATCAATTACAGCAGGAAGCAAACGCACAAAGTTTTGACAATGAACCATTAGATCGTAATGAAATAAAGATTGATTTAAGCAACACAGAAGAGACAGCACAAGAAGAGACAATTTCGAATCAGACGGATGAATATACTACATCAAATTATTTAGAGGATAGCAGTGACAGTACTAAGGCCGAGGATGAAGTCATTCCAGCCTCTTTTGTATCAGAAAACAATGATGTTGCGCGTATCGCACATCTGATTGCAAAAGGTAAAATTTATATTTATGGTGCAAACTCAGCACATGCAGTAGATTGTTCAGCATTTGCTCAGCAAGTACTCGCTGCTTTAGGGAAAGAAATTCCTCGAACAACTTATGCACAAATGGCTGTAGGACAAAAGGTGTCCGATCCTAAACCAGGTGATTTAGTATTTTTTAATGATGGCAGTCATGTTGGAGTATATATCGGTGACGGTAAAATGGTTGATGCATTAAATCCTAAAGCAGGTGTTGGCGAGCGTGCAGTAAATTATATCAACGGCACAGTAACCGGTTATTATCGCTATTAACCACTGGAAATAAAATATTAAAGTTTAAAACACGAAGGATTTCCTTCGTGTTTTTTGATTATGTATAGAAAATAATTTATATAGTTTTTTTATGGAGTGAATAGGTTCTTAATTTTTTGAATATTATTATATCAAAAAAGTAGTTGTAATAAAGTTAAAGTTGTATTGAATGTTTCATTTCATTCTATATTTTGTAATAAAGATGCAATTTTTTATGATTGATATAACACTTATATTACATATATGTAACATTAAAATATTGTATAAATTTTATGGTATTATCATTTTTGTTGGGAAATAAATGATTTATTATACATAACAATTTTAAACAAAAAACTATCGGAGGAAAGAGAAATCATGAAAAAAATTGTATTATCTTTTATTACTGCTATGATGTTATTGACTACTGCCGAACTTACAGAAATCACACCACAAACACAAATTAAAACAGCGGAAGCTGGTTCATATGGGTACTCAAACCCTTACTACTGGGGCAGTTGTGCATATTATGCGTATCAACGTCGTGCTCAATTAGGTCGTCCTGTCGGAAGATATTGGGGCAATGCAGCAAATTGGGCATATAAAGCGCGTTATGCAGGTTACAAAGTGAGAAGATCACCAATCAAAGGTGCGGTACTTGTTTCACAAGCCGGATATTACGGACATGTAGCAGTGGTTGAGCGTACATATAGAAACGGTTCTATTCTTGTATCTGAAATGAATTATCCACGACAAGGCGTAAAAACTTACCGAGTAATTCCTAGATATCAAAAGAGTAATTACCAATATATCTATTAATCATCAGAATTTGAATTAATATATCAATAAAATGAATATTCTTTTCAGAAGATAACACAGTAGCTGTTATCTTCTTTTTTATTTTCATTTCATCAAAGGTTTAAACTTAGTATTAAGTACGCTATGATAGACATAATAATGAATTGAGGGTGAAGGAATGAAACATCTTATTACAATGATATTATTAATCATTTTTTTGTGTTTAGCTGGATATAGTGTCTACCAGGTTACTGAATTTAATCGTTCAGCTGATAATGAACAGAAGGTCGTAACGCATCAACATCCTATCAATAATAAGTTTATCAGTCATTTAAAAATTAAGGATTTAGATAATGAGAACACCCACTTAAAAGATCAATTGAAACATGACATTAATATCATTAATTTCTGGGCTTCGTGGTGCGAACCTTGTAACAATGAAATGCCTGAGCTTGTAAAATTTAATCAGGAAAAGCCTAATCATGTTGGTCTGATTGGCATGAATGTACAGGATAAGGAAAGTAAGCGTATGGCATTTATTAAGAAATATAAAGCTCATTATCCTATGTTTATACTGAATGAAAAGCAAATGAAGCAATATAAAATTTATAATATTCCTACGACGCTTTTCGTGAATAAAGAAGGTAAAGTTATAAAAACTTATGTAGGTGAATTAGATCGTCATAAATTAAACGTGATATTAAAAGATTTAAAGTAGCTAAGGAGGTATAGAATGGGAGTACATCAATATTTCAAAAGTTTATCTGATTTAGAGAAATTAATTCGTTGTCCTGGTAAGTTCAAATATCAGGAACATAATGTAGCGAGCCATTCATTTAAAGTGACAAAGATAGCGCAATACTTAGCAACAGTCGAAGAACATCACGGAACGCTTATTAACTGGAAGAATGTTTATGAGAAAGCATTAAATCATGATTATCCTGAAATTTTTACAGGTGATATTAAGACACCTGTCAAATATGCATCAAAGGAATTGAAACAATTATTCAGCGATGTAGAAGATCAGATGATTGCTAAATTTATTGACTCAGAATTTCCACAGGAGTATCGAGCAATCTATCATGAAAGGTTAAAGGAAGGTAAAGATGATACGATTGAAGGGCAGATTCTATCAGTAGCCGACAAAATTGATTTGTTATATGAATCTTTTGGAGAGATTCAAAAGCGTAATCCTGAACCCTTATTCTTCGAAATATATGAAAAAAGTTTACGTACAATTATAAAATTCGATCATCTGTATTGTGTGCAGGATTTTCTGGATAATATCCTACCTGAAATGTTACAGGAAAAGTTTATCCCACGTTCTGAATTAAAGGAATTAACAGTTTCTATTCTTAAGATAAAAGAGTCAGATCTATGACAATTTGGTACTGGCTGGCATTTTTATTACCTGCATTGATGGTTGTCACATTTAGTATGATTGTTAGAAATAAATATACCGGTATGATTCTTTCTACGATTGTTATTGGTGTATCTGTATATAAGGGGTTCTTTCATTCTGAAATGATTGTTTTTTTAGATACTGTAAGTTTGATGATAGGATACTTAATTGTAGAATTTTATAAATTAGATCAAACACATGATTAGTAGCTCAACAATACATTGTTGGGCTACTTTTTATATCGAACAAATGTTTGTATTTTATGAATTATTTTTGGTAAACTATTATCGATAAGGAGGGCGAATATGGAACATCATCCATTTGTGATTCATTCAGATTATAAGCCGGCTGGTGATCAGCCGGAAGCAATCAGTAAGATAGTAGAAGGTATAAAAGCAGGTAAACGCCATCAAACATTATTAGGTGCAACAGGTACAGGTAAGACATTTACGATGAGTAATGTGATTAAAGAAGTAGGAAAGCCAACTTTAATAATGGCCCATAATAAAACGTTAGCAGGGCAGTTGTACAGTGAATTTAAAGAGTTTTTTCCAGAAAACAGAGTCGAGTATTTTGTAAGTTACTATGATTATTATCAACCTGAAGCTTACGTACCCTCTACAGATACATTTATAGAAAAAGATGCATCAATCAACGATGAGATTGATAAATTACGTCACTCTGCAACAAGTGCTTTATTTGAACGCGATGATGTCATTATTATTGCGTCGGTGAGTTGTATTTACGGTTTAGGTAATCCTGAAGAATATAAGGATATGGTCGTGAGTATGCGTGTAGGTATGGAGATAGAACGTAATCAGTTATTACGCAAGTTGATTGATATTCAGTATAGTCGTAATGACATTGATTTTAAACGTGGTACATTTCGTGTGCGTGGTGATGTGGTAGAAATTTTTCCCGCTTCACGAGATGAGCATTGTGTAAGAATTGAATTTTTTGGTGATGAGATTGAGCGCATTAGAGAGATTAATTATCTTACTGGAGAGGTCTTGAAAGAGCGAGAACATTTCGTAATTTTCCCTGCCAGTCACTTCGTAACACGTGAAGAAAAGATGAAGATAGCCATTCAGCGTATTGAACAGGAATTAGAAGAGCAACTTAAGAAATTTAGAGCGGAAGATAAATTACTTGAAGCTCAGCGTCTTGAGCAACGTACGAACTATGATCTGGAAATGATGCGCGAAATGGGATTCTGCTCTGGTATCGAGAACTATTCCTTGCATCTAACCCTCAGAGAAAGAGGGGCGACACCTTATACTTTACTGGATTACTTTGGTGATGACTGGTTGATTATGATGGATGAGAGTCATGTTACATTACCTCAAGTTCGTGGTATGTATAATGGTGACCAGGCGCGAAAAAATGTCTTAGTCGAACATGGTTTCAGATTGCCAAGTGCGTTAGATAATCGTCCATTAAAGTTTGAAGAGTTTGAACAGAAAGGTCATCAGTTTGTATATGTTTCTGCAACTCCTGGACCTTATGAAATTGAACATACTGATGAAATGGTTGAACAGATTATTCGACCGACAGGCTTACTGGATCCTATTGTAGAAGTACGTCCATCAGAGCATCAGATTGATGATTTAATGGAAGAAATCAGACAACGTATCGAAAAGAATGAACGCGTACTGATTACGACATTAACTAAAAAGATGAGTGAAGATTTAACAACGTATCTTAAAGAAGCGGGGATAAAAGTAAATTATCTGCATTCTGAAATCAAGACGTTAGAGCGTATAGAGATTATCCGTGATTTAAGATTAGGTGTATTTGATGTACTGGTAGGTATTAACTTACTGAGAGAAGGTCTGGATATTCCTGAAGTATCTTTAGTAGCAATACTTGATGCTGATAAAGAGGGCTTCCTGCGTAGTCACAGATCATTGATTCAGATTATTGGTCGTGCAGCACGTAATGATCAGGGTAAAGTAATTATGTATGCTGATAAAATGACAGATTCAATGAAGATAGCCATAGATGAAACGAATCGTCGTAGAGAGATACAGCAGGCATATAATGAAAAACATGGTATAACACCGATGACTATTAATAAAAAAGTACGTGATAAAATCAGTGCTACGATAGATGTTGTTGATGAATTACCAAAAGAAAATAAGAAAAAGAAAAAGCTTACAGCAAAAGAACGCAATGCATTAATGCAGGAGATAGAATTAGAAATGAAAGAAGCAGCTAAAGCGCTTGACTTCGAACGCGCAACAGAGCTGAGAGATATATTATTTGAGCTTAAAGCTGAAGGGTGACATTATGAAGAATAAATCAATCATTGTGAAAGGTGCACGTGCACATAATTTAAAGAATATTGATATAGAAATACCCCGTGATAAATTAGTCGTGATGACGGGTTTATCAGGGTCAGGAAAATCAAGTCTAGCCTTTGATACCATTTATGCGGAAGGTCAACGCCGTTACGTTGAATCGCTAAGTGCATATGCTCGAATGTTTCTTGGCCAGATGGATAAACCGGATGTCGATGTTATTGAAGGTTTATCACCAGCCATCTCTATCGATCAGAAGACAACGAGTAAAAATCCACGTAGTACAGTAGCGACTGTTACAGAAATCTATGATTACCTACGATTATTATATGCCAGAATTGGTGTACCTTATTGTCCGGAGCATGGAGTACCGATTGAGTCACAAACCATTCAGCAAATGGTAGACAGAGTAATGGAAATGGAAGAACGTACAAAAATTCAAATATTTGCTCCGGTGGTTCGTGGCCGTAAAGGTACACACAAAAAATTAATCGAAGAGATTTCAAAAAAAGGGTACGCACGAATTCAGGTAGATGGAGAGGTCTACGATATTACTGAAGACATAGATTTAAATAAAAATCAAAATCACGATATAGATGTTGTCATCGACCGTTTAGTTGTAAAGCCTGGTATTGAAGCACGACTTGCAGATTCACTGGAGAACGCTATTCGTCTATCTGATGGTAATGTTATAGTAGATGTTATTGGTGGGGAGCAAGTTAAATTCTCCGAAAATCACGCTTGTCCGATATGTGGTTTTTCAATCGAAAAATTAGAACCTAGAATGTTTTCATTTAACTCTCCATTTGGTGCTTGTCCGGATTGTGACGGTTTGGGTACAAAGTTAACAGTTGACCTTGATTTAGTTGTGCCGGATAAATCACTAACACTTGAAAAGGGTGCCATTGTGCCATGGGAACCTATTAGTTCTAATTATTATCCGACGTTACTTAAACAAGCATGTAAACATTTTAAAATCAGCATGAAAAAACCGTTTGAAAAACTTTCGAAAAAAGAACAAGATATTATTCTCTATGGTCATCAAGATGAAATAGAGTTTACATTCAGACAGGATAACGGTGTTACCCGCAAGCGTAAAATGCAGTATGAAGGTGTGATGAATAATATTGAACGTCGTTATAAAGAAAGTCCTTCAGAATATACGCGTGAACAAATGCAAAAATATATGGTGGATGAAGCTTGTCAAACATGCCACGGCTACCGATTATCAAAAGAAGCGATGAGTGTAAAAATTAAAGGACTTCATATTGGTGAAGTAGTAGAATTTTCAATTGGAGAAGCGCTTAAATATTATAATGAGATTGAGCTCACTGAAAAAGAACAGCAGATTTCTAAGCTCATTTTAAAAGAAATTACTGAAAGATTGAGCTTCCTGAATAATGTCGGTCTGGAATATTTAACTTTAAATCGTGCAGCGGGCACATTATCAGGTGGAGAAGCACAACGTATACGCTTAGCTACGCAGATTGGTTCTCGTCTGACTGGTGTCATGTATGTATTAGACGAACCTTCTATCGGATTACATCAGCGTGATAATGATAAACTGATAGATACTTTAAAATCTATGCGAGACATGGGGAATACTTTGATTGTTGTAGAACATGATGAAGATACGATGCTTGCAGCAGATCATTTAATTGATATTGGCCCTGGAGCTGGTGTTCACGGTGGGCAAATTGTTGCACAAGGAACGCCTAATCAAGTTATGAAAAACAAAAAATCTTTAACGGGTCAATATTTAAGTGGTAAAAAACAAATTGAAATGCCGGAAACACGACGTAAACCTGATGGCAGATTTTTGACGATTGAGAATGCGACGAGCAATAACTTAAAAGGTGTGTCAGTAAATATTCCACTCGGTATGACGACGCTTGTAACCGGAGTTTCAGGATCTGGTAAAAGTAGTCTTGTAAATGATGTGTTATATAAAGCACTAGCTCAAAAATTATATAAAACGAAAGCTAAACCTGGTCCACATGATAAGGTTACTGGAATCGAACATATCGACAAGATTATTGATATCGACCAATCACCGATAGGTCGTACACCACGTTCTAACCCTGCGACTTATACTGGTTTGTTTGATGATATCCGAGATGTTTTTAGTCAGACGAATGAAGCAAAATTACGAGGCTATCAAAAAGGACGTTTCAGTTTCAATGTTAAAGGTGGTCGCTGTGAGGCTTGCCGTGGTGATGGTATCATAAAAATTGAAATGCACTTCTTACCAGATGTGTATGTTCCATGTGAAGTATGCGGAGGTAAACGTTACAACCGTGAAACGCTGGAAGTTACTTATAAAGATAAAAATATAGCGGATATTCTGGATATGACAGTAGAAGATGCTTATCATTTCTTTGAAAACATACCTAAGATAAAACGAAAGCTAAAAACAATTGTCGATGTAGGTTTAGGATATGTTAAACTCGGACAACCTGCAACGACACTTTCGGGCGGAGAAGCGCAACGTGTGAAACTTGCCAGTGAGCTACATCGTCGTAGTAACGGCAAAACATTATACATTTTAGATGAGCCGACAACAGGATTACATGTTGACGATATAGCTAGATTATTAAAAGTACTTAACAAACTTGTTGAAAATGGAGATACAGTACTCATTATCGAGCATAATCTGGATGTAATTAAAACAGCCGATCATATTATTGATTTAGGACCAGAAGGTGGAGATAATGGTGGAAAAATCATTGCCATTGGTACTCCTGAACAAATTATGGAAGAGCAGGCATCATATACTGGACAGTATTTAAAACGACATGTTGAAAGAGATTAATGATAAAGGACGCTGACATCAATTTGTCAGTGTCCTTTATCGTTTTAAATTGTAATATTGATAAAAGTTATTTAATATTAAAGTATTGGATATTGGAGGTAAATGATGATAACAAGCATAGAATTAATAGAGAAGTTCGATCTGGAAATTATTGCAGGTAATGTTGCGATTGAAATACCGATTATTAACACGAATATCTCAAGACCAGGTTTAGAAATGGCGGGGTTCTTCTCACATTACTCTTCTGACAGAATTCAAGTGCTGGGTACGACTGAGATGTCTTTTTTTGAAACTTTAAGTAAAGAAGACAGAGCAGAGAGAATGCAAAAATTATGCCGTAAAGAAACGCCTTGTATTATATTAACCCGTAATATTGTAGCTCCTGAAGAATTAATTGATGCTTGTAATCGTAAAGGTACACCGCTACTGAGCAGTAGCGATGTGACGACAAGTTTAATCAATAAAATATCTTCATATCTTGAGCGAGAACTTGCACCTGAAACTAGTCTGCATGGTGTGCTTGTAGATGTCTATGGTGTTGGGGTATTAATTACAGGAGATTCAGGCGTAGGTAAAAGTGAAACAGCTTTAGAACTTGTTAAGCGAGGCCATCGTTTAGTAGCTGACGATAATGTTGAAATAAAAGAAATTTCTAGAAATGTACTGATGGGAAAAGCGCCCAAACTTATTGAACATTTACTTGAAATTCGAGGGTTAGGTATTATCAATGTGATGACGCTTTTTGGAGCAGGTAGTGTGTTGCCGGAGAAGCGTCTAATGTTAAATGTTAATCTTGAATTTTGGGCAAAAGATAAAGTATATGACCGTGTCGGATTAGTCGAAGAAACACTAACGATACTTGATTCTAAAATAACGAAAAAAACTGTGCCTGTAAGACCTGGTCGAAATTTAGCAGTCATCATTGAAGTAGCTGCAATGAATTACCGTTTAAATAAGATGGGGACTAATACAGCGAAAGATTTTAATGACAGATTAAATGCACAGATTAAAAATCAATCTTTAAAGGAGATATAAAATGCTTTTAAGTTTAAACCCGATTGCACTTGAACTAGGACCTATTCAAATTCGATGGTACGGGGTTATCATCGCTTTTGGTATTATGCTTGGTTACTTACTTGCACAGCGTGAAACAGATAGAAAGAATTTCCCCGACAATACACTGATTGATATTGTTATCGGTTCTGTGATTGTAGGTATTATTTGCGCACGTATTTATTATGTAATATTTGAATGGGGATATTATAAAGAACATCTTTCAGAAATTCCCATGATAATGAATGGTGGTATTGCAATTCACGGTGGTTTAATCGGTGCATTAGGAATGGGATATTTTTTAACAAGAAAAAAAGGTATATCTTTCTTTCAAATGGGAGATATTGCAGCACCAAGCATTATTTTAGGTCAAGCGATTGGACGCTGGGGAAATTTTATGAATCAGGAAGCGCATGGTGGTGAGGTTTCAAGAAGTTTTTTAGAAAACTTACATATTCCAAAATTTATCATCAATAATATGAACATAGATGGTATCTATTATCATCCTACATTTTTATATGAATCATTATGGAATCTTTTAGGATTCATTATTTTAATGTTGCTTCGTAAACATTTAAAGATAGGTCAAACATTACTTACATATGCGATCTGGTATTCAATAGGACGTTTCTTTATAGAAGGAATGCGTACAGACAGCCTGATGCTTACAGAACATTTACGTATGGCTCAAATGATTTCACTAGCGATAATACTTTGTGCAATCTTAATTTGGATATATCGTAATTTCAAATATAACTTACCGAAATATAAAGATATTAATCATCCGATGAGGCATTCAAACGATGCGTAGAACAACAAGTGTTCATACAAAAGACGTTAATCCGTTATGGCACATGTATCGCACAGTACCTTTTTTAAAAGTGGCCAAAAATTTTATGATTATAGAACTAGGTAGAATTTGTCCGTCTGTTCAACTGAAAAGAAAGTTATATCAATCGATGCTAGGTATGAAAATAGGAAAACATACATCGCTAGCGTATAAAGCGATGCCAGACTTAATGTTTCCTGAACGAATTACAATTGGAGATAATTGTGTCATAGGATACAATGCCACAATGTTAACCCATGAATATTTAATTGATGAATATCGTGTTGGTAATATAGAAATAGGTTCTAATGTACTTATCGGTGCTAACAGTTTAATACTGCCTGGCGTTAAAATTGGTGATCATGCAACAATAGGCGCAATGACGGTTGTTTCCAAGGATATTCCGGCAAATTCTTTTGCTTATGGAAATCCTGTTATAATAAAAAATAGGCTTTAATAAAGAAAAGATAAGGGGTGAAATGAGTGGATAAAATTATAAAATTTCCAAGCAATGAAGATGAATTTTATAAAATTGGCTTGAAGAAACAAAGTCAGCAATCTTATGATGAAGCCATCTCATTTTATGTCAAATCCCTGAAAAAAGAGAATAGCTGGACGGTCAATAAAAGCTTATCAGAGTGTTTACAATTGATTGGCCGATATGATGAAGCTGAAGAAACGTTAATCAAGTATTTAAGCACTGATTTTAATTGTGTAGACGTATTTTATGAATTAAGCCAATTATTTATTAAGCGTCGGGATCCGAATAAAGCATTCCTGTTTGGTATGTATTATTGTCTTCATGCAGATGATATGAACTATCTTGATGAATTACAAAAGTTATTTGAGGTTTTCTATGAAGATCAGTCAAAGGTCGAAAGTGAAAGCGAAAGTTTTGTGGTGCATTACATTTTCCAGAACTTTTTTCAAGATGTTAATTATGAACTCGCACTGGATTGGATTAATTACCAGCCAGTAGATATCCAGCAGCGCCCTGAGATTAGAAATCTTAAAGCAATGACGTTACTTTTTACAGGGCAATATAATGAGAGTGCTGCAATGCTCGAACAATTACTATCAGAAAACCCAACTGATATTCATGCGCTGTGTCATTATACGTTATTATTATATAATACAAATCAAACCGAGGCATATGAATCATACTTAAAACGACTGAAGAAAATTGTTCCCATTAATGACGAAGAAAAATTTAAATTAGGCATCGTATTAAGTTTTCTGAATAAGTTTGAAGCATCGCATGAATTGCTGCTGCCTCTATACAAAAAAGGCAAGTTTATCAACAATCAGATGATGCATGCATTAAGTTTTAATAGCTATGCTTTAGGACAGTTTAAACAATCTGATATGTTTTGGGAAAGTCTTTTAGAAATGGTTGATAATCCGGGACTGAGTCCAAGGCAAATCTATGAAGGTCATCAATATCTTAATCAGGAGATATTACCATTAATAGAGCATATTGATCGTAATCATCGTTTGATAGGTATTTTTCTAATTTCTCAGATGAAAGATAAGACGTTCATTATTAACCGAAAAATCTGGGATATTCTAGAAGGGATGCCCGATTTTGAAAAGCTATACTTGTCATATGTTTTTCATAATATCAATCTAATAAAGTTGGATTTTATTCATCGAGGTCTTAAAATCTTAAATGATGAAATATATGATATTGCACTGTTTGATTACTGGATAGATAAAGCTGAAGCAATCATTGAAGCTAAGCTGGATCTAAAAAATATCAATGCATATGTTGCTGTTTGTTATTTTCTGTATATGCGTTTATCGAATGATAAAATAACAAAGCGAGAAGTCATCGAAAAGTTTAACACTACGCGTTATCATTTTATAAAGGTTTATGATACCTTCAAGCAAAATAATATTTAAAAACGATGATCTATTGTATATTGAACATACGAATTGAATTAATGGAGGTAAAACAATGACAGAAGTAAAAGAATATGATGTAGTAATTGTCGGAGCTGGACCTGCAGGTATGACTGCAGCAGTTTATGCATCAAGAGCAAATTTATCAACGATTATGGTAGAACGTGGTATGCCTGGTGGACAAATGGCCAATACTGCAGATGTTGAAAATTTTCCTGGCTTTGACGTAATTACAGGACCTGATCTTTCTACGAAAATGTTTAACCATGCACAAAAATTTGGTGCTGAATACACATATGGAGATATCAAGTCAGTTAAAGTAGAAGGCGATTACAAAATTGTGGATTTAGGTGATAAGCAGTTGAAAGCAAAAGCACTGATCATTGCTACAGGTGCGGAATATAAAAAAATCGGAGTACCAGGTGAACAAGAACTTGGTGGACGTGGTGTTTCTTATTGTGCAGTATGTGATGGAGCTTTCTTCAAACAAAAGAATCTAATCGTAATAGGTGGTGGCGACTCAGCGGTTGAAGAAGGTGTTTACTTAACGAAGTTTGCAGATAAAGTAACGATCGTTCATCGTCGCGATAAATTAAGAGCACAAAAGATTTTACAGGATCGTGCTTTTAAGAATGACAAAGTAGATTTTATCTGGAATTCAACATTAAAATCTATCAATGGTGAAAATAAGGTGACTTCAGTGACACTTGTTGATAATGAAGGAAAAGAATCAACGATTGATACGGATGGTGTTTTTGTTTATATCGGTATGCAACCTCTTACGAAACCATTCCTTGATTTAGGGATTACAGATGAAGCGGGTTACATCATTACTAATGATGAAATGGAAACAAGTGTTCCAGGTATCTATGCTGCTGGTGACGTGCGTGTTAAAAAATTACGTCAAATCGTAACAGCTACAGGTGATGGTAGTATTGCAGCCCAAAATGCACAACATTATATTGAAGCATTAAACGATTAATTAAATAAATGAGAATAGATACGCATTAGCGTGTCTATTTTTATGAATTCATGTATTATATTAGTAACAGCTTCTTAAGGGGGATATCGATGAATAATGAAGAGAGCTTTAAAAAGTTAGTGATTGTCACAGGAATGAGTGGGGCAGGAAAATCTGTAGCAATTCAGTGTCTTGAAGATTTAGGCTATTTTTGTGTAGATAATCTGCCACCTATTTTATTACCTAAATTTGTTGAATTGATGCAAGATAATCATCAGTCAATGTCACGTGTAGCAATAGGTGTTGACTTACGTGGTAAAGACTTTTTTGATAATTTAAGAGAAGAACTTCAAAATATAACAAACTTAACTGAAATATTAGTTCAAGTATTATTCATTGAAGCACAAGATAATGTGCTGGTCTCACGTTATAAAGCAACACGTCGTACTCATCCTATTGCATCCGGAGGTACACCACTGGATGCTATTAACGAGGAACGTCGACTACTTGCAGATTTACGTGGTGTAGCGACACATATCGTTGATTCTACAGACTTTAAGCCAAAAGAATTACGCTCGAAAGTGATTGAATTATTCGGTTCAGGTAAAGATAATATATTCTCAATCAACGTGATGAGTTTTGGATTTAAACATGGTATCCCTATCGATGCTGACATCGTATTTGACGTACGTTTCTTACCCAATCCGTATTACATTGAAGCGCTAAGACCTTTAACTGGAATGGACGCTCGTGTCTATGACTATGTGATGAAATGGAAGGAAACTGAGATATTCTATACTAAATTAATGGATTTACTTAAATTTGTTATCCCTGGTTATATGAGAGAAGGTAAGTCTCAAGTTGTGATAGCAATTGGTTGTACAGGAGGACAGCATCGCTCAGTAGCTTTAGCTGAGCGTATCAGTAATGAACTGATAGATTTCTTTGATTTTGATTTAAATACTCGCCATAGAGATGCATTAATTGAAGGCATAATTGATGAGAAGGCTTAAAATCTGTCTGATTGGCGGAGGAACAGGATTATCTGTAATGGCGAGAGGATTAAAGCATTATCCTGTAGAAATAACGGCAATCGTAACGGTGGCAGATGATGGTGGCAGTACAGGTAAGATTCGGGATGTTATGGATATACCTGCACCCGGTGATATCAGAAATGTGCTTGCAGCATTAAGCGACGTTGAGCCGATGCTTGAAAAACTTTTTCAATATCGTTTTAATGATGAAACACTAGGTGGACATCCGGTAGGTAATCTCATGCTGGCTGCAATGACTGATGTAACAAGCGATTTTGGACATGCTGTGAAAGAGCTAAGTAAAATTCTTAATGTAAAAGGTACGGTAATTCCTTCGACGAATACAAGTCCTATTCTTAATGCGATAATGGAGGATGGTGAAATTGTAGTTGGAGAGTCACTTATCCCTTTAAAAGATAAAAAAATTGATAGTGTATTTCTTACCCCATCCAATATCAAACCGATGACCGAAGCAATTGAGGCTTTACTGGAATCAGATTTGATTGTGATGGGACCAGGAAGTTTATATACGAGTATTATTCCAAATCTGGTACTAGATGAACTTGCTCAAGCGATTGTCAAAAGTAACGCAAAGAAATTATATGTTGCAAATATTATGACACAACGCGGAGAAACCATCGATTATTCAGTAGCCGATCATATTGAAGCAATACATGAGCATGTAGGACAATCCTTTATTCAATTTGTCATTGCAAATAATGCGCAGTTTCCGCATAAGATACATGATAATTATGCACGAAATAAATCAACCTTTGTTGTATGTGACGATGAGCGCATTCGAAAAATGGGCATTGAATTAATTACCGATAATGAACTTGTAGATATTAACCTTGATGGGATTGTCCGCCACAATAATGAAATACTCGCTGATATGATCTATGAATTAGCACTAAGTGAAATTAGCACGATTGAGTTTAACCAGAAAGAAGGCGACTAAGGTGTCATTTGCCTCAGAAATGAAAAATGAATTAACACGTATCGAATCTGATATGTGTTGTAGTAAAGCAGAACTATCAGCACTGATACGAATGAACGGTAATTTAAGCATTCAGGAAATGAAATGGGTGATTAATGTACAGTCTGAAAATGCAGCTATAGCAAGAAGAGTCTATAGCTTAACGAAAAAGATATTTGGCGTAGATATTGAATTGCTCGTTCGTAAAAAAATGAAACTCAAAAAAAATAATGTATATATTTGCCGTATAAAAATGAAAACAAAAGAAATACTGGATGAGTTAAAAATATTGACGGACGGTGAATTTAAACAAATTGTAGATACATCACTTGTAGCAGATGAATGTTGTAAACGTAGTTACTTGCGAGGCGCATTTCTAGCAGGAGGATCAGTCAATAATCCGGAAACGTCTTCATATCACCTTGAAATATTTTCTTTATACGAAAGTCATTCTTTAGGTTTGACAGCATTGATGAATGAGTATGAATTGAATGCAAAGACGTTAGAACGTAAAAAAGGATATATAACTTATTTGAAAGAAGCTGAAAAAATCTCAGAGTTTTTAAGTATCATTGGCGGATACCAAGCATTACTGAAGTTTGAAGATGTACGAATAGTAAGAGATATGCGAAATTCTGTTAATCGACTTGTAAACTGTGAAACAGCTAATTTGAATAAAACAATTAGTGCAGCAATGCGCCAAGTTGAAAATATTAAACTCATTGATCAGGAGATTGGTATTGATGAATTACCAGTCAGACTAAGAGAAATTGCTAGACTGCGCGTATTACATCAGGATATTTCTTTAAAGGAACTAGGGGAGATGGTATCAACTGGTGTGATTTCAAAGTCAGGTGTAAATCATCGTCTAAGAAAACTAGATGAAATTGCTGACAAGCTGCGTGCAGGTGAGCAAATTGAATTAAAGAAATAACTTTTTGAATTTAAAATTTCTACATTTCACTCATTTGAAAGAAGTAAAGAAAACCGAGCTGAGCAACAAATCACATTGATTTGTTACTCAGCTCGGTTTTGGTATGTTACGTTGTTATATTATTTTTTTAAGAATGATTTAATATTTGTAGCATTTTGGATGTTGTGTTGAACACCAGCGAACTTCTCACGACCAGGACCGTAAGCATAAACATGAATTTCTTCCCCAGTATGAACTAATGAACCCCATGCAGCATTTGCACGAACATCAACAACCTTATTAATTGCTTTTAAAGTTGCAGCTTGATCTTTTGATTTCGCAGCATCAACGATTGCTTGACGCTCTTCAGCTGAAAGATCTTTGATTTTGATGTTGTCGTTGATTAATTTCTCAATATCCGCACCGTCTTTAACTAATTCAGTTGATAATCCTTCGTGCGTCATCTTCATGTCTTTAACAACTTTTGGATGGAATTCGTATTTATCGCCTGTTCCTACTGATAAACCACCCGTAGCATGGTCAGCTAAAGCGATAACTAAAGTGTTACAATCTTTTTTAGCGAAGTTTACTGCTGATTGATATGCTTTATCAAATGCAGCGATTTCACTCATCATACCCGTTAGATCATTCGCATGTCCTGACCAGTCTGGTTGAGAACCTTCAACCATTAAGAAGAAACCTTTTTTATTTTTAGATAATTTGCTGATTGCAGTATCAGTCATTTCTTTTAAAGATGGTTCTTCAGGTTTTTTGTCGATATCTTTACTCATTGCTGATGGTGCAAATAATCCGATCATACGACTAGCTTTAGAATTTTTTTCTTTTAACATTGCTTCACGTGTAGTTACATATTTGAATTTAGAACGTTTTTCTAATTTTTTTACTAAGTCTAAAGTCACTTTACCATTCTCATCTTTTTGTTTGAAGAAATCAACACCACCACCAAGCATTACGTCGACGATTGGACGTGTATACTTACCAACTTTCACTGTACGTGTCATTTGTTTAGCGATATCCATTTCATTCTTACGTGACTCATTATGTGCTGCAAATACCGCAGGAGTGGCATGTGTTAATTCACTCGTAGCTACTAAACCAGTAGAACGACCAGCTTTTTTGTATGCTTCTAAAACGGTTTCAACAGGCTTTTTATTCTTATCAACTGAAATAGCACCATTAAAAGTTCTAACGCCTGTTGCTAATGCCGAACCAGCAGCCCCTGAATCAGTGATGTTTAATTTTTCATCATCACTGATTGTTAATTGAGAACCCACTAAATATTGATCAAAGAAAATTTTGTCTAAACCAGGTTTAGATTCATTATCTTTGTAGTAACGGTAAGCACCTAACTGAGAAATACCCATTCCGTCACCAATCATTAAAATAACATTTTTAGGTGTTTTTGAACAAGTTGCTTTTTTGGCTGAAGCTGCATCTGCAGTTTGAGCGTTAAAAGGAATAACAGTTGATGCTACCGTTGTTGCAATTAAAGTTGATGCTGCAATTGACTTAAAATTTACCATTTGAGTGAATCCTCCTAATATTTGATACTTTAACTATATCAGTGGATTATAAATTTTATGTAGACAATGTGTAAATTGTTTGTAAAAAATTGATTTAATTATGTAAATAAAAATACCAATCTGATAATACAGATTGGCAAAAACTATATTTATTATTTTTCTTCAATAGGATGCATCACTTCATCGATTAATCCATATTCTTTTGCTTCATCAGCAGATAAGAAGTTGTCACGGTCAGTATCTTTTTCGATTTTTTCAATAGGTTGACCAGTGCGTTCTGATAAAATACGGTTAAGTTTTTCACGCGTTTTTAAGATGTGACGGGCAGCGATTTCAATTTCAGTTGCTTGTCCTTCTGCACCACCTAATGGTTGATGAATCATGACTTCTGAATTAGGTAACGCAAAACGTTTTCCTTTAGCACCGGCAGCTAATAAGAATGAGCCCATTGATGCAGCCATTCCGACACAAATTGTTTGTACATCTGGTTTAATATGTTGCATTGTATCATATATTGCCATACCTGCAGTGACACTTCCGCCCGGTGAATTGATGTAAAGGTAGATATCTTTTTCAGCATCCTGAGCTTGTAAAAATAATAACTGTGAAACAATTGAGTTCGCAACGTTGTCATCAATTGCTGATCCCAGCATAATAATTCTATCTTTAAGTAAGCGTGAATAGATATCGTAAGCACGCTCACCACGGTTTGTTGATTCAATTACTGTTGGTATTAAATTCATGTTAATTGCCTCCTTGTTTACTGTTAAAAATAATATACACTATAACGTCAAATATAGTCAAAGATTTAAAACTGACTAACCATAATATTATTCCGTTAATAATTGTCTTACTACTATTATAATAGTAGTAGTTATATAAAGATAGTAAAGTGAAATATATTGTTTTACGTTTAAAATGATTTAATTATATAAGTAGAGGTGACTGTAATGAACGAAGTAATTTTATACACTCAACCCAATTGCGGTTTGTGCAACGATGCCAAAATTCAACTTGAAATTGCTCATGAAGATGTGGCGCTGAAAGTTGAAGAGATTAATATTCAATTGAATGATGCTTTAAATGAACTATATTGTATACGCGTACCGGTTTTGGTTGATCGTAAAAACAAACAAGTTATACAAGAGGGGCAAATAGATTTTGTAACCATCATTGATTATTTCAGCAAATAAATACTTACTTATTTATGTAAACGTTTTAATTATTCTAAATACTTGCAAAACAATAGAATGCTTGTTATTATTGCTTTGTAACGTAAGTGGTTTTTTGACCCGTGCGGGACGAATATTGACCAATAATTCGATTAAAGGAGGAGTCTTATGAATCACTTGTTACAGGTTCAACAACTTTTGATTCCCGATTTAATTGAAAAGATGTATCGTCGGTATTTAATTCTTGATTCAATTGCTCTGCATCATCAAATAGGACGTCGTGCTTTAAGCGATATCCTATTAATCAGTGAAAGAGTATTGCGTACAGAGATTGAAATTCTCAAAGCACAAGGTCTTGTCAGAATTTCAACAAAGGGTATGACGATTACTGAAGAAGGTAAGAGTCTGATTCATCAACTGCAACCTTTAATGGAGGGCTATGCAGCGCTGGAAAGTTTGTCAAAGCAAATTAAAGAATACTATAATTTGAATGAAGTGATTGTAGTAAATGGCAATGTTGATACCGATTTTATCGTCAAAGATAGATTGGGTGAGGCTGCTAGCAATGTTTTACATCGTATTGTAAAGGATAATGATATAGTATCTGTTACTGGTGGTTCAACGATGTTGAGTGTTGCAAATCAATTAAAGCCTTTTAATAAACAAATTACCTTTACACCAGCACGTGGTGGGTTAGGAGAGGAGTTATCTTTTCAGGCGAATGCCATCGTTCAGCAGATGGCGAGCCACGCTAAATGCCAATTTGAGGTATTATATGTTCCTGATCAGGTTAGTGATGAGGCTTACCATACACTTGTCAATGAACCTTCCGTTAAACGGGTAGTTAAACATATAAAGCATGCTGATGTACTGGTTCATGGTATAGGTGATGCGCTTAAAATGGCAAAACGCAGACATTCATCTGAAAAAGATATCCAGGCTTTAAAAGAACAACAAGCGGTAGCTGAAGCATTTGGTTACTACTTTAATGCTCAAGGTGAGATTGTTCATAAAGTTCGAACGATAGGCATACAACTTGAGGATATTAATGAATCGATGAATGTAATAGCAGTGGCTGGCGGTACAACGAAACAGCATGCCATCGAAGCTTACTTAAAAGTTGCACCGAAACATACGATATTAATTATTGATTCAGCTGTTGCACATTGGTTGATTAAGCAAATGAAGCAATAATTATTATGGTTTTTAGTTTAATTTTAAGATTGGATTTAAGGTTTTTAAATATTGATAAAAAATTTTATATGCGTAATATTTTTATTTGAATGTTGATTATGGTTATAATAAAGGTGTTATTGTATTTCGTAATATTCAGTAAATTTTTATACAATTTATATAGATATTACATTTGTAAACAATGGATTTACTTAGGGTGTCCCCTAATAAAATAAAAAAGATATATAAAGGAGGCCATTATTCATGGCAGTAAAAGTAGCAATCAACGGTTTTGGTAGAATTGGACGTTTAGCATTCAGAAGATTACAAGAGGTTGAAGGTATCGATGTAGTTGCAGTAAACGATTTAACTGATGATAAAATGTTAGCGCATTTATTAAAATATGATACTACTCAAGGTCGCTTTAAAGAAGAAGTTGAAGTTATCGAAGGTGGTTTCCGTGTTAATGGCCGTGAAATCAAATCATTCGAAAATCCTAATCCAGCCGAATTACCATGGGGAGAATTAGAAATTGATGTCGTTTTAGAATGTACTGGTTTCTTTACAGATAAAGAAAAAGCACAAGCGCATATTACTGCAGGTGCAAAAAAAGTATTAATTTCTGCACCAGCTAAAGGGGATTTAAAAACTGTAGTATATAATGTTAACCATGATGTACTTGATGGTTCAGAAGAAATCGTTTCAGGTGCTTCTTGTACAACGAACTGTTTAGCACCTATGGCTAAAGTTTTAAATGATGAGTTCGGAATTATCGAAGGTTTAATGATGACAGTTCACGCATATACTGGTGACCAAAATACTTTAGATGCGCCACATGCGAAAGGTGATTTCCGTCGTGCGCGTGCAGCTGCTAACAACATCGTTCCTAACTCAACAGGTGCTGCTAAAGCAATCGGTTTAGTTATTCCTGAATTAAAAGGTAAATTAGATGGTTCAGCACAACGTGTTCCAGTTCCTACAGGTTCAGTAACTGAGTTAACAACAATCCTTGAAAAAGAAGTTTCAGTTGAAGAAGTTAACGCTGCGATGAAAGCTGCTACTAACGAATCATTCGGTTATACTGAAGATGAAATCGTATCTTCTGATATCATCGGTATTACTTACGGTTCAATGTTCGACGCAACTCAAACTCGTGTAATGACTGTTGGTGAACACCAAATGGTTAAAACAGTTGCATGGTACGATAACGAAATGAGTTACACTGCTCAATTAGTACGTACTTTAGAATTTTTAGCTGAGCAAGCACAAGCTAAATAATAATGACACGCGTAAGCGGGAGAAGATTACGCTTCTCCCGCTTATTTTATTATTAGTATTTCATTGCTATAATATATATCGTAAGGACTAATATTTTTATAGGGGGCCATCAAAATGGTTAAAAAAATTGTTTCAGATTTAGACTTAAAAGACAAAAAAGTTCTAGTGCGTGCGGATTTCAATGTACCGATGAAAGATGGTGCGATTACGAATGACAATCGTATTGTAGAAGCATTACCTACTATTAAATATATTATTGAACAAGGTGGTAAAGTTATTTTATTCTCTCACTTAGGTAAAGTGAAAGCTGAAGAGGATAAAGCGAAGTTATCATTACAACCTGTAGCAACACGTTTATCTGAATTATTAGGGAAAGACGTGAAATTCGTCGCTGAAACACGTGGTGAAGCATTAGAATCAGCAATTAGTGAATTAAATGCTGGTGATGTATTGTTATTTGAAAATACACGCTTTGAAGATTTAGACGGTAAGAAAGAAAGTAAAAATGATCCTGAACTAGGTAAATACTGGGCTTCTTTAGGTGATGTGTTTGTAAATGACGCCTTTGGTACAGCACACCGTGAGCATGCTTCAAACGTTGGTGTAGCAACGCACGTAGACACTGCTGCTGGATTTTTAATGGAGAAAGAAATTAAGTTTATCGGTGGCGTTGTTGAAAATCCAGAACGTCCATTTGTTGCAATTTTAGGTGGTGCAAAAGTTTCAGATAAGATTGGCGTGATTGAAAACTTATTAAAAGTTGCTGATAAAGTATTAATAGGCGGCGGAATGGCATATACATTCTTAAAAGCACAAGGTAAAGAAATTGGTCAATCATTATTAGAAGAAGATAAGATTGAACTTGCAAATGATTTATTAGCACGTGGTGCAGATAAAATTGTATTACCTGTTGATGCTGTCGTAACGAAAGAGTTCTCTAATGATGGAGAAATTTCAACTGTATCAGTTGATGATATTCCTCAAGATCTTCAAGCGTTAGATATTGGACCAGAAACAGTTGAATTATTCAAAAAAGAATTAACAGGTGCTAAAACTGTTGTATGGAATGGACCAATGGGTGTTTTTGAAATGAGTAACTTTGCAAAAGGTACTATCGGTGTATGTGAAGCTATCGCTCATTTAGAAGGCTCAACAACAATTATCGGTGGTGGAGATTCAGCTGCTGCAGCTCAAGATTTAGGATTTGCAGATAAATTCACGCACATCTCTACAGGTGGCGGAGCTTCATTAGAATATTTAGAAGGTAAAGAATTACCGGGAATTAAATCAATTTCTGAAAAATAAAAAGGTGGATGTTAATATGAGAAAACCAATTATTGCAGGTAACTGGAAAATGAACAAAACTGTAAAAGAAGCAAAAGATTTTGTTACAAAATTACCCGCATTACCAAGTACTGAGAGTGTTGATGCAGTAATCTGTGCACCAGCAATCCAATTAGATGCTTTAGTAAGTGCAAATGTTGAAGGTTTAAATATTGGTGCTCAAAACTGTTATTTCGAAGACAATGGTGCGTTTACAGGTGAAACTTCACCTGCGGCACTAAAAGACTTAGGTGTTAAATACGTTGTTTTAGGTCACTCAGAACGTCGTGAATATTTTGGCGAAACAGATGAAGATGTGAACAAAAAAGCATTAGCAGTATTTAAACATGGTATGACACCGATCATTTGCTGTGGTGAAACAGATGAAGAACGTGAATCAGGTCAATTTGAAGCACGTGTGGGATCGCAAGTAAAAAATGCTTTAAAAGGTTTCACAGAAGAACAAGCAAAATCAGCAGTGATTGCTTATGAACCAATCTGGGCAATCGGTACAGGTAAGTCTGCTACTAGTGAAGACGCTGAGTCTTCTTGTAAATTTGTACGTTCAGTTGTAGAACAAGAATTTAATACAGAAGTAGCTCAAGCGGTTCGTATTCAATATGGTGGTTCAGTTAAACCTGAAAACATTAAAGAATATATGGCAAATGAAAACATCGATGGTGCATTAGTCGGTGGAGCTTCTTTAGAAGTTGATTCATTCGTAAAATTGTTAGAAGGTGCTAATTAATGAAAAGCCCTACAGCATTAATCATTTTAGATGGATTTGCTTGTCGAAAAGAAACATTCGGTAATGCAGTCGCACAAGCAAATAAACCTAATTTTGATCGTTATTACAACCAATACCCTCATGAGCAATTAAAAGCTTGTGGGCTTGATGTTGGATTACCAGAAGGACAAATGGGTAACTCTGAAGTAGGTCACTTAAATATTGGTGCAGGACGTATTGTTTATCAATCACTTACACGTATTAATAAATCGATTCAAGATGGTGACTTTTTTACAAATGAAGTTTTACTTAATGCAATGAAGCATGTAAAAGAACATGATTCAGCATTACATCTGATGGGATTACTGTCAGATGGTGGCGTTCACAGTCATTATGAACACTTATTTGCATTATTAAAACTTGCTAAAGATCAAGGCGTTGAAAAAGTTTATGTGCATGCCTTTTTAGATGGACGTGACGTGGGTCAACAAACAGCATTACAATTCGTTGAAGAAACAGAACGTCAGTTTGAAGCAATTGGCGTCGGTCAATTTGCTTCAGTTTCAGGTAGATATTATGCAATGGATAGAGATAAACGCTGGGACCGTGAACAATTAGCATATGATGCGATGACTTATGGAAAAGGTGTCGAATACAAGACTGCTAAAGAAGGTATTGAAGCAAGTTATGCTGAAGGCGTAAATGATGAATTCGTTGTGCCATTTGTTGTAAAAGACAATGAAGTTGGTTCTGAAAACACAGGCGTTAATGATGGCGATGCGATGATTTTCTTCAATTTCCGTCCGGACCGAGCTGCTCAATTATCTGAAGTATATACGAATGAAGAATTTGATGGCTTTAAAATGGATAAACGTTTAATTGGTATCAAGTTCGTTACATTTACAAAATATAACGATCAAGTTAAAGCTGATGTTGTATTTGAAAAAGAAGATTTAGTAAATACGATTGGTGAAGTAGCAAGTAAAAATGGTTTAAAACAATTACGTATTGCTGAAACAGAGAAGTATCCACACGTAACGTATTTCATGAGTGGTGGCCGAAATGAAGAATTCGATGGAGAACGTCGTGTATTAATTGATTCTCCAAAAGTTGCAACATATGACTTAAAGCCTGAAATGAGTGCTTATGAAGTGCGTGATGCTTTACTTGCAGAACTTGATAAAGGAGATTTAGATTTAGTTTTATTAAACTTTGCAAATCCTGACATGGTAGGGCATTCTGGTATGCTGGAGCCAACCATTAAAGCAATCGAAGCAGTAGATGAATGTTTAGGTGCAGTAGTAGATAAGATTTTAGAAATGGGTGGAACAGCTGTTATCACTGCTGACCATGGTAATTCTGATGAAGTGTTAACAATCGATGGTCATCCGATGACAGCACATACAACAAATCCAGTTCCAGTGATTGTTACACGTGAAGGCGTAACATTGCACAGTGGTGGTCGATTAGCAGACTTATCACCAACGTTAATAGATTTACTAGGCGTTGAAAAGCCAGTTGAAATGACTGGAGAATCATTAATTCAGAAATAATCCATATTTGAATAAATAGTATTACTAAAATTAATTTATTTAATTGATTATTCCGATTAAATCGTGAATAATAAAATAGAAAATATAACAAACAAAGGAGTTTTACACATGCCAATTATTACAGATGTTTATGCACGCGAAGTACTAGATTCAAGAGGTAACCCAACAATTGAGGTTGAAGTATTTACTGAAAGTGGCGCATTAGGACGTGCGTTAGTGCCATCTGGTGCTTCTACTGGTGAACACGAAGCAGTAGAATTACGTGATGGAGATAATGCGCGTTACCTAGGTAAAGGTGTATTAAAAGCAGTTGAAAACGTTAATGAAATTATTGCACCAGAAATTATTGAAGGTGACTTCTCTGTATTAGATCAAGTTTCAATCGATAAAATGATGGTTGCCTTAGATGGTACTGAAAATAAAGGTAAATTAGGTGCGAATGCTATTTTGGGTGTTTCTATGGCTGTAGCGCGTGCTGCTGCTGAATATTTAGGTATGCCATTATATAAATATTTAGGTGGATTTAACGGGACACAATTACCAGTGCCTATGATGAACATCGTTAACG
This sequence comes from Macrococcus equi, assembly GCF_047426745.1. Taxonomy (GTDB): domain Bacteria; phylum Bacillota; class Bacilli; order Staphylococcales; family Staphylococcaceae; genus Macrococcoides; species Macrococcoides equi. The sequence continues at coordinate 202,484 of NZ_CP179732.1, read as the reverse complement.
GTGGTTCTCACTCAGATGCACCGATCGCATTCCAGGAGTTTATGGTATTACCTGTAGGTGCGCCAAACTTTAAAGAAGCACTACGCTGGGGAGCAGAAATCTTCCATAACTTAGCGAAAATCTTAAAATCACGTGGTTTAGTTACAGCTGTTGGTGATGAAGGTGGATTTGCACCTACATTTGAAGGTACTGAAGATGCTGTTGAGACAATCTTAGAAGCAATCAAAGCTGCGGGTCTTGAGCCAGGTAAAGATGTATACTTAGGATTTGACTGTGCATCTTCTGAATTCTATGAAGGTGGCGTGTATGACTACACGAAATTCGAAGGTGAAAAAGGTGCGAAACGTAGTTCTGCTGAACAAGTAGATTACTTAGAAGAATTAGTGAATAAATATCCAATCATCTCAATCGAGGATGGTATGGATGAAAACGACTGGGAAGGCTGGAAAGCTTTAACTGAACGTATCGGTGATAAAGTTCAATTAGTAGGTGACGACCTGTTCGTTACAAACACTAAAATTTTAGAACGTGGTATCAAAGAAGGTGTGGGTAACTCAATTTTAATTAAAGTTAACCAAATCGGTACTTTAACTGAAACATTTGAGGCGATTGAAATGGCTCAAAAAGCAGGATATACTGCAGTTGTTTCTCACCGTTCTGGAGAAACTGAAGATACAACAATTGCTGATATCGCAGTTGCTACAAATGCGGGTCAAATCAAAACGGGTTCATTATCTCGTACTGATCGTATTGCAAAATACAATCAATTATTACGTATCGAAGATGAATTATTTGAAACAGCTAAATATGAAGGATTAAATTCTTTCTATAATATCAATAAATAACAATTAAACTTATAGTCTATACATTTGAGGAGGAACGTAACGTGCGTTCCTTTTCTTATGTTTCTTTTTACATATGAATATGTTAATATTATATGAGTTATTAGAAATTGAGGAGGACCATCAATGAATACTTTACTTACAGTATTACTGATTATTGATTGTCTTGTACTGATTACAGTCGTTCTTTTACAGGAAGGTAAAAGTAATGGTTTATCAGGAGCAATTAGTGGTGGAGCTGAACAATTATTCGGAAAACAAAAACAACGTGGTGTGGATCTAATTTTAAATAGAATTACGATTGTTGCGTCTGTTTTACTTTTCTTAATTACAATTGCAATCGGTTATTTTGGTATGTAAAAGTGAGTCCGGACAGTCAGTTCGGACTCTTTTATTTTTATTTTTACCTTAAAACACATACAATATGATTATAAGGAGTTTTATATATGAGAATACAATTACCAAAACCTTTTTTATTTGAAGAAGGAAAAAGAGCAGTTTTATTACTTCATGGATTTACTGGAAATTCTTCTGATGTACGTCAGTTAGCACGTTTCTTACAGAAAGAAGGATATACGTGCTATGCACCTCATTATGAGGGGCACGGTGTGCCGCCTGAAGAGTTACTTGCGTCCAGTCCGCATGTATGGTGGAGTCAGGTTACTGAAGCATATGACCTGCTAAAATCTAAAGGTTACGATGATATCGCAGTAGCGGGTGTTTCACTAGGAGGCGTCTTCAGTTTAAAATTGAGCCAGTATAGAGATGTAGTTGGTGTAGGAACATTTTGTTCACCCATGCATATTAAAACGACAGGCACAATGTTTGAAGGTGTACTAGCATATGCACGTGAATTTAAAAAACGTGAAGGTAAATCACCAGAACAGATTGAAAGTGAAATGAAGGCATTTCATCCTACTTCGATGTTAGAAGAATTACAATCAACATTAGCAGAAATCAGACCGACACTTGGCAACGTTTATGCACCTTTATTTGTTGGACAAGGTCGTTTAGATACGATGATAGATCCAGATTCAGCTAATATTATCTATAATGAATCTGAAAGTGAAGAAAAAGAAATACATTGGTATGAGAAAAGTGGCCATGTTGTTACGATAGATGTTGAGAAAGAACAATTATTTAATGATTTTCTCACATTTTTAGAGTCATTGGAGTGGTCAAATTAAAAAGGAGGCTATATTTATGCATCTGTTTGAAGAAGAAGTTATTGCATATTTACAATCTTTAAAGGGAAATGCAATTACAGTAGAAGAAGTCGAAAAACACCTTGGTTTAAAAGATGCAGATGACTTTAAAGGTCTCGTGAAAACATTGGTTGCGCTAGAACAGACTGGTAGAATTAGTCGTACGAAAAATGATAAATACTTTATTCCGGGTGCTCCTGGAGATTTAGTACAAGGTACTTTGAGTCAGCATAAAAAAGGATTTGCTTTTGTGCGTCCTGAAAATGAAGCGATAGAAGATGTCTTCATTCCACCGAATAAAATAAATCGCGCAATGGACGGAGATACAGTGTTAGTGAGTGTATCTAAAGCGAGTGATGGACGTAATGAAGGTGAAGTAAAAGTAATACAGAAACGTGCGATTACGCAAGTAGTGGGTACGTATACCGAAGCAAGACATTTTGGCTTTGTCTTACCAGATGACAAACGCATCACGCAGGATATATTTATTCCTAAGGGTAAAAATTTAGGTGCTGTAGAAGGACATAAAGTGTTAGTTGAACTCACGCAGTATGCCGATGGAACAAATAATCCTGAAGGTATGGTTAAGGCGATATTAGGACATAAAAATGATCCGGGGGTAGATATTCTTTCTATCATCTACAATCATGGAATTAATATTGATTTCAGTCCTGCTACAATTGAAGAAGCAAACAGAGTGCCGGATGAGATTGATGCTAAAGATTATCAGCATCGTGTAGATTTACGAGATGTCCTAACAATTACGATTGACGGGGCAGATGCTAAGGACTTAGATGATGCGATTAGCGTTGAGAAGTTAGATAACGGTAACTATAATTTAATTGTGTCGATAGCAGATGTAAGTCACTATGTGACCGAGGGATCAATGCTGGATCAGGATGCTTATGAACGTGGTACAAGTGTTTATTTAGTTGACCGTGTGATTCCTATGATACCGCATCGTTTAAGTAATGGCATTTGTTCATTAAATCCAAAAGTAGATCGCTTAACGTTAAGTTGTGAAATGGAAATAGACCACACTGGACATGTCGTTAATCATTCAATATACCAGAGTGTAATAAATTCAGATGAACGCATGACGTATGATGCAGTGAATCAAATTTTAGAAGATAACGATGAAATACTTATTCATGAGTATCAACATGTCTATGAAATGTTGAAACATGCTAAAGCATTAGCAGATATACTGAAACAAATGCGTGTAAAGCGTGGAGAAATCGACTTCGATTTGAAAGAAGCGAAGATTCTTGTAGATGATGTGGGTGTACCTAAAGAAGTTGTTATTCGTGAACGAGGAACAGGTGAACGCCTGATTGAATCATTTATGTTAATGGCCAATGAAACTGTAGCAGAGCATTTTGCGAAATTAAAAGTGCCATTTCTTTATCGAATACACGAAGAACCTAAAGCAGACCGCTTGAAGCGATTCTTTGAGTTTATAACAAACTTCGGTCTGATTATTAAAGGTGGAACAGAAAATATTCACCCTAAAACATTGCAGAATATTGGTGAAGAAATAAAAGGGAAGCCAGAAGAACTCGTAATTTCTACGCTAATGTTACGTTCAATGCAGCAAGCCAAATATTCGGAACAAAATTTAGGACACTTTGGTTTATCAGCTGAATACTATACACATTTCACCTCTCCAATCCGACGTTATCCAGATTTGATTGTTCATCGATTAATTCGTAAATACTTAATTGAGAAATCAATGAATGAAGAACAGAAAGAATTATGGGAAGATAAATTAGTTGATATTGGAGAACATACATCAAAACGTGAACGACGTGCAATTGACGCAGAACGAGATACTGATGATCTTAAGAAAGCTGAGTATATGATTCAACACTTAGGTGAAGAATTTGAAGGTATTATTAGTTCAGTTGCTAATTTCGGAATGTTTGTCGAATTGGAGAATACGATTGAAGGTATGGTTCATAATTCTAATATGACGGATGATTATTATCACTTTGATGAACGCCATATGGCCATGATTGGTGAGAGACACGGTAAAGTTTTTAAAATCGGTCAAAGAGTGAAAGTTAAAGTAGTTAATGTAAATGTCGATGAACGTATGATTGATTTTGCAATTGTAGGCATGGATATGACAAAGATTGAAAGAAAAATAAAAGAAGTAAAAATAAAAGCTGAACGTAAAGCTGGAAACACACAATCAAACCAGAAACCTCGCAAAAAGGGTCGAGGTAAAGCGGCCGGTGAAAAATTCAGTAAAGCAGCAAAGAAAAATGGTGGGAAAAAGCCGTTCTATAAATCAAAAGCTGTGAAAAATGCACGCCGAGGTAAAAAGAAATAGAGGTGAAGTCATGCCAAAAGGTGATGGAAAAACACTCGCACAAAATAGAAAGGCGAGTCATGATTATACGATTGAAGAAACATTTGAAGCGGGTATCGTCTTACAAGGTACAGAAATTAAATCTATTCGACGTGGTAGTGCGAACTTAAAAGACTCTTATGCGAGAGTCTATAACGGCGAAATGTATGTGTATAATATGCATATTGCGCCTTATGAAGAAGGAAATAGATTTAATCATGATCCACTTAGAACACGCAAGTTACTTATGAAGCGTAAACAAATAGATAAGCTATTTGGACAGACACGTGAGCAAGGCTATGCATTAGTACCTCTAAAGTTATATATAAAAAATGGATACTGTAAAATGCTAATTGGCCTAGCCAAAGGTAAGAAAGACTATGATAAACGTCATGCATTAAAAGCTAAAGAAGCGAAACGAGAAATGGATCGCGCGATGAAAGAACGTGCAAACTACTAATCAATGGATTAGTAGTTTTTTTGTTTGTTCTTACAATTAGGGGCCAAAGCGCGTTCACAAAAATAAAAACCGCTCAACCATGCGGTTAAGCGATTTATGTATGGAGACGGCGGGAGTCGAACCCGCGTCCAAAGATCCTGCAATTGATACTTCTACGTGTGTAGTCCAGTTATTAAGTTTTCACGTTACATCTGAAAACGGACATCCTAATGTAACGCTAGCCCGATTAATCTCTTACGAACAGACTCCAGGCGGAAGTGTTCGTCGTATCCTACTAAAGTTGAACCTCTACATTAAGCACATAGGCGATGCTTAAGAGAGGTGCAGAGTGCGATTAGGCAGCTACTGCGAAATTGTTTGTTTTGCCAGTTATTATAACTGTTGTGTTGATGACGAAGACAACCCTCCGACACGCTATACCAACCCAAGTGACCCCTGTCGAATCCGTAACGCCCCCGAGATAGTATTATAAAATAACTAGCATATTTAAATATAACAAAATCGAAATATATTATCAACAAAAAAGCATAATTCAAAATTGAACTATGCCAGCTGATGGATATTGATTGTTCTGGCGTTCTCATCAATATCGACACGTATCTGATTATTGTTGTTCTTGTTTTTAAACGTCACATGCTTATCCTTATTAATCTTATATTCGATCACGTCCATAATACTATGACTTTTATAGATAGGCTTGGTAATTGCGATATAATTTTTGTTCTCAACAAGACGTATAGCGATTTTTGTATGGTTATCTACTTTCCAGCCTGGAATAGTTTTTAAATCAAAGATTTTTTTCATTTCTCTTCCTCCATCATTTAAATTCAGCTGTGTTCCAAAATAAATTCTTTTGAATTTAAATTATGGGTATAATTGATACAATTTATTGAACAAGTACGGTAGAATAGATGTAAGAAACTGTTCAATAATTAACAGCACCTTTCTATTTTACCATACTTTCACTGTTATTATTGGATTGACTAGAGGAGGACAAATAATGGCAGAGCAAAGTAATGCAATTCCAAAGGTAATATTAACCTTATCAAACATTAAAGATGGAGATATTCTGGCTGAAGCAGCTCAATATAAAGATTATTTTGATATTGTAGAGTATCGTGCAGATTTAGCCGACACAACTGTGAACGGTCACGAAGAAGAAATAAAAATTATCAAAGAAAAATTGCCGGACAAACAAATATTATTTACATATCGCACAGAAGATAACGATGGAAAGTCTAAAATTTCTATGGACGCATATTTTGAGCTGGTGAAAGAAGTAATCGAAAAAAAATTATGTGATATCATCGATCTTGAATTAATGATGTATGAAGATTATATGGATAAGTTAATAGTACTAGCACGTGCTAATGATATATTAGTACTGATTAGTCATCATGAATATGAATTTACGCCACGAACGAAAGATATGCTAGCAATATACAATCGCATGATTCAGCTGAAAGCAGATTATTGTAAATTAGCAGTTAAGCCTCATGATGGTAAGGACGTACTCAATCTTATGTCGGTGGTATATGAAACGAAACAAAACTGTGAACTAAATATAATTGGTATTGCCATGGATGATATCGGCAAAATTACACGTGTTGCATGTGGTGTATTTGGTTCTTCTATGACATTTGGATATGTTGGGAAACCTGTTGCACCGGGACAAATTCATGTGAAAGACCTACACGATCAGATTACGCTTTATCAATCTTAATTTACAAATAATGAACTCTTCCTTATAATTGATAATAGTTATCAGTTATAAGGGGGGTTTTTTATGGAATTAAAAGATGCAATAATGAATAGACGAAGTATTAAACAATATAGTGATTCAACAGTGGATGATGAAAGTGTAAGACGTGCAATAGATCTTGCAACATATGCACCTAATCATGGTATGCGTGAACCGTGGCGTATATTATGGGTTAAGAAGGATAGAATCAAAGAATATGCTGCTGCATTTGGTGAGGTAGCATTTAAAAATAATGAAGAAAAAATTAATACAAATATTGAGAAGTCCTCACAATTAGCAGGTATACTCATCGTGATTGGTCCACGTGATAGACGCCAAAAAGAAAATCTGGAAGACATATTGGCGATAGGTGGGTTCATACAGACATTGTCTTTAGCATTATATGCTGAGGGCATAGGGAGTTGCATTAAAACGCAACCACCTTTATTGCATCCTAAGTTGTCTGAGCATCTTGGTTGTAAGGCGGATGAAATGATTTACTGTGCGATAAACTTAACAGCACAAACAGAAGCTGAACTAAAGCAACGTAAAAAAATCGATTTAACAACAGAATATTAAAAAATTCCCGGCATTAAAAACGCCGGGAATTTGAAGTTATTTAAGATTTTCTGACAAGAATGCTTTAACTGATTCTGGAGTTTTAGCATTAGCTGAATGTAAATGTGCTAATTTTTCACCTTTTTCAAAGATTAACAGACTTGGAATACCCATGACTTCATTTTCGTCTGCAGCTTCAGGCACTTGATCACGGTTAATTTTATACCATGTATAATCATTGTACTCATCTACAATTGGATCAATCCAGAAATCCATACGTGTGCAATCAGGGCACCAGTCAGCAAAAAATTTCACGATTACTTTTTCATCTTGGTTTATGATTTCTTTAAATTCTTCATATTGGCTAATTGTTCTCATACTAATAACCTCACATTATTTTTTATATATTAATTATATACCTTTTTATTGAATTATTAAACGATAAGAATCGATGTTGTAACTGATTTAAAAAATTGCTAATATTAGGTTAACTTAACAAGGAGGCTACACGATGATTAAATTTTATCAATTACCAAATTGCAGTACTTGTAGAAAAGCGGCAAAATATCTTGAAACACATGGGGTAAGTTTTGAACCGATAAATATCGTTGAATTAACGCCCACATCACAAGAGTTTAAAAAAATAGTTGAAGATACAAACGTGGATATAGATTTATTATTTAATAAACAAGGTGCTAAGTTTAAGGCTTTAAATTTAAAGGATACATTAAGTGATAAATCATTTGAAGAAAAGCTAGATCTACTTTCATCTGACGGTATGCTGGTGAAAAGACCCCTTGCAGTCAATGGAGAAAAGATTACACTTGGCTTTAAAGAAAAAGAATACGAGGCAACTTGGCTATAAAATGATTGAATAAACGCTTACATTATGTCATTATTATAGTGATAGTACTTTAATTAAACGGAGGGTTAATCATGTCAAACTTAAAATTTTCAAAAGATCACGAATGGGTTAAATCAGAAGATAACGTAAAAACAATTGGTATTACAGATTTCGCACAATCAGAGTTAGGTGATATCGTATTCGTTGAATTACCGGAAGTAGGAGATGAAATCGAAGTTGGTGCTCCATTTGGTAGCGTTGAATCAGTAAAAACTGTTTCAGAATTATATGCTCCAATTTCAGGTAAAGTTATTGAAGTTAACTCAGAATTAGAAGATTCACCTGAATTAGTTAACGAATCTGCAATGGATCAAGCTTGGATGATTAAAGTTGAAGCTGATGATGCTGGTTTAGATGAATTATTAGACCAAGCACAATATGATGAAATGATTAATGCATAAATGTTATAATTTCCTTGATAATATTATTATCAAGGAAATTTTTTAATTTACGCCAGTAAAACTTAATACAATATGATAAAAAGGTGATGGACATGTCTGTAATTACTAAAGTTATCGTAGTTGAAGGAAAACGTGACAAGATGAGATTACAAGAAGTTTTGACGGAACCTGTACATATTATTTGCACGAATGGTACTATGGGAATTGGTAAATTAGACGATATGATTGAAGATTTGTATCATCAAAAAGTCTATATCATGACAGATAGTGATAAAGCGGGTCATAAAATCAGAGCCTGGTTTAAACGCCATTTAAGCGAAAGTAATCATATTCATATTGATCCTAAATATGGTGAAGTGGGCAATTGTCCACGTGACTATTTAGCGAGGGTTTTAACAAAACATCAGTTTGATGTAGATGAGCGATATCAGTGGAAAGGTAAGTCTTTGAATTATGAGTTTAGACAGGCTTTTGCAATTTAATATAACGAACAAACCCTTTATTTTATTTGGGTATACTCCTTTTTGTGGTACATGTAAACTCGCTGAAAAAATGCTGGATATCACTGCAGCATCCATGCAAGTTGAAGTCATTAAGGTTGACCTGAATTATTATGAAGAACTTTGTACTACGTATGAAATACAAAGTGTTCCTGTTATGCTATTTGTTGTTGATAAAGAAGTAAAGCAAATTTCATATCGGTTTGAATCAGTGACAACTTTGTATGAAAATATTAATTTACTGTTGACGAATGCATAAAACTATTTTAAGATTAAGAACATATTCACATTACAAATAAATATACTCTTATCCAGAGAGGTGGAGGGATGTGCCCTTTGAAGCCCGGCAACCGTCGTAAGACATGGTGCCAATTCACATAAAGTTTTTAACTTTAGAAGATGAGAGAGTCGAAAATAGATTATTATCGTCTTTCTTATGTTTTCATAGGAAAGACGTTTTTTGTTAGGAGGACAAAATTGATTACATTAAATAATGTTGTGAAAACTTTTACAACGAAAAAAGGTGATATCCAGGCAGTAGACAATGTTAATCTAGAAATTAACAGTGGAGAAATTTATGGAATCATTGGTTTCAGTGGTGCTGGTAAGAGTACCTTAATACGTATGTTCAATGGATTAGAAGTACCTACTAGTGGTGATGTCATTGTTAACGGAAGCACTATCAATAAATTAACTAAACAGCAACTTAATAAAGAACGTCAAAAAATTTCTATGATTTTTCAACACTTTAATCTACTTTGGAGTAGAACTGTGTATGATAATATTGCACTTCCTTTAGAAATTGCAGGAGTGAAAAAACAGGAAATAGGACCAAAAGTTAAGTCACTAATAAAACTTGTAGGATTAGAAGGACGTGAAAATTCATACCCTTCTGAATTGTCAGGTGGACAAAAACAACGTGTGGGCATTGCACGTGCGTTAAGTAACGATCCTAAAGTATTACTATGTGATGAAGCGACTAGTGCACTTGATCCACAAACTACTGATGAAATACTGGAGTTACTAGTAGATATTAATAAAAAATTAAATTTAACAATTATTTTGATAACTCATGAAATGGAAGTAATTCGTAAAATTTGTCACAAAGTTGCGGTTATGGAACTAGGAAAAGTAGTTGAAGAAGGTTCTGTAATAGAAGTATTTAATCACCCGAAAACAAATATTACTAAACGATTTGTTCGTGATGATATTCAGGATAATGAGATTGAGGCTTCAATCGAAGAGATAAAACAAGCTTATCCTCACGGAAGTATATTGAGACTTAAATTTGTTGGATCTTCTACTGGACAACCTATTGTCAGTAAAGTGATAAAAAAATACGGTTTGGATATGAATATCTTAGCTGGAAATGTCAAACATACTCAAGCAGGATCATTTGGTAATCTGATAGTACATGTCGAGGCTGTAAATGGCTCATTGCAACCAATTGCCGAAGAACTAAAAAGTCATGGTGTTGAGATGGAGGTAGAACGTCATGGATAAATTTATTACCACACTAACTGAAATGTTGAGTATGAAAAATGTTGTATGGGCCGATGTATGGACAGCAACAGTTGAAACATTGTCAATGACCTTTATCTCTGCATTATTTACATTTATATTCGGCCTTATTATCGGTATTATTCTATTCCTGACTTCTCGAAGTAAGTCTAAAGTAGCACGTATATTCTATAGCATCACTGCTTTTATCGTTAACTTATTTAGAGCAATTCCATTTATTATCTTAATCTTATTACTTTTCCCTTTTACTAATCTTATAATGAATACGATTAGTGGTGTTAAAGGTGCATTGCCTGCTTTAATTATTGGGGCAGCTCCATTTTATGCACGTTTAGTAGAGATTGGATTGAAAGAGATTGATAAAGGTGTAATAGAAGCAGTGGAATCAATGGGGGCTAATACTTGGACATTAATTAGAAAAGTACTGATTCCAGAGAGTTTACCAGCAATTGTTTCTGGGATTACTGTTACAACAATTGCACTTGTTGGATCAACAGCAATAGCTGGTGTCATTGGCGCAGGTGGACTAGGAAACTTAGCTTATTTAGTTGGTTTTACAAGGGGACAAAATGATGTGATATTTATATCTACTGTCATTATTCTTGTTATTGTTTTTGCAATTCAATTGGTCGGAGACCTTATTACGAAGAAAGTTGATAAACGATAATTATCCATATGGATTTTTATAAATTAAATAAAGGGAGTGTTAGAATGAAAAAGTTTTTATATGTATTACTTACAGCTTCATTAATCTTAGTATTAACAGCATGTGGAAGTGATAAAGAAAAGGCTTCAAAATCTGATGACAAAACAATTACAGTTGGAGCTTCACCAGCACCACACGCAGAGATTTTAGAACAAGCGAAAGATGCACTTAAAAAAGAAGGCTATGATTTAAAGATAAAAATTATTAATGATTATACAACACCTAACCGTATGTTAACTGAAGGAGATTTAGATGCCAACTTCTTCCAGCATACACCTTACTTAGACACTGAGAAAAAAGCTAAAGGTTACAAAATTGAATCAGCAGGAAATGTACATATTGAACCTATGGCCGTATATTCAAAAAAAGTTAAATCTTTAAAAGATTTACCGAAAGGTGCAACAGTTTATGTATCTAATAATCCGGCAGAAGAAGGACGTTTCTTATCATTCTTTACAAAAGCGGGATTAATTAAATTAAAAGATGGTGTTGATCCGGTTAAAGCAACATTTAAAGATATCGTTGAAAACAAAAAAGACATTAAATTCAACAACAAACAAGCTGCAGAATTTGTTCCTAAAACATATAACAATGGAGAAGGTGATGCAACAATCATCAACTCAAATTTTGCTTTAGAAAATAAGCTAAATCCTGTAAAAGATTCAATCGCGATTGAAGGGAAAGATTCTCCTTATGCAAATTTAATTGCAGTTCAGGAAGGCCATAAAGATGATAAGAAAATTAAGGCATTAATTAAAGTATTACAATCAAAAGAGATTCAAGGTTTCATCAATAAAAAATATAACGGATCAGTAATTCCGGCAAAATAATAAAAAACTTGTATTTAAATCATTTGATTTAAATACAAGTTTTTTTATTTGAAGATAATCAATGCTATTAATGCTAAAATCGCAGGTAATCCTTGTTTTATCAGTATGCCTTTACTGCTCGTTATTGCGCCGTAAACAGCTGCAACAATCACAAAAATGAGAAACATCGTGGTGATTTCGTGCTGATGGTTACTGATAAATAATCCATAGCCAAGTCCTGCTGCAAGAAAGCCATTATATAATCCTTGATTTTTAAATAGTGTTTTAACTCTATCATCCTGTAAAAAATCGTAATCGATGTCAAAAGTGTCAGCAGCCTTTTGCGAATTACTAAAAAATATTTCGAGTATCATAATGTATATATGTTCGATAAAAACTACGGTTGCTAAAATAATTGAAATAATATGCATATTGTCCTCCATTGATTAAGGAATATTTTACAGTAAATAATAATGCACTAATAGTATTTTCAATAAATAGATATATTTTCTCATTGTTTAAAAATAATTTAGCCCGATTAATTTATCTCATACCTTATTTAGGTTATAATAGAGACTGTGATTTAAGTCATAGGTCTTTGACCTCAGATTAAAATTATTATAAACTAGATAAGATGAAACTATTATATATATCGGAGGGAATACAACATGGTATCAGTATTAGAAATTAAAGATTTACACGTTTCAATTGAAGGTAAAGAAATTTTAAAAGGTGTAAACTTAACGATTAAATCAAATGAAATTCATGCAATCATGGGTCCGAATGGTACGGGTAAGTCTACATTATCAGCAGCAATTATGGGACACCCTAAATATGAAGTAACACAAGGTGAAGTTTTATTAGATGGTGAAAATGTATTAGAAATGGAAGTTGATGAGCGCGCACAAGCGGGTCTATTCTTAGCGATGCAATACCCTTCAGAAATTTCAGGTGTTACGAATGCCGATTTCTTACGTTCAGCAATTAATGCGAAACGTGGTGAAGGTAACGAAATTAACTTAATGCAATTTATCAAAAAATTAGATAAAAACATGGAATTTTTAGAAATGGATCTTGATATGGCACAACGTTATTTAAATGAAGGATTCTCTGGCGGAGAGAAAAAACGTAATGAAATCCTACAGTTAATGATGTTAGAACCTAAATTTGCTATCTTAGATGAAATTGACTCAGGATTAGACATTGATGCCTTAAAAGTAGTATCTAAAGGAATTAATGAAATGCGCGGAGAAAACTTCGGTTGCTTAATCATTACGCATTACCAACGTTTATTAAACTACATTACACCTGATTTCGTTCACGTTATGATGCAAGGTAAAGTTGTTAAATCAGGCGGAGAAGAATTAGCGAAACGTCTTGAGGCTGAAGGTTATGACTGGATTAAACAAGAATTAGATATTCAAGACGAAACAGTAAACGCGTAAGTCTGATTAATAAATAGGAGGAAAATGTGATGAGTACAATCGATGTGACAAATGACATAATTAAAGATTTTTCAGCATCACGTAAAGAACCATCATGGATGGCAGATTTACGTGTCGATGCATTTAACAAGATAAATACAATCGAAATGCCTAAACCAGACAAGACTAAATTAGATAAATGGGTATTCGATGTTCACCATAAAGATATTAAAAGCGCAACATATAACTCAACTGATGCATTACCAGAAGCGGTTAAAAATTTACTCGATATGGACAAAGTTGATAATTTAATTGTTCAACATAATAATACTCCCGCTTTAGTTAAAGTAGAGCAAAAATTAATCGACCAAGGTGTCATCATAAAAGATATTGAATCTGCATTGGTTGAAAATGCTGATTTAGTTAAACAATATTATATGACTGAAGCAGTAAAAGTAGATGAGCATCGCTTAACTGCGGTACATGCAGCAATGATGAATGGTGGCTTATTTGTATATGTGCCACGTAATGTTATCGTTGAAAACCCAATTCAATATGTTGTATTACATGATGATGCAGATGTTAATATTATTAATCATTTAATTATTGTTGCGGATGAAAGTGCTGAAGTAACATATGTTGAGAACTATTTATCAACTGTTGATACAAAAGAGACGCAACTTAATTTAATTTCTGAAGTAATTGCTAAGGATAATGCTAAGATTACGTATGGTGCAGTAGATTTCTTAAATAAAGGATTTACGGGTCATGTCATTCGTCGCGGTGTAGCCGCATCAAATGCAACGATTGACTGGGCATTAGGTTTAATGAATGATGGCGATACAATTAATGACAATACAACATATTTAAATGGTGATAACTCAAAAAGTAATTTAAAGATTGTTGTTGTTGGTCGAGGAGAACAGAAATTAAACTTCACAACTCAAATTATTCAGTATGGTAAACATTCAGAAGGCCATATTCTAAAACATGGTGTGATGAAAGATGCAGCATCTTCAATCTTCAATGGTATTGGACACATTAAACATGGTGGAACGAAAGCTGATGCGCAACAAGAATCACGTGTATTAATGTTATCAGAAAAAGCACGTGGAGACGCTAACCCAATTCTTTTAATTGATGAAGACGATGTAACTGCAGGTCATGCAGCATCGGTTGGACGCGTTGATCCAATGCAATTATTCTATTTGATGAGTCGTGGAATTTCTAAGCAAGAGGCAGAACGTTTAGTAATTCATGGTTTCTTAGCGCCAGTAGTTAATGAATTACCGATTGAAGCAGTTAAGAAACAATTAACAGATGTTATCGAAGCTAAAGTCACAGGCAAATAAATTCGTTTGAAAGGTCTTGATAGTATGACCAAGTTAAATATAGATAAAATTAGAAGTGATTTTCCGATTATTTCAGAAGTAATCAATGAACGTCCACTCGTTTATCTTGATTCTTCTGCAACGAGTCAAAAACCTCAAACTGTTATTGATAAAACAGTTGAATATTATACACATATGAATGCGAACGTTCACCGAGGTGTTCATACTTTAGGGACGCGTGCTACAGACGGTTATGAAGGTGCGCGTGAAATAGTTCGTAATTTTATCAATGCTCAATATTTTGAAGAGATTATCTTTACAAGAGGGACTACAACTGCACTTAATTTAGTCGCACATAGTTTTGGTGATATGGTCGTTGAAGCTGGCGATGAGATTCTGATTACTGAGATGGAACACCATGCAAATCTTGTGCCTTGGCAACAACTTGCTAAACGTAAAGGTGCAGAACTTAAATACATTCCAATGAATGAGGATGGCACTATTTCTATCGATTCTGTTGAAAATGCACTTACTGATAAAACAAAAATTGTATCGATGGCACATGTTTCTAATGTATTAGGAACAATTAATGATATAAAGGCAATCACTGAGAAAGTTCATGCACATGGGGCATATATGGTTGTAGACGGTGCGCAATCAATTCCGCATATGAAAGTTGACGTTCAGGATCTGGGATGTGATTTCTTTGCATTCAGTGGACACAAAATGTGTGGACCAACAGGTATCGGTGCATTGTATGGCAAGAAAGCATTACTTGAAAAAATGGAACCTATTGAATTTGGTGGGGATATGATTGACTTTGTAGGCTTACAGGATTCTACATGGACTGAACTTCCTACTAAATTTGAAGCCGGGACGCCATTAATAGCAGAAGCTGTTGGGTTAGCTGAAGCCATTAAATATCTTGAAAGTATAGGCATGGATAATATTCTTGAATATGAACATGAGTTAACGGCTTATGCTTATGAACAAATGTCAGCAATTGAAGGATTAGAAATTTATGGTCCAACAGCAGATCTTCGTGCAGGCCTTATAACTTTTAATCTTGAAGGTGTGCATCCTCATGATTTAGCGACGGCACTTGATAGCCATGGTATTGCAGTACGTGCAGGTCATCACTGTGCACAACCTCTAATGAAGTGGCTTGGACAATCATCAACTGCACGTGCAAGTTTTTACATCTATAACACGAAAGAAGAAATCGACCAGCTAGTAACAAGCTTAAAAGAAACGAAGGAGTTTTTCAGTTATGAGTTTTAATAATTTAGATCAATTATATCGTTCAGTTATTATGGATCATTATAAAAACCCTAGAAATAAAGGGGTTATCGAAGATGGGACTTTAACGATCGATATGAATAATCCGACTTGTGGGGATAGAATTCGTTTAACTTTAAATGTTGTCGATGAAATAGTAGAAGATGTAAAGTTTGATGGTGAAGGATGTTCTATTTCAATGTCCAGTGCATCAATGATGACTGAAGCGATTAAAGGCAAATCAATCCATGAAGCCCTTCAAATGAGTGACGAATTCTCTAAGATGATGCTCGGAGAAGATTATTCATTTGATGAAGATGCAGGTGATATTGAGGCGTTATCAGGCGTAGCAAAGTTTCCCGCACGTATTAAATGTGCGACACTTGCCTGGAAAGCATTAGAGCGTGGAACTAAAGATAATAATAATAGTCATGTGAGTGAAGAAATTAACGAATAATTTAAAAGGAGTGATCAATAATGGTTAAACAAGCACCTGATGTTGGGGATTATAAATATGGTTTCCATGATAAAGACGTATCTATCTTCCGTTCTGAAAGAGGATTAACTGAAGATATCGTTAGAGAAATCTCGAAAATGAAAGAGGAACCTGAGTGGATGTTAAACTTCCGCTTAAAATCACTGAAGCAATTCTATAAAATGCCGATGCCAATGTGGGGTGGCGATTTATCAGAATTAAATTTTGATGAGATTACGTATTATGTCAAACCATCAGAACATACAGAGCGTTCATGGGATGAAGTACCTGAAGAAATCAAACAAACATTTGATAAATTAGGTATTCCTGAAGCAGAACAAAAATATTTAGCAGGTGTATCTGCACAATACGAATCTGAAGTTGTATACCACAATATGCAGGAAGATTTAGAAGAACAAGGGATTATCTTCAAAGATACTGACTCTGCATTACGTGAAAATGAAGACATCTTCAAAGAACATTTCGGTAGTGTAATTCCACCGGCAGATAATAAGTTTGCTGCTTTAAACTCTGCAGTTTGGTCAGGTGGTTCATTCATCTATGTACCGAAAGGTGTAAAATTAGAAACACCATTACAAGCATACTTCCGTATTAATTCTGAAAATATGGGTCAGTTTGAGAGAACATTAATTATTGTGGATGAAGGCGCAAGCGTGCATTACGTTGAAGGTTGTACAGCCCCAGTATACACAACGAATTCATTACACTCAGCGGTAGTTGAAATTATCGTGAAAAAAGATGCATATTGTCGATATACTACTATTCAAAACTGGGCTAACAACGTATTCAACCTAGTAACAAAACGTACATTTGTCTATGAGAATGGTACGATGGAATGGATTGATGGAAACATCGGTTCTAAACTTACGATGAAATATCCGGCATGCTACTTACTTGGTGAAGGTGCACGTGGTATGACATTATCAATCGCCTTAGCAGGTAAAGGACAAGTTCAGGATGCAGGTGCAAAAATGATGCATATGGCACCGAACACGTCTTCTACAATTGTTTCTAAATCGATTTCTAAACAAGGTGGTAAAGTAGTATACCGTGGTATCGTTCATTTTGGCCGTAAAGCTACAGGTGCACGTTCAAATATCGAATGTGATACATTAATTATGGACAATGAATCAACATCTGATACTATTCCTTATAATGAAATGTTAAATGATAATATCTCTTTAGAGCACGAAGCGAAAGTTTCAAAAGTTTCTGAAGAACAATTATTCTATTTAATGAGCCGTGGTATTTCTGAAGAAGAAGCAACAGAAATGATCGTAATGGGCTTCATTGAACCATTTACTAAAGAATTACCAATGGAATACGCAGTAGAAATGAACCGTTTAATTAAGTTTGAGATGGAAGGTTCTATCGGTTAATATTGTACGCTCAGCACAAAGTCTTTGTAGGCTTTGTGCTTTTTTGATGAAAAGTTATTGAATAGACTTCATTATTATGTAGCGTAATAATTGATTTTCATGTAACCTTATAAAGTAAAGTTAAGTGAGGTGTTTAAAATGATTACTACATACATCAATTCAGACGAGATGACCATGGTGAAATCTGAAAAGTATCAGATTAACAACTGGGTAAATATGATTCAACCTTCTCGCGAGGAAATGGAAGAAGTCGCAGAACAATTCAATATACCGATTGAATTTCTTGAAGATCCATTAGATCCTGAAGAAAGTGCACGTATTGAATATGACGAAGAAACAAATTCAACGCTAATTATTAATGACTTTCCGATACTCGATAAAAATATACGACAGACGGAGTCTTATATCACTATTCCTATCGGTATCATTTTAAGTAAAGGCTATATCATTACGATATGTTCACATGAACATGACCTGTTTAATAAACTCATCAATTTAAAGCTTGATTTAAGGATGAAATCCAGATTCCTTCTGGAAGTACTGTTTACGATTGCAACAAAATATAATAATACATTGAAGAAAATTAATCGTGAACGTATAAAAATTGAAAGTAATTTAAGAAATTCATTAACCAATAAACAGCTTTATGAATTAATGGAAATTGAGAAATCGCTTGTTTATTTCCTGACATCATTGACTGCAAATGGTGATACAAATAAAAAAATCTTTAGGTCACGATCCATTAAGTTATACGAAGATGATAAAGAGTTATTAGAAGATTTAATGATTGAGAATACACAGGCATTGAATACAACTGAATTATATACACGCATTTTAGAAAGTATCACTGGTTCTTATTCATCACTTATCGGTAATGAGATGAATAATATTATGAAGTTATTAACATTGTTTACTGTATTTTTGACCTTACCGACACTTGTGTTTAGTTTTTTTGGTATGAATGTTGATTTACCAAAATTAGATTGGTATAGTACGATTGCTGTTGCTTTATTACTAATGATTATGATGTATATCTATCTCATGAAGAAAAATATATTTAAATAAAAATAACCCTTCTTGTCAATACTCAGTATTGTGAAGAAGGGCTATTTTTTATGAATCATACTTTAAGTTCTATAGTACTTACCGACATACTGGCTGCGTTCATTAAATAAAGTTGGATAACTTAAGAAACCTACCATCATACTGGAAATAGTTGCTGCTGTCAGTAATAAAAATAAGATTAATAATTGAAATTGAGCTGCTACTATTGGATTTGCACCTCCAATAATTTGACCACTCATCATTCCAGGCAACTGTACAAGGCCCATCGTTTTTTGACTTTCAATCGTTGGTATCATAGAATTCTTAATTGCTGTCATTAACACATTGTGAATGGCTTGTTTAGGCGTTCCTCCCAGCGAGAGAATAAGTTCAATCTGTTCATCGTTCTGATCTAATTCACTTATGAAACGATTGAGGAATAATAATGATAGTACCATTGCATTACCGATCATCATACCACTAATCGGTATGACATATCGTGCTTCAAATGGGATAATACGAAAACCTAGCAGTATGCCTTGTGTAACAACTTCGACAGTGATTAGTGTTAAGACAATTTTCCATGTAATTCCTTTAATGCCTTGTCCTTTTTTAATGATATTTTGAGTTGCAGCTGTAATCATTAACAATATCATGAGTAATATATAGATGGGGTGGTTGCCATCAAAGACAAATGTCAATAAGTAACCGATTAAGATTAACTGAATAGTACTGCGTATCGTGGCAATGATGATGTCTTTTTCAAGATTAAGTTTTAATACTTTACTCAGAACTAACGGTATAAATACGAATATAAGTGTTAATGCAAGCTGTGTAAATGTCACTCTAATTCTCCTTTTAAAAACGCATTGATAGTTTCATTGTCTGAATGGAATAATTGTTTCGCATTTCCTGTTGTGATTATTTCGCCGGACTTTAACATACAATAGTTGTGTGCAGCACGACTTGCTTGGTCCACATCATGGGTAATCCAGATGACCGATACATTGAAGTCGCTATTTATCTTCTGAATTAAAGATTCAACTTCGCGGACACTTCTTGGATCCAGACTTGAAGTAATTTCATCTAATAATAGCACTTTCGGTTGATTGACGAGTGTTCTGGCAATGGATAATCTTTGCCTCTGTCCACCTGATAATTCTTTTACATTTTGTTCTAATGCTATCGTATCAAGATTTAATGCATAAAGTAGATTTAACGCATCATCTCTGGATAATTTTTCGTTGAAAATTTGTTTCGGCAAATTTAAATTGTCATAGACAGTGCCTTGAATCATGGGAGCACTTTGTAATGCTAATCCAATTTGCTTTTTTAACTTTACTAAATCCAGTTGCATAATGGACTGACTGTCAAAAAATATTTCACCCGATGTGGGGCTTAGTAATCCATTAATCATTTTAAGTAGAGTAGTTTTACCCGAGCCGCTTGGACCAATAAGTGCTGTAATTTTTCCTGATTCAAATGTTGTTGTGACATTATTGATTATTGTTTTGTCGTTTATTTTAAAATAGACATGTTCTAATGCAATTGTAGTCATAAGTTCTCCAATCTGTATTTTAATGAGTTTATGATAAAATAAAAACTAGGTGATGAGATGATTTATATAGGATTAACAGGATGGGGAGATCATGATTTATTATATGCAGATCTCTCAAATAAAAATGAAAAGTTATATCATTACGCTGCACATTTTCCGATTGTTGAACTAGATGCAACGTATTATGCTGTGCAACCTGCACGTAATATTAATAAATGGATTAAAGAAACACCTGAAAACTTTAAATTTATCGTTAAAATCCATCAAGCATTGACAGGCCATGCGGATGTATTGGATTTTGCGGAAAGTAAACAAAAGCTTATTCAGCAATTTACAGATATGTTACTACCACTTCAGGCAGCGAACAAATTAGGTTGTTTATTAATTCAGTTTCCTCCTTGGTATGAGTGTGCGACGACTAATATAAATTATATTATTTATCTGAAGAAACATTTTGAACAATTTCCTATATGTGTCGAGTTTCGTCATGATAGTTGGTTTACTCCGGAAATGAAGGAACATACCTTAAACTTCTTATACGAACAGCAACTCATTCATTCAGTGTGTGATGAGCCTCAAGCGGGTCATGGTAGTATTCCGTTTGTTAACCGTATCACACATCAGGATGCATTGGTAAGGTTCCATGGACGTAATATTAATGGCTGGACGAAAAAAGATATGACAGATCAGGAGTGGAGAGATATTAGATATCTCTATGATTATAACGAAAGTGAATTAAAATTTTTAGCAAAAGAACTTCAGATTTTAGATCAAAAAGCGAGAAATGTATATGTTGTATTTAATAATAATTCTGGAGGACATGCCGCTCAAAATGCTAAACAAATGTGTGAGTTATTGAATATTGAATATACAGGTCTAAATTATAAGCAACTAAAATTATTTTAGGAAGTGTTTGTATGTGCATGGGAGCTATTTTTGTATTAATATTATTAGGTTTATTTTCCAGTATCATCGGTTCGATCGTTGGAATTGGAGGAGGCATAATTATTGTTCCAGCGTTAATATATTTAGGGATGGAAATTGGATTAATTGACGGCATTAGTCCGCAAAAAGCCATTGGAACCTCGACAGTGATATTAATTTCAACAGGACTATCTGCTTCACTGGGATACATAAAGCATAAACAAGCTGATTTAAAAAATGCAGTCATTTTTATGGTAGGTATTATTCCTGGTGCATTAGTTGGAGCGCATTTAAGTCAGTTTTTAACGATACATCGTTTTAATTTATATTTTGGTATATTTCTTATTATCATGAGTACGATACTGATGGTGAGAGACAAAATAAAACCGATTAAAATATTTCAGAATAAAAAATTTGAGAAATCCTATACAGATATAAAAGGAGATACATACTATTATAGTATTGCGCCATTACCTGCAATCATCCTTACCTTTTTAGTCGGATGTTTGACTGGATTATTTGGTATAGGAGGCGGAGCACTTATGACACCGCTAATGATTATTATTTTTCGCTTTCCACCACATATTGCAGTAGGGACAAGTATGATCATGATTTTTGTGTCAAGTGTAAGTGGGGCTACGAGCCATATTATTCAAGGAAATATTATTTGGTCATATGCCATCATTTTAATTGTAGCAAGTTTTATTGGAGCTAAAGTAGGGGTACAAATTAATAAAAAGATGAAATCAGCGACAGTTGTACTTATGTTGCGTATGATTTTACTGCTACTCGGGATTTACCTGATTATTAAAAGTTTCATCGGCTAATAAGGGGGCACTATTATGGAGATAAAAATATACCATACAAATGATATTCACAGTTATTTATCAAATTATAAAAAGATTACACGATATATTCTTGATATGAAATCAGAATCAAATCATGTATTATACCTAGATTTAGGTGATCATGTCGATAGAAGTCACCCTTATACAGAGGCCACGTTAGGACAAGCAAATGTTGCACTTCTGAATGAAGCGGAAGTTGATGTCGTAACGATTGGTAATAATGAAGGCATTACTTTGAATTTCGATGATTTTAATCGATTATATACTGATGCAAATTTTAAAGTGACCTGTTGTAATTTATATGATACAGAGGGTAACCTGCCGTCGCATATTGAATCATCAGTTATCGTTGAAAAAGAAGGAATATCATTTGGTATTATTGGAGCAACAGCTGAATTTACTCCGTTTTATAAAGCGTTAGGATGGGATGTAACTGACCCTATGTCGGCAATTTCAGCTCAAGTTAAACAATTGCGTTCTAAAGTAGATGTCGTGATTGTTTTAAGTCATCTCGGTAAATTTTTCGATCGTACTTTAGCAGAAAAGCATCCGGAGATTGATGTAATACTTGGTGCGCATACACACCATTACTTTGAAAATGGCGAAATAGTAAATGGTGTATTAATTGGAGCAGCAGGTCGATACGGTGAATATTTGGGAGAGGTTACCTTGTCTTTTGAAGAGATGCAATTAACCCATAAAAAAGCAAGGTTGATTAATACGGATGATATTCGAAATATAGAAGACGATTATTATTACAAGGGTAAGACTTTACTCCGAGAGACAGTTACTGAAAGATACATTGATTTACCGAGAAGACTCTATAGTGCGTCTTATACTACCCATTTACTAGCTCAGACATTGATGGACTTTACAGAAAGTGATTGTGCGCTAATTAATTCGGGATTAATTGTGAATGGATACACTGGAAATCAATTTACAAAGTATGACTTGCATAAAATGTTACCACACCCTATCAATCCAGTAAGAATTACTTTAACAGGAAGAGAGTTAAAAGAAGTCATCAATGTCAGCAGACTTCATGAATATAAAGATGAGATTGTTAAGGGATTTGGTTTTAGAGGAGATATCTTTGGTATGTATGTCATCCACAATATAGGATATATACAATCACAGCAACGTTATTTTATTGGTACAGAAGAAATAGATAATCATAAAGAATATCATTTGGCAACATTAGATATGTATACCTTTGGCCGATTCTTTCCACAATTCGTTCAAAATGAAAAAGAATATTTTATGCCGGAATTTCTAAGAGATATTATGAATACAGCGATTAGAAATAATAAGTACAATTAATGAACTTCAGAATGTTAGAATTTCAAATTATTTTCTTTGTGTTATAATTGTAGAATAATTATCTTGGAGGGATTTAATTGGCGACTAAGAATGAAGAAATCTTAAGAAAGCCCGAATGGCTTAAAATTAAGTTAAACACAAACAAGAATTACACGGGTCTTAAGAAGATGATGCGTGAGCACAACTTAAATACAGTTTGTGAAGAAGCAAAATGCCCAAATATTCATGAGTGTTGGGGTGAACGTCGTACAGCAACCATTATGATTTTAGGTGCAGTTTGTACGCGTGCATGCCGTTTCTGTGCAGTTAAAACTGGTCTACCGAATGAGTTAGATTTAAATGAGCCTGAACGAGTAGCTGAGTCTGTAAGATTAATGAACTTAAAACACGTTGTAATCACTGCTGTTGCACGTGATGATTTAAAAGATGGTGGCTCAGAAGTTTACGCTGAGACTATTCGTAAAGTTCGTGAAGTTAACCCGTATACAACGATTGAAGTATTACCATCAGATATGGGAGGAAGCTTCGAAAACTGGGAACGTCTGATGAATGCACGTCCAGACATTCTTAATCATAACATCGAAACGGTACGTAGATTAACACCAAGAGTTCGTGCACGAGCTAAATATGATAGATCACTAGAAGTTTTACGTCGTTCTAAAGAATTACAACCAGATATCCCTACAAAATCAAGTTTAATGGTAGGTTTAGGTGAAACCTGGGATGAAATATTAGAAGTAATGGATGACTTACGTGCGAATGATGTGGATATTATGACAATCGGTCAGTACTTACAGCCATCTCGTAAACATTTAAAAGTTCAAAAATATTATACACCTTTAGAGTTTGGTAAATTACGTAAAATAGCAATGGAAAAAGGATTCAAACATTGTCAAGCTGGTCCAATGGTACGTAGTTCTTATCATGCTGATGAACAAGTGAACGAAGCTGCAAAGGAAAAACATAGATTAGGTGAAACGGCAAGCGAGTAGGTGACGTATGATTATCAACATAAATCAACATTATTTTCATATTATAGAAAATCATAAAGATGCCTTTAATCAGGAAATGTTTGAAGGTAGATATTCTGAAATTCTTGATCGCTACCCATATATTGTCGGTGATATTGGTTTTGAGCAGTTAAGACTCAAAGGTTTCTTTGATGACAATAAGAAAGGTGCCGATATCAGTAAGCGATTCTCGTCGATACAAGATTATTTGCTTGAATACTGTAATTTTGGTTGCCCTTATTTTGTGCTTAAACGCTTAACAGACAGTGAAGTTACAAAACTTATTCAACCCGAGGCAATTGAGACGATAGTTGATGAATCAAGTGCTTCTACACAAAATGCACCGGAAACTGAATTAGTTGATGACTTTAATGAAACAGAACATCATAATGAACAGTCTCATGATAATAAAGAAGCATTACAAGCCGATGAGATAGAGCATAACAACAAAACATTAAAAGGTTTTCTAGGATAAATCTATATTGTAGACAGGCAGAATCGAGCTTTTCGGTTCTGTCTATTTTTGTAGAAAGTTGGGATGTGAAGAATGGATGTTCAAAAAGTTTTAAGTTATAGTAAGACGAGCTTTAATCATGGTGCACCTGTAAATTATAACTATTATTTAAAACGTGTTCAGAAGAATCAATTTAAAATGATAGATAAATTAAAAAAACTTAATGTTAATCAGCCGTTCTTTGGCAGTATTTTAATCGGAGATTATGTTGATAACTTTCAATACAATGCAGGGTTTTTAAAGCAACAGGACAGTCGATTGATTTCAAATGATAGTCTATATTTAACAGGTTCAATCCAAAAATTTATGACCGGTATACGCATCGCACAGCTTGAGGAAGCGTGTTATTTATCGCGTAAAAATCTAGTTAAAAACTACTTTCCTGAATTAAGTAATGACCAAGTTACATTAGAAGATCTATTATTACATCGAAGCGGAATGAAACAATATGAACCAGGAGATGCTAAATCATATGAACAATGTATTGAGTCCATCCTGCAGGATACTTTCATTGAATCAATTTACGGTCAATATGAGTATAATGACGGGAACTATGTCTTACTTTCAAAAGTAATTGAAATAGTTACCGGTAAGAGTTTTAAAGAAAATATAATACAGCATATATTACAACCGCTTCATATGTATCAGACATATTTTTTTGATGATGTTCAAGGATACTTTGTGCATGGCATGACGAATGCTTACGGATTACTATGTCCGACATTAGACGAGCCACTTGTTCATTATATGGGGGCAGGCAATATGTATATGACATTAAATGATGTCCAGATTTTATGTCATGCTTTTGTCACTGGAAAAATTCTTAAACAAGAGACGATGGATAGGCTCATTGCTCCATTTGAAAAATACGAGCAGGATTATAGATATGGATTTGGTGTCAAGAAAGGGTATTATCGTATACGTGGCGTACTCAATGGCATAGAAGTCATCGCTTGGTTTAATGATAAAAAAATAGTGATTGTTGCTACAAACTTTATAATAATGGATGATATGAAACGTAGTGAAAAACTCGTAAAGTATCTCTTTAAAAATCATAAATTTTAATGATATTTATCTTTACTAAACTGTAATATTAAATCCTTTAAATGGAATATAGATATATAATTATAAATTTGTCTATTTTGTTAATGTTTTATAAGTGTTGATTTAAAGGCGTTTTAACGCCTTTTTTTGATGGATAAATAAATTAAGTTATTATTTTATTGTGTTATGTGTTGAAATATTTCTGTAATATAAATATAATCTCTTTATGGCAAAAAGGAGATGTTCCTATTGACGAAGGAAAATATGAAACTTATCTTTCTGACACTCCTCTATCTAATTATCCTGTTCGCCTTATTCTGGATCTATGCTGGAGGGTCAGTAGAAAATAACTTTATTTACAATGAATTTTAATATGGAGATTTGAAATGAATATTTTAAAGCGAATTACACATTATGCAAATACAACCCCAGATCGTATTTGTTTTGTTCATCGAAATGAACAAATGACATATTTAGAGCTAGAACTATTAAGTAATGGATTAAGTAAATTAATAGAAGAAAGTTATAAGCCATTATTTGTCTATGGACATATGTCAAAATGGATGATCGTTGGTATGATTGCGGGACTTAAAAGTGGAAAAGGTTATGTACCCATTGATACATCGATTCCGTATGAGAGAATCCAGAAGATGATTGAAGTGATTCAGCCGGAATTTATGCTTGATACAGAGCTATTATCTCCTGAATTTAATGGAACATTAATACGTCCTGATATGATTCATAAAGAAGTTGAATATGCAGGTGAAATCGCACCTGGAGATGTTGCTTATACAATCTTCACTTCAGGTTCAACAGGTACACCTAAAGGCGTAGAAATTCTTGCATCTTCATTAGACGACTTTACGTTATGGATGGAGAGTCTATACGAAGGACAAAATGAAAATTACTGGCTTAACCAGGCACCATTATCATTTGATTTATCTGTTATGGCAGTTTATCCATCAATTGCGACTGGTAGTACATTAGTAATGGTTGATAAGGATATGATAAAGAAACCGATAGAAATATATCAGGTATTAAAGCAATATTCTATTACAGCATGGGTATCGACACCTTCATTTCTTGAAATGTGCTTATTATTACCAGAGTTTGAACAAGAAAAACATCCTAATCTAAAATATTTTTATTTTTGCGGGGAACTATTTAAACACAAGACGGCTCAAACCTTATTAAATAAGTTTTCTGAAAGCACAATCTATAATACTTATGGACCAACCGAGGCGACTGTTGCAGTTACCGGAATACAGGTAACGCAAAATATATTAGATGAATATAATCCTTTACCTGTAGGTTATGCTAGACCAGGTGTTGAATTAATGATTACAGATGACTCAGAAATATTAATTAAGGGAGACGCTGTCAGTATTGGATACGTGAAGTCACCTGAGAAAACGGCGTCACATTTCTATGAAGAAGATAATATAAGGGTTTATCGTACTGGTGATGCAGGGATAATTAAGAATGAACTACTTTTTGTTAATGGGCGTCTTGATTATCAAATAAAGCTTAACGGATACCGTATGGAGCTTGAAGAAATCGAACATGTTATTACTGAATTGGAAGGTATCAGTCAGGCAGTGGTCACTCCTATTGAGAAGAATGGCAAGGTAAGTTATCTCGTCGCACATGTTGTTAAATCAGAAAGTATCGCAATGGAAACGATTAAACAATCACTTTTATCAAAGTTACCAACGTACATGGTACCGAAAAAATTTATTGAACATGAGCATATTCCGATGACTCCAAATGGTAAAGTAGATCGTAAGCAATTGAAAGAGGTTTGTGTATGATTCCCTATGGTGATTTTCCATTCTTTCTCATTGCGTTGATTATACTACTTCCGATTATAATATTAGGTATATTTGGCAGAAAAAATATTCATTTAAATTTTGTCGCAACGCTTATTATGATTGTGCTTATATTTAAAGATGATACGCATTTTCTGTTTGTACCTTATTTATCATATGCATTGTTAAGTCTGGCTGTATTTGTTCTGTTACAGATTGTATTAATTAAGCTATATATTAAAATAGCTGTCAAAAAGAATACTTTACCAATTTTTATAGCTGTATTACTTTTCTCAATACTGCCATTAATTATTGTAAAAGTATTACAAAGTTCATTATTAGGATTATCTTCATGGATGATATATGATACCCCTGCGAAAAATATTTTTGGCTTTTTAGGTATTTCGTATATTATGTTTAAATGTATTCAGATTATCCTTGAGGTTCGTGATAAACGTATAAAATCGATGAATACATACAATCTTTTGAGATTCCTGTTATTTTTTCCGACAATTTCATCAGGTCCGATTGATCGATACAAGCGATTTTTAAAAGATGAGGCAAAACCTCTCACAAAAGAACGTTACAGTGACTTACTAAGCAAAGCCATTCATTATATTTTTATTGGCTTTCTGTATAAATATATAATTGCGTATTTAATTAATACGTATATTATTAATACAATACATTTCGATACAGATCCTTTTATTTATAAACTTGGATATATGTATGCCTATGCATTTTATTTATTTTTTGATTTTGCGGGTTATAGCTTATTTGCAATCGCATTTAGTTATTTACTCAGCATTGAAACACCGCCAAACTTTAACAAGCCGTTTCTAGCAAAGAATATTAAAGATTTCTGGAATAGATGGCATATGTCGCTCTCTTTCTGGTTTAGAGATATGATTTACATGCGTTTTGTATTCTTTATGTCCAAGAAAAAGTATATAAAAAATAATCTCGTCATATCCAATATTGGTTTCATGATTAATTTTATGGTGATGGGAATATGGCATGGTATTGAATGGTTTTATATTGTATATGGTTTATATCATGGTATTTTGTTTGTGCTTTATAGTTATTATGAGCAGTGGAAGAAAAAACACCCATTAAAAATTCCTGCTAAGGTTATGGATGTTATCGGTATCATTGTTACCTTCCATATCGTTGCTTTTGGATTTTTAATTTTTTCAGGAAAACTATTTTAGGAGTGAAATAAATGAATTTTAAAGAAGAAGTATTAGATGTTATTGCAGAAGTAGCTGATGATGAAAGTGTAAAGACGAATCCGGATGTACGCATCTTTGATGAAGGAATATTAGATTCCTTTGCAACAGTAAACTTATTGATGCTGATTAATGACCGTTTAGATATTGATGTGACGATTACTGATTTCGATAGAGATACATGGGCAACACCAAATATGATCGTCGCTGAATTAGAGCAGTTGAGATAAGTGAAGAAATTTCTACCAGCAATTATCAGTATCGTTATTTTTCTAGTATTTATTTGTCTTCCAAATGATTTTATTGGCAAAAGATCCCCGATAAAAGTTACGACGAGTGGTGGAGCCAATTTAAATGAAACGACATTTAAAGGGAGAATCATTCAGGAAAATTTATTTAAATCTAAGCAATATTATCCGATTCTTGGTTCGAGTGAACTAGAAAAACCCGATCCTTTTCATCCGGTGCACATGTTTAAGATGATGCATATGGGTCACAAGCCCTTTTTGATTGGAACAGGTGGATCTACAGATATCATTCATGCAATCAATATAGGTAGTAAGGTTGGTAAGATTGATAACAAAAAACTAGCCATCATTATTTCACCACAATGGTTCACAAGAAAAGGAATTCTTGATGAAAATTTTTCAGCCAGATATTCAGAATTACAGTTACATGATTTACTCAAAAACAAGCATCTATCAAAGGCATTTAAAAAGAAGTTAAGTCATCGATTACTTGATTTTACGGCAACTAAAGATCAGTATGGTGTAGAATATTATGCAAAAGATAAAAAACATTATGAATCATCACTCAGTGATAAAATGTATATTAATCTAATGCAGAAAAATGACGTGATGAAATCAATGCTGATGCTTACGAATAATTTTTTACATCATTCAAAAACGATTGATTATAAAGGAAAGTCCTGGAAAGAAGTAGCTCAAATCGCTGAAGATTATGGTAAACGTCATGCGACAAATAATGATTATGGTATGGAGAATAGTTATTACAAAAAAATATTGCATCATCAGAAGAAATTATTTAGAAATCATGAATTTTATTTGCAATCTAAAGAATTTGATGACCTAGATTTATTATTACAAGCTTTACATGAAGCGAAGGCAGATCCATTGTTTATCATATTACCGGTCAATGGTAATTGGTATGATCATATTGAACTTCCATATGAACGTAGATTACCTGTATACCAGAAAATTAACCAGCATATTAACCGTTATGGCTTTAAAACATATGATATGACTGACATGGATTATGAACCTTTTGTCATAAAAGATGCAGTACATATTGGCTGGAAAGGCTGGGTTTATATTAACGAACAGATGAATCTGCATATGAAACATCAATACCCTTATAACCAATAAAAAATGAGCGTAATTTACGCTCATTTTTTATTTAGTGAATGACTTCATCTAAAAATGCAGTGATCTCCTGTGCATCGGTCTCATTGATGCCGAAAACGTGAGCGATATATCCCTCTTCCTGCAAATCATCACGTCCGATAATTCCAAACCTATTAGACTGGGTATTTAAGACGATGGTCTTACCGTAGTGTCTATCTGTTTGAATGAGCGCAAGGTCGTGACGATTTTCTCCTACGAAACTAACAAATCGAATATTAGCTTTTTCTGTATCATCATATAAAAACATATCAAACATTCATCATTCCTCCATTTATTTTATTATACATGTTGTGTTTTACTTTTCAAAATTTGATAAAATAACAGTGGAGGCGATGACATGTATTTTGTAGATAGAGATGAATTGGATGAAAAGTTGGTTTATATCGATAAACTTTCACATGGTGTGGAAGAAGCAGATGGTTACGCACTTGAACGTATTTGCCATATGTTAATAGAAGCTGTGGTAGACGTTGGCAATATGATAATTGATGGATTTGTAATGCGTGATCCCGGTAGTTATCAGGATGTTATTGATATTTTAGAGATGGAGAAAGTGATTTCTACTGAATCTAGTCAGGCTATTAGTAATACACTGCCATTACGTCAGTGGTTTGTAAGAAGTTATACAAATATTGATCATGCACAAGTTAAACAAGTCTTTTTAGAAAATATAAAAGCTTATCAGCAATTCAAATTAAATGTTGATACATTTATAGAGAATGAACTGGGACCAGTATCAGCATTCGGAAAGGGTAGTAAAAATGAAAAAATATAGTGGATATTTATTAGATCTTGACGGTACGATGTATGCAGGTTCTGAAGTCATCGAAGGTGCACGTGAGTTTATCCAGTATTTATCAGATCATGATTTACCATATTTATTTGTAACAAATAATGCATCTAAACGACCGGATGAAGTTGCGGACAAATTATCAGCGATGGGATTTGTAGCTCATGAACAGAATGTTGTTACAAGTGCGATGGCGACTGCTTCATATATTGCGGAAGAAAAGCCCGGTGCTTCAGTATATGTAATTGGAGGGACTGGTATTCGCAGCGCTCTGGAAAATGAAGGATTAGTTATTAAAGATGATGAACACGTAGATTACGTTGTCATTGGTTTAGATGTTGATATTAATTATGAGAAATTATCACTTGCGTGTCTTGCTGTAAGAAATGGTGCAAAATTTATTTCAACAAATCCTGATACGTCAATTCCAACTGAGCGTGGTTTCTTACCGGGCAATGGTGCATTAACAAGTGTGATTTCTGTATCAACAGGTGTAGAACCTATATTTATCGGTAAGCCTATGCCGACAATTATGAACAAAGCAGTTGAGATGATTGGTCTTGATAAATCTGAACTTGTTATGATCGGTGATTTATATATGACTGATATAATGAGTGGCATTAATGCAGGTATAGATACGTTGCATGTTCAAACAGGTGTGTCATCTTACGAACAAGTTATGGCTGAAGCGGTACCTCCAACGTATAGTATGAAAAATCTTCTTGAAGTGATTGAAATCTATGAAGGACAGTAAAATGAAGGTACTGATCACAAGAAGTATTCCCGAGCAATTTGTGACGCGATTAAGCCAATATGCTGAAGTAGAAGTATATGGTGAAACGATGAAGCCGATGCCAAGAGAAGCATTGCTTGAAAGTGCAAAAGACAAAGATATTATTATATCGATGTTGAGTGATGCTATGGATAAAACATTGATGGATAGTAATCCAAACTTAAAGGCAATTATTAATCTAGCCGTAGGTTATGACAACATCGATATCGATTATGCACACAAAAAAGGGATTATAATATGTAATACACCAGATGTATTAACTGAAACGACTGCTGAATTAGCATTCACATTAATGTTGGTAACAGCAAGACGTATTATTGAAGCGAGTACCTTAGTTAAAGAAGGTAATTGGGTTGGATGGTCTCCTTATCTACTAGCCGGTCTCGATGTATATGGTAAGACGGTAGGTATTTTCGGAATGGGGAGTATTGGTGTTGCATTAGCCAGAAGATGTAAGGGTTTGAATATGTATATTCAGTATCATAATCGCAGTGAAAGTAAGTATGCTAAAGAACTTGGTGCAGATTATGTAAGTTTTGAAGAATTACTTAAAACAAGTGATTTTGTAATTTGTACAGCACCTTTAACGAGTGAAACGCAAGATATTTTCAATCAATCTGCCTTTAGCAAGATGAAAAACAGTGCAATATTTATTAATGTTGGACGTGGTGGTCATGTCGTTGAGCAAGATTTACTTGATGCAATACAGCAGCAAACAATCTACGCTGCTGGTGTAGATGTATTAAACGATGAGCCAGTAGGTAGGGATCATCCATTTTTAACGGAAGAGCGTATTACGGTATTGCCGCATATCGGAAGTGCGACGAAAGATACACGTGATGCTATGATTGAACGATGTATCATAAATGCGGAACAAATCATTCGTGGGAAATCACCAGTTAGTGAAGTGAAATAAAAAATTGCCATCTCGTGATGGCAATTTTTTATGATATATTCAATGCTATTTTATCAGGTGACTGCTCGAATGCATTATGTTCAATTTCAAACCCTAAATCTTCAATCATTTGATAGTCTTGTTTATTGGGTTGACCTTCAGTGACTAAGTAATCACCTACAAAGATTGAATTTGCAGCAAATAAAGCGAGTGGTTGCAATGAACGTAGATTTACTTCACGACCACCAGAAACACGAATTTCTTTTGTCGGATTAACCAGTCTAAATAATGATAAAATTTTTAAACATTTGTTTGGTGTCAGTTCATCCTTATCTTCAAATTTCGTACCTTTAATTGCATGCAGGAAATTGACCGGTATTGAATCTGCATCTATGGTTTTAAGCGCAAATGCCATTTCAACTATATCTTCATCCGTTTCTCCCATACCACAGATAACACCTGAACAAGGTGAGATATTATTTGCTTTCATAATTTCTACAGTATTTATTCGATCTTCATAAGTATGTGTTGAAACAACTTCATCGTGATATCGTTCACTCGTATTTAAATTATGGTTATAACGATCAACACCGGCAGCTTTTAATTGCTTTGCTTGCTCATCGTTAGTTAAACCTAGACATGCACAAATTTTAAGTTGAGGATGGTTTTCTTTGATCTTTTCAACAGCATTTGTGACACGATCTACTTCACGGTTCGTTGGTTTACGTCCGCTCATTACGATACAATATGTTCCGACTTGATTTTGTACAGCACTATCTGCCCCTAGAATAATTTTTTCTTCATCAATCAATGCGTAAGGCGTACAGCCCGTTTCAGTTTTATCAGCTTTAATGGACTGTCCGCAATAACCACAGTCCTCGGCACATAATCCACTTTTGGCATTTAAAATCATATTAAGTTTTACTTTATTTTGATAATAATGAAAACGAACTTGATAAGCCTCATCCAGTAAATATAATATCTGATGGTCTGGTGTTTGCAATATTTGCAGAGCTTCTTTTTTTGTTAAAGTTTCTCCATCTATGACGCGTTGTGCATAGTTCACTTTATTTCCTCCTAAAAGTTAGTCAACCAAATTATATCACAGGTTAACAATAGAAAGTATATTAAGAGAAAGATATAAAAAAAGCTGAGACGAATGTCTCAGCTAAGGAAAATTAAAATACTTGTTCTACTTCAACTACGCCAGGTACTTCTTCTAATAAAGCACGTTCAATACCAGCTTTTAATGTTATCGTTGAAGATGGACATGTGCCACATGCTCCTAATAGACGAAGTTTAACAATACCGTCTTCAACATCTACTAATTCGCAATCGCCACCATCTCTAAGTAAGAACGGACGTAATTTTTCTAATACTTCATTTACAGCATCAAACATTGTTTGTTGTTCAGTTGTCATTATAACTCCTTTCGAGTAAATGTAGTGGTTTACTCTAACTTTTTTAGTATAATCAATATAGCATAATAAATTAAGAGTTTAAAGGGGGATGTATTATAAATGATAAATGTTATCATTTACGGTGCAGATGTAGTATGTGCAAGTTGTGTTAACGCTCCAACGTCAAAAGATATCTTTGACTGGATTCAACCAAATTTAAATAGAAAGTTTCCGGAATTAGAGTTCAATTATAGTTATATTGATATTCATCAAACAGAGAATTTAACCGATCATGATGAAAATATTATTGAACAAATTAATAATGATGAACTATTTTATCCGTTAATTACAATGAACGATGAAATTGTTGCTGATGGTTATATTCAGTTACCTCAAGTTACTAATTTTGTAGAAGAACATTATATGAAATAAAGGGTGAGACATAAGTCTTTATCCTCATACGATTAACAGCCTAAACGGCGGAACAGAAGTTGCCACTACGACAAAAACCGAAGGAAAACTATAAATCAAAGAGCGATTTATTAGTTTCGTTCGGTTTTTGCTTGTGACAGAACACCTCTGTTCCGGCCTCTTTATTTAGCCATTATGATATTTGTAAAGCCATAGCACCCCTGATTTCATTAAGCGAGCAAGGCGGCCTGTTACTGTTTTTTCCATTAAATAAGCAAATCCTTCTTTCTCACCTAATGAACCCATAAATCCTTGAAGTTTTAATTCAGGCATCGTTTCTGGTAGTTCTTTGTCTGACCAGATTAATTTCATCACATCAATAATCTGTTCTGCCTGAAGTTCTGCAAGTTGTGCACTTGGAGCATGTGGAAGAGAGGCACAATCACCCACTACGTAAACATTCGGGTGAGTCGGAATTTGGTGATATTGATTTAATTTCACTCGATTTCCTTCACCTAGTTCAACTGGAAGGTTACGTACAATCTCTACCGGCTGAATACCAGCTGTCCATACACAAATGTCAACATCATATGATATATCATTATTGTATAGTTTTCCCGGTTCAACTTTCACAACGTTTGAGTTAGGAATAACTTCTACATCATTTTTGTCGAACCATTTTTTTACATAACTACTTAATTTCTCAGGAAAGGCTGGTAAAATACGTTCACCACGGTCAAATAACTGAATATGAAGATCCTTTCTGGATTCTCTGAGTTCACTAGCAAGTTCTATACCACTTAATCCGGCACCTACGATACCCACTGTTGATCCTTTAGGCAGGTCAGCAATGGCTTGATATGTCTTACGTGCTTTCGTCATTGTCTGAATGCTATATGTATATGCTTCAGCACCTGGGACATTGTGATATTTATCTTCACAACCTAGCCCGATAACTAGTTCATCATAATCCACATGATTTTCACCGATTGAGACAATTTGTTTATCTAGATCTATCAGTGTGACCTCACCATAAACAATGTTGAGACGTTTATCTTGTGGAAATTCCACACGTACATCTTTATCCGATTCCGTCCCTGCAGCTAAAGCGTAAAACTCAGTCTTTAAACCGTGAAATGGAATTTTATCAATTAACGTGATATTGTATTCTGCTGGTAATGTATTCGGCAAAAGTTTTTGCATAATACGCATATTACCATATCCCCCACCAAGTAAAACTAAATTCTTCATTATTATGATCCCCTTCATAAGTCAAAGTTCTATTGTTTTTCTTTAATCTAAATTATAATATAGTTTAACATTAAATTATAGCGATTATATAACACTATCGATAATAATAGCTAATAGAAAATGATAAGTATAAGTTATCATTTAAAAGGAAGATGAAAATGAATCCTATTGTAGAATTTTGTATATCTAATTTAGCCAAAGGTGGTCAAAGTGTTTTTGATGAATTATCCAATGATCCCAATATTGACGTTTTAGACTATGGCTGTTTAACCTATTGTGGTCAATGTAGTGATAGTCTATATGCTTTAGTCAATGGGGATATTGTGACGGGTGACACACCAGAACAATTAAAAGAAAATATTTATAATCACATAAAAGCAACATGGATTTTTTAAAGGAGGAATTATAATGTCTACAGTAATTTTAACTGAAGCTGCAGCATATGAAGTAAAATCAATGATGGAGAAAAATGGCTTGCCTAATGGATTTTTACGCATCTCTGTGAAGGGCGGTGGGTGCACAGGTTTATCATATGGCATGAGTGCTGAAGAGCAGCCAGGAGAGAATGATGAGGTACTTTCATTTTACGGTGTGAATGTTTTGGTGGACAAAGCCGATGCACCTATATTAAATGGTACGACAATAGATTTTAAACAATCACTGATGGGTGGAGGCTTTGCCATAGAGAACCCAAATGCTATAGCTTCTTGCGGATGTGGAAGTTCATTTAGAACTAAAGATGTTGCAGGTACACCAGAAAATTGTTAATCTCTACAATATAATACCTAAAATACGCTTGTATTTATAACACAAAAGTTTTAATATATAAGTTGGAATATTTATAAATAACTTTGTGACAAAAATCACATTTTTTATCAGTTGAAATATAAAATAAGTTAAAAATTTATTGAGAATGGGTGAATACTAATGGGATTTGAAAGAAAAAAGGTAGTTGTATTAGGTGGAGGATATGCTGGTTTACAAACTGTAACTAAGTTACAAAAGTTAGTATCAGCACAAGATTGCGATATTACATTAATCAATAAAAATGAATATCATTATGAAGCAACTTGGTTACATGAAGCGTCAGCTGGTACACGTGAATATCAAGATTGTTTATATCCGATTGCCAGCGTATTAAATCATTCAAAAGTAGATTTCGTAGTAGGCGAAGTTACAAAAATTAATAAAGATGAAAAAACAGTTGAAACTACAAAAGGGACTTATAACTTTGATATCTTAGTAGTTGCTCTTGGTTTCGAATCAGAAACTTTCGGTATTGCAGGTATGAAAGAACATGCATTCCAAATTGAAAATATCAATACAGCACGCCGTATAGCTGCTCACATTGAAGAACGTTTTGCACATTATGCAAACAGTACAGATAAAGATGAAAAAGATTTAGCGATTTTAGTTGGTGGAGCAGGATTTACAGGTATTGAATTATTAGGTGAATTAGTAGAGAAAGTCCCTGCTTTATGTAAGGAATACAATATTGATCAATCAAAAGTTAAATTAACTTGTGTTGAAGCAGCACCAAAAATGTTACCAATGTTCTCTGAAGACTTAGTTAAATATGTAATGAACTTCTTAGAAAAACGTGGCGTTGAATTTAAAATTGCAACGCCTATCGTAGCAGCAAATGAAAATGGCTTCGTTGTGAAAGTCAATGAACAAGAAGAACAATTATATGCTAATACAGTAATTTGGGCTGCAGGTGTACGTGGTTCTAAATTAATGGAAGAATCATTTGACGGTGTTAAACGTGGACGTATTATCGTACGTGACGATTTAAGAATCGATGGTTATGACGATATCTTTGTTATCGGAGATTGCTCTGCAGTAATGAGTGGAGAACGTCCATTACCAACAACTGCACAAATTGCAATGCAACAAGGTGAATTCACTGCTAAAGCAATTCAAAAATTATTAAACGGTGAAAAATTACCTGCCTTTGTTTATGATGATAAAGGAACAGTATGTTCTTTAGGTTCTCATGACGGTGTTGGTGTTGTATTCGGTAAAGAAATTACAGGTAAAAAAGCAGCACTTATGAAAAAATTAATTGATACTCGTGCACTATTTAAAATTGGTGGTGCTGGTGTAGCATATAAAAAAGGTAAATTTTAATATTGATATAATATTAAATGCTTAAAAATTGTGAGGGGCATTCTTTGCTTTCCTCACTTTTTTTGTAAGTTAGGAGATTATTATGGCGAGAGATAAAGTATGGCTAGGTGTCACTGCGATAGTCATAAATAATAATGGAGATTGGCTATTACTTAAGAAACAATATAGTGGTATGCGAGGAATGTGGAGCACACCAGCAGGATTTGTTGATAACGGAGAAACTGCAGATCAGGCAGTTCTTCGTGAACTATATGAAGAAACAGGTATTAAGGGTGAAGTACAAGGTGTTATTGGCTTAAGAAGCGGTGTAATTAAAGGATTGATTTCAGATAATATGATACTCTTTCTGGTTAAACCGACAACAACTGAAATAACTGCGATCTTACCAAATGATGAGATTGAAATTGTTGAGTGGCGTTCACCTGAAGCAATATTAAGCGATCAATCAGTTTCACCTATGATTCATCATTTAGTTCATTCGATGAGTAGTGCAATCAGTTTAACGAGTACAGAGTCTCCTGGCGCACATTTTAATTATACACATTATCATCTTTTTACTTAGGAGGAACATTTTTGACAGCTTTAATACAGTTGATTATTTCAACGCTTTTATTTTTCGTTTTGTTTTTCGGTATAGCTTTTATACTGAATATGTTACTTAAATCAACATGGATTATGACTGCGCTTTACCCATTTGTAGTATTTGCGATTGTAGATAAGATTTCTACAGCAGATTATTTCTTAAAACCAGGTTATGCAATTAAAAAATTATGGCATGGTCTGACGCATCTTTTACCTGCAGATATTATTATGTTATCTGGCGGACTGATTGGTGCAATTGTTGCAGGGTTTGTTATTCGTAATTTAAGACGTAGCGGCTATACAATGTTCTAAAGGGGCGGATTAGATGCATCTACACTTTCAAGCACACATAGAGAATCTCTATGTGTGTTATTTACCATCACAAGTTAGTCAGATTCGATCATTACTAGATAAATATCACCATGAAATAGCAGCACAATATCCACTTAAAAATAAAAATACACCATATTTTATTCGTGATGAACACATCTTATTTTTATTTATTCCAATTGGAAATATGAAAGAGATGACGATACAAAATGTCATCGATACAGCGATTCAAATAGAAAAAATAGAAATTGCCAATCTCAAAATAGATGATGTTGAGATTCATATGAAATTATTAGAAAAATATCTTCACGCAGATTATATTGAAATTTTAAAAAGTGCAATAGTTACTAAGTTTAAAAACGTGACCGACACCGATATTCGTGATTTCACTGAAAAATTAGTGCTGTTACCAGTTGAAGTTACCGATAGAGTATTATGTCTTACTAATGATGATCATCTATCGATGTATGAATTCATATCGGAAAATTCCAGTAAAATTTTTGTATACATCACACTACAACAAAATATTAACTTTGAATTACTTCAGGCCCTTGTCGACATGAATGAAAGTATACTTTTTGTTGTATATAAAAAAGAAAACGCTATCTCGCAGCAAAGATTTGCATTCAATGGTCAACAACTTACAACGCACAAAGTTAATTATCATAATATTTGCTTAGACGTACTCCATTATGCAAGACAATATAGAATGCACACCATATTAATAAAGGATACTACTAAAAAACAAAATGACTTTTTATGCGACAAAGCAATTGTAATTGAGCAAGATAATACTGCATTTCTTTCAACACTCATTCAAGAGGAATTTGATGTTACATTTCACTATCATCATCAGATTAACCTACGTGATTATGTAAATCTAAATGATTTTAAAGAAAACCATTTTTATATTAATCATTCCGTTACCGGGTTGGAGTGGATTAATTATCCACAAAACCGTGCAATTTATCTATATCTTTTAGAGAAATTAATTAAAACTCTTGACGAATAAAACAAGTTACTTTAACATGGTAGTACATTAGCGAACTAAAGGGGTGTATGAATTGATAAATGCTGTTCTTTTAGCCATTATCGTAATGGTTATCTTAAGTTTATTTAGATTAAATGTTGTCTTAAGTTTATTTATAGGAGCTTTGGCTGGTGGATTGTCCGCTGGGATGAGTATAGATAAGACAATCCAAGTGTTTAGCAGCGGTATTGCTGATGGTAGTGAAATCGCATTAAGTTATGCGTTATTAGGAGGATTTGCCGCCCTGATTTCATATTCTGGTATTACAGATTATTTAGTGTCTAAAATCATTGCGAAGTTGAATCAGGAAAATACGAGAAAAGCTAGATTAATTACAAAAGTTACGATATTTGTTTTCTTGATTATATTAAGCTGTTTTTCTCAAAATTTAATTCCGATACATATAGCATTTATCCCTATCGTCATACCTCCTTTACTTAGTTTATTTAACGAGTTAAAAATTGATAGAAGATTAATCGCGGTAATCATTACTTTTGGTTTAACTTTCCCATATACATTATTACCTTATGGATTTGGATATATCTTTCACGGCATCATTAAGAAAAGTTTTGATAAAGCACATGTTGCAATAGATTTTGGTGATATTTGGAAAGCAATGCTTATTCCATCGCTGGGTTTTATAGTAGGGTTAATCATCGCTTTTATCATCTTTAGAAAAGAGAGAAGTTATAAAAATATTGAGTTAACTACGAAAAAGCCCCCTGTAAAATTAAATCCGTTACTTGTCACATTAACGATTGTTGCTGTAATAGGTACATTTATAGTTCAGACATTAACCGGATCGATGATCTTTGGTGCACTAACGGGAATATTAATTATATTTCTTTCATTCCAGTTTGACTGGAAAGAACTTGATAACGAACTCATTGAAGGTATGAAAGTCATGGCCTATATTGGAATGGTGATGCTCGTAGCTAATGGATTTGCCAGTGTTATGACAGAAACAGGGCAAGTATCTACATTAGTCAAATCTTTAATAGCATTAACACACGGTTCTAAATCATTAACAATTCTCGCAATGTTATTTATCGGTTTAGTGGTAACATTAGGAATCGGTTCAAGCTTTGCAACGATACCTGTAATTGCTGCAATCTTTATTCCTATGGGAGAAGCTATAGGACTAAGTACGATGGCTATCATAGCTGTTATTGGTACGGCAGGGGCATTAGGAGATGCAGGTAGTCCTGCAAGTGATTCAACGTTGGGACCGACAGCAGGATTAAATATGGATGGTCAGCATAATCATATTTATGATACATGTATTCCAACTTTCTTACTGTTTAATATACCACTAATAATTTTTGGATTTATTGCTGCGATGGTATTATAGAGATAAAAACTGATGGAGGGTTTCATGAATTCAGAATTATTAAAAGTCCCTAGTTTAATTTCACATTTTAAAATTGAAGAGGTTAGTTTTAGTGCAAACAAACTTATTATGAAGATGCCGGTTACGGATATCGTACGTCAGCCTTTTGGATTCTTACATGGAGGAGCGACTGTAGCATTATGCGAAACAGCTGCCTCATATGGATCAGCATTACTGATTGCTGAAGATGAGATTCCATTAGGATTAGAGATTAATGCAAATCATATTTCGAGTGTTCGTTCAGGCGAAGTTTTTGCTCATGCTGATATTATACATCAGGGTAAATCGATACATGTATGGGAGATTAAAGTATATGACGATGCCGACCGTTTAATTTCATCATCAAGATGTACGATTGCTATAAAAAAAATGAGATAAGGAATTTTCCTTATCTCATTTTTTTATTTTGCATCTTTTAAATCATCTCTTACAGTAGACGGTGTATAGGGCGTTTTAGAATAGTACGCACTTCTCATGATTAAATGGCCGCCAATAGGACCCGTTGAAAAGATAAACAATATTGCAAGCAGCAATGTTGGTTCGAAATGATGATCTCGACCTAAGAAATAAAGAAATACACCGAACATCATGAACATAACGCCTAATGTTGATGATTTACTTGCAGCATGAGCACGCGTATACACATCAGGTAATCGTATTAAACCGATTGCACTGATGACAGTAAGTAATGCACCGGTAATAATGAAACACATACTAATGATTAGAACGATTGTGTCGATCATATTCAACGATTTCTCCTTTCTCCATAAATTTAGCAAAGGCTGCAGTACCGAGAAAGGCGAGTACACCTAGCAGCATAATGATGCTGATATAGTATTTTGTATTGAGCAGAACAGAGAATAGCGCAATCATTGCCATAAGTGAAATCCCTAATGCATCAAGTGCTACGACGCGATCAGCAAGTGTAGGCCCTTTAACGACGCGATAAATGATTCCAAGCATCGCACAAGAGACGATAATCAAAGCAATAACGATGATAATCGTAATAATTTCAGTTGTCATGTTTAACTATCTCCTTTATCGCATCTTCAAAAGAATGCTTAATACCATTTATTTCAGATTCAAGATCACTAAAATCAATCGCGTGGATATACAGTTTACTCTTATCATCACTCACAGCAACAACAACTGTTCCTGGTGTCAAAGTAATGAGTAGTGACAATAAACTGATTTCCCAGTCTTTTCGTAGTTCAGTAGGATACATAAAAAAGGCTGGCTGTATATCCACATTAGGGGCGATAACAATTTTTAGTACGCTTAAGTTTGCTTTAAATAATTCAATGATAAAGATGCCCATCAAACGAATAAATTTTAAAAATGGAATGAGATAAAATCCACCGGGTAAAAATGGTCGCATAATGAAAATGCCGATTAAACCGAATAAATAACCTAGAACCATGTTACCAAATGAGACTGAACCGGTCAGGATACACCATAATATAATGAGACCGGTATGAATAATCATTTGAACTGCCATTATTTCACCCCTAAAGATTTGACATAAGTTTCTGGTGCATGAATAGATAATGCAGCTTTTTCAACAACAGGATA
Source organism: Macrococcus equi (assembly GCF_047426745.1). Classification (GTDB taxonomy): domain Bacteria; phylum Bacillota; class Bacilli; order Staphylococcales; family Staphylococcaceae; genus Macrococcoides; species Macrococcoides equi. Next base: position 159,279 of record NZ_CP179732.1, on the reverse strand, counting down.
AAGTGTCTCACTCATTACACCAAATAATACTGCAGCAATTGTCATGATAACAGCTGCTGTCATCATTTTGTGTATAGGTTGATGAGGATAAATTTCCCCTTTACCAAAGAATACACTTAAAAATATTTTAATGACTGAAAATAATACGATTAGACTACTTAATAGAACAATGATAGCACTAATGATATAGCCTTCATTCATTGCAGCTTTAACGATAAAATACTTGCCGTAAAACCCGCTAAGCGGTGGAATCCCCGCTAAAGAAAGTGCAGCAATAAAATATGTGAAACCGAGCAATGGATAATGCTTTATCATTCCGCCGATGTTTCTGATATCTGTCTGCTGAGTTATTTTTATAATAATTCCGATAAGCATAAATAAACTTGCTTTAATAATCATGTCGTGAATCAAATAATAAATACCACCGATTGTTGCATCTTTTGTATATATCACTAGACCCACAATAATTACTCCGACAGCAATCATAATGTTATAGATAATAATTTTTTTCATATCATGATAGGCAAGTGCACCGATACACCCAAAGATAATCGTCAGTAATGCAAGGATTAATAAAATATTATGTACAAATTCACCTGACTGGCTAAAGAACAAGCTGTACGTTCTATACAGTGCATAAACACCAACTTTTGTTAACAATGCACCGAATAAAGCGAGGATAGGAATTGGTGGTGCATAATAAGCCCCAGGTAACCAAAAATATAATGGAAACATTCCGGCTTTTGTTGCAAAAACGAAGATGAATAGAACGGCACATATGATGATAATATTCTGATCTTTGATGCTTGCTATTCGATTACTCATGTCTGCCATATTTAATGAACCGATAACTGAATAAAGCATACCGATTGCAAGGACGAAAAATGCAGAACTAGTAACGTTCACGAGAATATATTTAATACTTTCCTGGAGTTGTATCTTTGTTCCGCCAATAATCATTAACACGTATGAACTTATTAGAAATACTTCGAAAAATACAAATAAGTTAAAGATATCTCCCGTTGTAAAAGCACCATTTAAACCTGTTAACATAAACATTACGGATGTATAGTAGTAGTAAGTTTCTCTGTCAACACCGATTGATTGAAATGAATAGTAAATCATGATTAGGGTGATAAATGTTGTTGTTAATACGAGTAGTGCAGACAACATATCAGAGACTAAAACGATACTATAGGGCACTTTCCAGTTGCCGAGCTCTAAATATACAGTGCCGTGATTAAACACATGGAAAAATTGATAAATTGATACGATTAAGGTAATGAGAGCTCCAGTAAAAGCCACCATTCTTTTAAGTATCGGTTGTTTACCTAAACAGATTAAAATAATTGCTGTAATCGCAGGGATGATAATAGGGAATACAATCAAATTATTCATCATCAGGCACCCCCTTATAATCTGAGACATTGTCAGTTCCTAGTTCTTTATAGCTTCTAAAGGCAAGTACGAGAAAGAATGCAGTGACTGCAAAACTTATAACAATCGCCGTAAGAATTAAAGCTTGTGGAATCGGGTCAGTATAATAATGTTGATTTTCTTCATAGATGGGTGATGCCCCTTTTTTTAATCCACCGCTTGTCAGTAACAATAGATTGACGGCATGTGAAATGATGGATGAACCGATAATAATTCTGAGTAAACTTTTAGAGAGAATCAGATAGACACCACAAGTTACAAGAATGCCACTTAAGATAATGATTAATATTTCCATTATTCGCTCTCTCCAATCGTTAAAATAATAGTCATTGTTGTGCCAATGACAGCCAGCATAACACCGATATCAAACAGCACAGCTGTGTGCAAATGAAGGTCACCTAACAGAGGTAAATGTAAATCACCAAATGTATGTGTAAAAAATGGTTTCCCCTGTAAAATACTAATCAAAGGTGTTCCATAACAAAACATTAGTCCGATAGCTATCACCTTTTTGAAGTCAATCGGTATGATTTGCTGTAATGTTTTAATATCATAGGCAATTAAAATAATGAGTAAGGCAGAAGATATTAATAAACCGCCTACAAATCCACCACCCGGTGAATAATGACCTCCCATGAAAATCGCGAATGCGAACGTAACGATAATGAAAAAGACAACTAACGTACAAAATTGTAAGATAACATCATTATTTTGCCTTTTCATTATGTTCACCTCGATTCTGTCTCAATCTAATTAAAGTATAGATACCAATGCCCGCAATACCTAATACACTAGACTCAAATAACGTATCAAATCCACGAAAATCTACTAATATAACGTTGACCATATTTTTACCTGCTGCTAATTCATATACATTTTTAATGTAATATTCAGCGATAGAAGGATAAAGTTTATTACTATAAGCACTGAGTGCAATTACTGTTACACATAATCCCGTAAGTATTGCGATGACAAGATTCATTATTTTGAATTTTGAACTTTCATCATGTCTATACTGACGTGGTAAGTGATAGAAACACATTAAGAAGAGTGCTGTTGAAATTGTTTCGATGGCGAGTTGAGTCAATGCTAAATCGGGGGCATCGAAAAATACAAATAATAATGCAATCGAATAACCAATCGCACTTAACATGATAATACTGAATAATCTTGATTGTGCTTTTAAAATCATAATGATAGCAATCAGTATGATGCCTACTAGAATAATTTCATACGCATGAATAGATCCTAAAGAATCAAATTCAATATGGATCGGTGCTTTAATATAAACATAGATTGTCATGATGATTAAAGTAATTAAAATAGCAGTCATACTGAATCTAATTGTTTGATGAACTAAATATTGATTTAAACGTTTACTCACCTTTTGTGACTGTACAAGCAAATAATCATAACCATTATTTAAACTAATTTGTTGTGGGAGAAGTGAATAAATTTTATGCCAGCGCTTAAATGTTATTACTGCTAGAAGACCGAAAATAATAATGGCTAACGTAATCATTAATGGCGTATTAATGCCATGAAAATGATGAATTGGTTCAATTTGTACCTGTCGATTTAAAATACTATTTGTAGCTGCTGATAATAATGGTAAAAATAGATTCGGTAAAATTGAAATCACCAGCATGATAGATATTAAAATAACGGGTGAAACTAACATAGCTGCAGGTGCTTCATGTGGATGTTTTTCACTTGTATTTTCCTTAGGATTACCAAAGAAAATATCTTTTAATAATTTGATACAGTATATAAAAGTAAACATACTACCTATAAACATTAGAACGATAGCAATACTTCCAGCTATCGGTTGGTTGGATAGATGAGTTACAGCAATGACTACAGAACTGATAAACATTTCCTTGCTTAAGAAACCATTGAAAGGTGGGACACCAGCCATACTCAATAACCCAAGCAAACTAATTGTAAAGGTAATCGGCATTAATGTGAGTAATCCATTTAATTTCCTGATATCTCGTGTTCCAGTTTCATGGTCAATGATACCTACTGCCATAAATAGTGCACCTTTAAACGAAGCATGGTTTAAAATGTGAAACACACTGGCAGTAATTGCAATAATAAAAACTTCATTATGCTGCTTTGAAAGCGCAAATGAGCCGATACCTAATAAAGACATGATTAAACCTAATTGACTGATTGTACTAAATGCTAAAATACCTTTTAAATCTTTTTGGTTAACTGCTTTTACAGAAGCAAAACACATGGTGAATAGACCAATAAATATTAAACTGTAAGTCCAGACATGACTGACTGCATAAACGGGCGTGAATCTGGCAATTAAATAAATTCCAGCCTTAACCATTGTTGCAGAATGAAGATAAGCACTGACGGGTGTTGGTGCTTCCATTGCATCAGGCAACCAGATGTGAAAAGGAAATTGCGCTGATTTAGTGAAAGCTGCTAGTAGAGTAAGCACAATCGCTAAAGGAAATAACTGGTGCTGTTGAATTATTGCTGATTGTTCGATCATTGCACTGATTGAGGTAGTATGAGACACAGTGATGAGAATGGTAATTGCACCAAGTAACATCAAACCACCAAAAACAGTGATTAACATAGATTTTAGTGCACCCTGTATGGATTTATCTTTGTAATACCAAAACGAAATTAATAAGAAACTTGAAATACTTGTCAGTTCCCAAAACATATATAAAGCTAAGATATTATCACTCAGTACAACGCCCAACATTGCACCCATAAATAATAGCAAATATGTATAAAACTTACCTAATTCCTCTCTCTTATTCAAATATGAGATGGAATAGAATACTACAAGCGTTCCAATTACCGAAATAAGTAATGTAAATAATAAACTGATACCATCAAGTTTGAAATTGAGATTAAGTCCGATATGTGGCATCCATGCATGATTTTCGAATATAGCATGTTGAATCGCTTTCAACTTGCTGATAAAGAAAATTGAAGCAATCACAGGTACTGGTAATACGAACCAACCTGTATGTACCTTTGAGAAATACTTCTGTATTAAAACTGGAAAAAATGCTGCAATGAAGGGCAGCAAGACTATCCAAAGTAGCATATAAAAACCTCCCTAGACATACTATTATACTAAAAAAACAGTCTCAAATTAACAACTTGTATGGAAAGTATGATATTTTAATCCTTATTCCTTAAATAAGAAGAAACAGATTTATTACAAAAAAAACGTCAAAGAATTGTCAAATTTTATTTTAAAAATTTATTTTATATTGACGTTCATAATCTTTCTTTAGATTATTTAAAGTTTCAAGTGCTTTCCTATTGAAAGGTGTATCCTCTGAAGTTAATTTTTGTTCCATTTTATTTACTGATTGAATTAATGATTCTTTATAGGGAAGAACCTCTTGGTCATATGACTTCAAGAGATTTTGATCTACAATACGTTTTTCATAGTGAGCTAAGGCTTTACGTTCATGAAAAAAGACATTTTCTACTTCTCCGCGGCTATGCAAATCACCCTGGGTAGGATGGGTAATAACGCTAACCACTTGAACTAAGACACCATTTGGTTGATCCTGAATTTTTTCGACAACATAAATACCTGATTTGTGCATAAGTCTAAAATACATATTTATCATCCTTTTTGTGTTAATATATTATGGTAATAATCATATCATGAAGGAGTAATAAATATGACTAATTTTCCGCAATTAAATACAGAAATTTCAGAAAATGAACGTTTAGTAGAAATGATAACTACAAAAGGTACGATGAAGTTAAAATTATTTCCTGAAGTAGCACCTAAAACTGTCGAAAACTTTATTCAGTTATCTGAGAAAGGATATTACGAGGGCATTATTTTTCACCGTGTAATCAATGATTTCATGATTCAAGGTGGAGACCCAACAGGAACAGGTATGGGTGGAGAAAGTATTTATGGTGATAAATTCGAAGATGAGTTTTCTATGAATGCATTTAATTTATATGGTGCATTATCAATGGCGAATGCTGGACCAAATACAAATGGTTCTCAATTCTTCATCGTACAAATGAAACAAGTACCAGCGCAAATGTTATCACAATTAAAACAAGGTGGATGGCCTGAAGAGATTGTAGATAAATATGCTGAAGTCGGTGGAACACCATGGTTAGATCAAAAACACACAGTTTTTGGACAACTTGTTGAAGGATTCGACGTTTTAGAAGCAATAGCGAATGTAGCTGTTGGGCCTCAAGATAAACCATTAGAAGACGTTGTTATTGAAAAAATTAACGTATTAAAATAATTTTTTATAAGCTTGTCTGGACCTATTCGCTTTGTCGATAGCCTCATAAACGGCATCTTCAAAGCAGTTCCTTGTCAAACTTCACCAAATTCTTGAAATAAAAGAGCGATTTTAAGAATTTGCTTCCAGTTTGTCTGGACCTATTCGCTTTGTCGATAGCCTCTTAAGCATAAGTCATGAAATGTTCATGACTTATGCTTTTTTTATAAATGTTTAATGTTATAATAATTTACTAGATTAGGGGTGATTCGTGATGATGGAATTTTTATATTTTCCGGAAAATAAGTGGGAGTATGTACCGGCTGTCCTGTCATTGATTTTTTTTATGACGCTTGCGTATCTTTCATTTAAAATGTTTATCAGAAATTCTAAAAAGCAGGAAGAGAAATTTAAGGTGTTTGAAGCAGAAGTGATGAAGAAACTAGAGGATGATCAATATGAATCCAGACTTTAATATAGCAATGTACAAAATTTTAAATGACTGGAATCCTATGCATCTCGAGGACGCTACTCAAGGGGATTTAGAGTATTACGAAATTATGGAAGTTGTTCATCAAAAATTGCCGTTCGAAGAAACAGTAGGGCGTATATCTAATATATTTTTACATAGTTTTGAACAGACACCTGATGAAGAAGAAATTATCTCTACTTTAAATAAAATATATCAGCTTCAAGCAACGTGTGAAATCGTGTAACAAATTTAGTTACATGATTTTTTTTATGCCAATTTTTATGGTAAAATTATATTATTGAAAATGAGGGATAAAGATGATGAATAAAAAGTATAAAAAAGGACAGTTTATCAAAGTCAAAGTTACAGGTATACAGCCTTATGGAGCGTTTGTTGAAACAGAGAATCATACTGAAGGTTTGATTCATATTTCAGAAGTAATGAATGACTATGTGCATAATTTAAATTTATTTCTCTCAGTCGGTCAAATTGTTAAAGCTAAAATTCTGGATATTTCTGAAGATGGCAAACTTAATCTTTCTTTGAAAGAAAATGATTATTTCAAACGCCAGGAAAGAAAGAAAGAAAAAAAATCAGTGCTTGAAGAGTTAAGACAACCAGAGAATATAGGTTTTGAATCATTACGAGAAAAATTACCGGAATGGGTTGAAAAAGGAATGAAGCTACAGTAAATATGTAGTTTCTTTTTATTTTGTTACACGTTTATGCATAAAAAATTATTTTGAAAATTTAAGTAATAAGGGTTGAAGTATTTCTTAAAATTAGTCATTATATATTATGTAAGGGTTTTCTATTTTTTCACAAACAAAGAGGAGGCAATGTAATGATTTCATACAAACATGAACCATTTACAGATTTTAGCGTCGAAGAAAATAAACAAGCGATGTTAAAAGGTTTAGAAACAGTTAACGCATACTTAGGACAGGATTATCCATTAGTGATTGGTGGAGAGCGTATTTTAACAGATAATAAATTACGTTCATTCAACCCATCAAATAGAGAAGAAACTATTGGTAACGTTTCTCAAGCAACTCAGGAGCATGCTGAGCGAGCTATGGCTATCGCAAAAGAAACGTTCGAATCATGGAGAAAATCAAACCCAGCAATGCGTGCTGATATATTATTCCGTGCTGCAGCAATTATCCGCCGCAGAAAATTTGAATTTTCAGCTTTACTTGTAAAAGAAGCAGGTAAACCTTGGAATGAAGCTGATGCTGATACTGCAGAATGTATTGACTTCCTTGAATTCTATGCACGTGAAATGTTACGTCTAAAAGATGGTGTTAAAGTTGAATCACGTCCAGGTGAATATAACCGCTATGACTATATTCCTTTAGGGGTAGGAGTAGTAATTTCTCCTTGGAACTTCCCATTAGCGATTATGGCTGGAACAACTGTTGCGCCATTAGTAACGGGTAATACAGTATTATTAAAACCTTCTTCAAACACATCTGTTGTAGCTTATAAATTTATCGAAGTATTAGAAGAAGCAGGAATGCCTAAAGGTGTAGTTAACTACATTCCTGGTTCAAGCCGTGATATCGGTGACTTCATCGTTGATCATGTTGATACACGTTTCATCTCATTCACAGGTTCTCGTGACGTAGGTGTTCATATTTATGAGCGTGCAGCAAAAGTTCATGAAGGTCAGTTAAACTTAAAACGTGTTATCGCTGAAATGGGTGGTAAAGATACGATTGTTGTTGATAGCGAAGCTGATTTAGAATTAGCAGCAGAATCAATCGTTAAATCTGCATTTGGTTTCTCAGGTCAAAAATGTTCTGCATGTTCTCGTGCAATCGTTTTAGAAGACGTGTACGATGAAGTTGTAGCAAAAGTTAAAGAAAAAGCTGAAAAATTAACTGTAGGTAACCCAGAAACTAACGAACATTTCATGGGCCCTGTAATCGATGATAAATCATTAAATAAAATTAAAGAATACATCGAAATCGGTAAACAAGAAGGTAAATTATTAGTTGGTGGAACAACGGATGAAGAAGTTGGAAACTTCGTTCACCCAACAGTATTTGTTGATGTTAAACATGATGATCGTATCATGCAGGAAGAAATCTTTGGACCTGTTGTAGGTATTGCGAAAGCGAAAGACTTCACTGAGGCTATTAAATTCGCTAATGATACTGATTACGGTTTAACGGGTGCTGTAATTACAAACAACCGTGAACATTTAGAAGAAGCACGTCGTGACTTCCATGTTGGTAACTTATACTTCAATCGTGGATGTACAGGTGCCATTGTTGGATACCAACCATTCGGTGGATTTAAAATGTCTGGTACAGACTCTAAAGCGGGTGGACCGGATTACTTAGTATTACACATGCAAGGTAAAACAACTTCTGAAATGCTTTAATTCAAAATTAATCGTTAAAAATAAATAACAAATAAAATAAAGCAGTAGTGCAGGCACTACTGCTTTTCTAAAAAAGGAGAATAATAATGACTAAATCACAAGAAATCATAGAAGTTACAAATCATTACGGTGCGCCAAACTATCATCCACTGCCAATCGTAATTTCTGAAGCAGAAGGTGTTTGGGTACGCGACCCAGAAGGTAATAAATATATGGATATGTTATCTGCATACTCAGCAGTAAACCAAGGTCACCGTCATCCAAAAATTATTCAAGCTTTAAAAGATCAAGCTGATCGCGTAACTTTAACATCACGTGCTTTCCATAGTGATCAACTTGGTCCGTGGTATGAAAAGATTTGTAAACTTGCAGGTAAAGAAATGGTTTTACCTATGAATACTGGTGCTGAAGCGGTTGAAACGGCTATTAAAGCAGCTCGTCGCTGGGCATATGATGTGAAAGGTGTAGCAAAAGATCAAGCAGAAATTATCGCAATGAACGGTAACTTCCATGGTCGTACAATGGCTGCTGTTTCTTTATCTAGTGAAGCTGAATATCAACGTGGTTATGGTCCATTATTAGGTGGATTTAAATTAGTAGATTTTGGTGATATCGAACAGATTAAAGCGGCTATTACTCCAAATACTGCAGCTGTATTATTAGAGCCAATCCAAGGTGAAGCGGGTATTAATATTCCTCGTGATGGTTTCCTTAAAGAAGTACGTGATTTATGTACTGAAAATAATGTATTATTTATTGCTGATGAAATTCAAGCAGGTCTTTGCCGTTCAGGTAGGATGTTTGCTACTGACTGGGATAACGTTGTACCAGATATGTATATCCTGGGTAAAGCATTAGGTGGCGGTGTGTTCCCTATCTCTTGTGTACTAGCTGATAAAGAAATCTTAGAAGTATTTAATGCAGGAAGTCACGGCTCTACATTCGGTGGGAACCCATTAGCATGTGCGGTTTCAAGTGCTGCGTTAGATGTATTAGTTGATGAAAAGTTAGCAGATCGTTCATTAGAGTTAGGTGAATACTTCCAGGCTGAACTTAAGAAAATTGATAATCCAGTGATAAAAGAAGTACGCGGAAAAGGATTATTCATTGGTGTTGAATTAAATGAAGCAGCTCGTCCTTACTGTGAGCAATTAAAAGAATTAGGTTTATTATGTAAAGAAACACACGATACAGTTATTCGTTTTGCACCACCATTAATTATCTCTAAAGAAGATTTAGATTGGGCGATTGAAAAAGTTAAACAAGTATTTTCAAAATAATTGATAGCGTTTTCAAAAAGTGCTTTTAAAAGCATTTAAATATGTTACAATAACAAAAGAAGTATTTAAGAATGAAAAAAGAGGGCGAATAACATGTCAGAAAACACTACAAGTTTAGTATCATCTACACAAAATATTATTCATGAAGCGTTAGATAAACTTGGATTCGATGAAGGAATGTATGACTTAGTAAAAGAACCATTACGCTTATTAACAGTGCGTATTCCTGTTAAGATGGATGATGGATCTGTAAAAGTATTTACTGGTTATCGTGCACAACACAATGATGCTGTAGGTCCAACTAAAGGTGGCGTTCGTTTCCATCCAGATGTTGATGAAGATGAAGTTAAAGCATTATCTATGTGGATGACTTTAAAATGCGGTATCGTTGACTTACCTTATGGTGGAGGTAAAGGTGGTATCGTCTGTGATCCACGTCAAATGAGTATACATGAAGTAGAACGTTTATCACGTGGATATGTTCGTGCAATTTCTCAAATTGTAGGACCAACTAAAGATATCCCGGCACCAGACGTATTTACTAACTCACAAATTATGGCTTGGATGATGGATGAGTATAGCATGATGGATGCATTTAACTCACCAGGTTTCATCACAGGAAAACCTATTGTATTAGGTGGTTCACAAGGACGTGACCGTTCAACTGCATTAGGTGTTGTTATTGCAATTGAAGAAGCAGCTAAGCGTCGCGGTAAGAAAATTGAAGGCTCACGTGTTGTTATCCAAGGTTTTGGTAATGCGGGAAGCTTCTTAGCTAAGTTCTTATATGACATGGGTGCTAAAGTAGTTGGTATCTCTGATGCGCATGGTGCATTACATGATCCAAATGGATTAGATATTGATTACTTATTAGACCGTCGTGATAGCTTCGGAACAGTTACGAATTTATTTGAAGATACAATTACAAATAAAGAATTATTTGAGTTAGATTGCGATATTTTAGTACCAGCAGCAATCTCTAACCAAATTACTAAAGATAATGCACATGATATTAAAGCTGAAATCGTTGTTGAAGCAGCAAATGGTCCAACAACACCTGAAGCAACTAAAATTTTAACAGATCGCGGAATCTTACTTGTTCCTGACGTATTAGCAAGTGCAGGTGGGGTTACAGTTTCATACTTCGAATGGGTACAAAATAACCAAGGTTATTACTGGACAGAAGAAGAAGTAAATGAAAAATTACGTGAAAAATTAGTTAAAGCATTTGATAATGTTTATTCAATTGCTGAAGCTAGAAAAGTTGATATGCGTTTAGCAGCCTACATTGTAGGTATTAAACGTACAGCTGAAGCAGCACGTTACCGTGGATGGGCGTAAAGCAAACTAGACACACTCTTTAATGGAGTGTGTCTTTTTTTGTTGCTGAAATTGGTAGACTCCCAATTTCACAAGCGAAAAACAGTATGAAATTGGTGAACACCCAATTTCACAAGCTAAAAACAATATGAAATTGGTAGACTCCCAATTTCACAAGCGAAAAACAATATGAAATTGGTAGACTCCAAATTTCGTAAGCGAAAAACAATATGAAAATGGTAGACTCCCAATTTCATAAGTCATAATAATACCCAAAAATATAAAAGTTATATACAATGTAACCAAACAGAGAGGAGCATAAAATAATGAATGATTTTACATTTCAAAATCCAACGACTTTAGTCTTTGGTAAGACTAGTACTGATCAATTACCACAAATGATTGAAAAGTTTACTGAAGGTAAAAATATCCTTTTAACATATGGCGGAGGTAGTATTAAGAAATCAGGTTTATATGACCGAGTAATAAAATTATTAGATGGCTACAATATTTACGAACTTGCAGGTATTGAACCCAATCCACGTTTATCAACAGTAAAAAAAGGCGTACAAATTGTCAAAGAAAATAAAATTGATTTCATACTAGCTGTTGGCGGAGGATCTGTTATTGATGGTACAAAATTAATTGCTGCCGCTTCTACAACTGATGTTGATCCATGGGATATTGTGACACGTAAGGCATCAGTTGAACGTGCTATTCCGTTTGGTACGATATTAACGATATCAGCGACTGGTTCTGAAATGAACTCAGGTAGTGTAATAACAAACTGGGAGACAAATGAAAAGTTAGGTTGGGGATCACCACACGTTTATCCTAAGTTTAGTTTATTAAATCCGGAATTACTGTTTACATTACCGCAAAACCAAACTGCTAATGGCATTATTGATAGCATGAGTCACTTATTAGAACAATATTTTAATGAAGCGACTAACACTGAAATTGGTGATGCCATGATTAGTGGTGTTATGAAGGCTATAATGAAAGCAGGTCCAATAGCTATGGAGCAGCCTGAAAATTATGAAGCTCGTGAGACAACAATGCTCGGTGCTACAGTAGCCTTAAATGGTTACTTACGCTTAGGGTATGTTGGAGACTGGGCAACACATAACTTAGAACATGCAGTAAGTGCAGTTTATGATATTCCTCATGGTGTGGGTCTGGCAATTATATTCCCAGAGTGGATGCGTTATGTAAGTAAGAAAAAGCCGGAACGATTCGTTAAATTTGCTGAAGATGTTTTTGGTATTGATGATGACACTTCAGATGAAGATAAAATTAACGATGCGATAGATGCAATTTCAGATTTCTGGTCATCACTTGGTGCTCCTACAAAATTATCTCAAGTTGGGGTAAAAGAAGAAGATTTAGAAGTTTTTACGGATAAGACGCTTATTTACGGACCATTTGGTAACTTCTACAAGTTAGAAAAAGAAGATGTTATGGCAATTTATAAAGCAGCATTATAATTTTTAAGAAAGTCTAATTTAATAGGCTTTCTTTTTTTTTAATTATTTTAAACAAATATTTAAAGATTACAATTGTAATGTCGTTGTAAATATTCTAAAGTTTATATCTTAATTCACTTTTATGGGTGAACTTCTATTAAAATTTATTTGTAACACTATATAATTTTGTGGAGGCTATACCATGAGAAAAACAAATCGCGTTATCCTTGCTGCTTTATTAGGTCTTACTATATCTACACCACTTCCAGTCGATGCAAAAACTTTAAAGCACGAAGCATTTATTAACGTTGCACATCGTGGTGCAAGTGGTTATGCACCTGAACACACTTTCTTTGCATATGACAAAGGACATTATGAGATTGGTGCGGATTATATAGAAGTAGATTTACAAATGACGAAAGATGATCATTTAATTGCTTTACATGATGAAACGTTAGATCGTACAACAAACGGTACTGGTTTAGTAAAGGACCACACTTTAGCAGAGATTAAGCAACTTGATGCAGGTTCATGGTTCAATGAAAAGTATCCTGAATATGCCAATGAAGCATATGTAGGTGCACAAGTACCTACTTTAGATGAAGTGATTAGCAGATACGGGAAAAATGCAAATTACTATATTGAAACAAAATCTCCAGACGTTTACCCAGGTATGGAAGAAGCATTATTAAAAGTGTTAGATAAACATGGATTACTTAAAAAAGGTCGTTTAAAACAAGGGCATGTTTTAGTACAATCGTTCTCAGGCGAAAGTTTATTAAAGATGCATCAATTAAATACTGACGTTCCTTTAGTGCAATTAACGAGTAAAGGATTTATGGCTACAGCGACAGAAGCAACATTACGTCAAATTAAAACGTATGCAGATGGCTTTGGACCAAGTTTCCATGATTTAACGAAAGAGAATACAGCGTTATTAAAATCTATTGGATTTGAAATTCATCCGTATAAAGTGAATAAAGAAGAAGATATGAGGCGATTAAATGATTATGGTGTAGACGGTGTGTTTACGAACTATCCTGACGTATATGAACGTATTACAAATGAAAAATAAAAATGAGGCAAGTCTAATTTAATTTAGACTTGCCTGATTTTATTTGTGCTAATACGGATTGCGTACTTGTACCATTTTCATTTGTTCTTCTTTCAACAGCTGATTTTGGTTGCAGTATTGTATAAATCGCCTCATCAATTTCTGGATGGATTGTTTGATAGTGCTCTAGTGGTACATCTTTTAAAAAGATATTCTTTTTGATACACTCTGAAACAAGTTTACCTGTAATTGCATGTGCTTCTCTAAATGGTATGCCAAAATGAACGAAATAATCTGCAAGTTCTGTTGCATTTGAGAAATCTTCTTCAAGCGTTTGCACAATATGTTCTTTATTAATTGTCATTGTGTTTATCATGCCGCTAAATATCGTCAAACTGTCGATACACGTCTCAATCGAATGAAAGAATGCTTGTTTATCTTCTTGTAAATCTTTGTTATAAGCTAACGGCAATGCTTTAAGCGTCATTAACATGCCGATATAGTTACCAGCTACAGTGCCTGATTTACCACGCACGAGCTCCGCCATATCTGGATTTTTCTTTTGTGGCATAATCGATGATCCTGTTGAAAACGCATCACTCAATGTAATATAGTTGAATTCATGCGAACACCACAAGATGATTTCTTCTGAAAATCTTGATAGATGCATCATCACGAGATTTATATTATTCATCGTTTCAAGGATATAATCTCTGTCACTCACAGCATCAATACTGTTTGGATAGACAGAATCGAAATGGAGTAAATCTTTGGTTTGTTGTTGATTAATTGGATAGGTAGTACCTGCTAGTGCACCAGACCCGAGTGGTGATACATTAATACGTGATAAACTTTCAGTCAGCCTTTCTTTATCACGCTCAAGCATCCAGAAATACGCCATCATATGATGCGCAAACAGTATCGGTTGAGCCCTTTGTAAATGTGTATATCCAGGAATAATGACATCGATATGTTGCTCTGCGCATTGTATAATACTTCGCTGTAATTTTTTGATGCCTTCTATAATCAACTTTACTTTTTTATTAGTATATAAATGCATATCTGTTGCGACTTGATCATTTCGCGATCGTCCTGTATGCAGCTTTCCAGCAACGGAGCCTATTCGTTCAGTAAGTAAGTGTTCAATATTTAAATGAATATCTTCATATTGAGATGAAAATGTAAGTGCTTTGTTTTCATAATCGTTAACTAATTCATTTAATCCATCTTTAATTTGCTGTGCTTCTTCTTGTGAAATAATATTGCAGTCGCCTAACATCGTCACATGTGCCAGGCTGCCTTCAATATCTTCAAAAAATAACGCTTGATCAACATCAATCGATTGGTTAAACTTTTCTACAAGTTTATCCATCGATGCTTCAAATCGACCGCCCCATAATGCATCACTCATTGAAATCACCTCTATACACTTCAGTGGCAAGTTTCGTCGGTAATTCATAAATCTCGATAAATCCAACACTCGCTTGTTGATTAAATGCATCTTCTTGCGTATATGTTGCAAGTTTTTCATTATATAAAGATTTATCACTTGTACGTCCAACAACCGTGATATTCCCTTTGT
Organism: Macrococcus equi; assembly: GCF_047426745.1. Taxonomy (GTDB): domain Bacteria; phylum Bacillota; class Bacilli; order Staphylococcales; family Staphylococcaceae; genus Macrococcoides; species Macrococcoides equi. The sequence goes on along the minus strand of NZ_CP179732.1, from coordinate 144,035 downwards.
ATAACTTCACTTTTACTTTTCCGTTCACATATTGTTGCATATCGTTCAACATATTTTTAATATGATCAGACAATGGAGAGAAGTATAGTCCATTATAAATTAGATTCGCAAATTGTTGTTCAACGTAGGGTTTAAAGTGTTGTACATCTTTTGTTAACGTGATTGTTTCTAATGCTTGGTGTGCTGTTAGTATAGTCATCGCACCTGGTGCTTCGTAAACTTCACGTGACTTAATACCGACGAGTCTATTCTCTACGTGATCAATACGCCCAACACCGTGCTGTCCACCTAATTGATTTAATTGTTGAATCAATTTATGAAGCGGTAATGGTTGACCATCTATCGCAACCGGTAGTCCTTCCTTAAACGTGATCTCTAAATAGAGTGGCGTATCTGCCGCTTCTTCTGGAGACTTCGTTAATTCATACGCATCTTTTGGCGGTTCAATATACGGATTCTCTAAAATACCACATTCATTACTTCTGCCCCATAAATTCTGATCAATTGAGTAGGGTGAATCAAGATTGATTGGAATCGGAATATTATGCTGTTTAGCATATTCTATTTCTTCTTCTCGACTAAATCCCCAGTCGCGCACTGGTGCTAATGTTTGGATTGATGGATCTAAACTATGGATCGCAACTTCAAATCTCACCTGATCATTTCCTTTTCCGGTACAACCATGTGCAATATATTTTGCTTCATATTGATGTGAAATCTCTACCAGTTCTTTAGCGATAAGCGGACGACTTAATGCAGAAATTAATGGATAAGTATTTTCGTATAAAGTATTTCCTTTAATAGCGTAAGATAAATATTCCTTAGCATATGTTTCAACCTTATCCAGCATAATTGATTCCACTGCACCAACTTTTAATGCTTTTTCTTTTACAGTTTGCAAATCTTTGCCTTCACCGACGTCCAGACAACAAGCAATAACGTCAAAGTCTTTTTCAATTAGCCATTGTATAGCCACACTTGTATCCAAACCACCTGAGTATGCGAGTACTACTTTTTCTTTAGTCATATTATTTCTCCTTTTATTATTATTAGTTATTATGAATTAATATACATAATACAATATCAAATAGGATTGTTTTAATCAAGTAATAATATTCATAATGTTGTATAAATATTATTTTTAATCATATTTTATATTTATTATTAGGATGAATTCAATGAAACTTCATGCATAAATGTCATAAAAATTTTAAAAATAAAACTTTTAACTTTATAAATCAAACGCATTCATTGAGAAGTCAAAGTTTATAGAGTACAATGAATGTGATTTTACAAACAGGAGGAACCATAATGACACATATTAAATTTGATTACAGCACAGCAAAATCTTTCTTTGGTGAGCATGAATTAGAACAAATGCAATCTATCGTAAATGGTGTGCATCAAACGATTCATGAGGGTACAGGTGCAGGTAGTGACTTTTTAGGCTGGGTTAATCTACCGAAAGATTATGATAAAGAAGAATTTGCCCGTATTCAGGCAGCTGCAAAAAAAATTCAATCAAATAGTGAAGTTTTAATTGTTATCGGTATTGGGGGCTCATACCTTGGCGCTAGAGCAGCAATTGAAATGTTAAATAAACATTTTGATCATTTAAGTAATGAACAAGGAAAACCTCAAATAATATTTGCAGGGCATCAACTATCTTCTTCTTATTTAAGTGATTTAATTGAATATGTAAAAGATAAAGAGTTCTCTGTTAATGTCATCTCTAAATCTGGAACTACAACTGAACCAGCTGTAGCTTTCCGAGTGTTTAAAAAATTATTAGAAGAAAAGTATGGCAAAGAAGGTGCAAAAGAAAGAATTTTTGCTACAACTGATAAAGCTAAGGGTGCATTAAAATCACTAGCTACGACTGAAGGTTATGAAACATTCATCGTTCCGGATGATGTGGGTGGACGATTCTCAGTGCTAACTGCAGTTGGATTGTTACCGATTGCTGCGAGTGGTCATGATATTGAAGCAATGATGCAAGGTGCAGAGCTTGCACGCAATGAATTAAGCTCAGAAAGCATAAATGAAAATATTGCATATCAGTATGCAGTGATTCGCAATGTTCTTTACAATAAAGGATATACGATTGAAATGTTAATCAACTATGAGCCAAGTCTACAGTATTTCAATGAATGGTGGAAACAACTATTCGGTGAATCAGAAGGTAAAGATTTTAAAGGAATATATCCTTCAAGTGCGAACTTCTCGACAGATTTACATTCGTTAGGTCAATATGTTCAGGAAGGGCGTCGTGATATATTTGAAACGGTTGTAAAGGTTACAAATCCTCGTGCTGATATCACGATTGAAGAAGACGAAAATGACTTAGATGGTCTCAATTTCTTAGCGGGTAAAACATTAGATTTCGTTAATACAAAAGCGTTTCAGGGAACAATTTTAGCGCATAGTGATGGTGGAGTTCCAAATTTAGTTGTGGAAGTGCCAAAGCTTGATGCATTCACATTTGGCTACATGGTTTACTTCTTTGAATTAAGTGTTGCTATGAGTGGTTATATTCTAGGTGTTAATCCATTTAACCAGCCTGGTGTAGAAGCTTATAAACAAAATATGTTTGCTCTACTTGGTAAGCCTGGATTTGAAGATAAAAAAGCTGAACTTGAAGAACGATTAAATAAATAGATGGTCATAATTTGTCGGGACATTGGTCCCGGCTTTTTTAATGCATTAATATCAAAACTCAGATAAAATGAGATGAGAGTAGGTGAGGAAATGGATTTTATCACGCATTATTTTAGTGAAGCAGCAATTAATGGTTATTTTGAAACCTTTAAATCATTTGGAATTATCATAGCATTCTTACTGCCATTTATTGAAGCATTCTTCCCAATACTTCCGATAGCATTATTCGCAGTTGTGAATGTAAATACATATGGTCTTATCTGGGGTTTTATCATTACCTGGCTAGGGGCTTTTTGTGGTGCATACATAGTTTTCTTATTGGTGAGGAGATACGGACAGCATAAATTTTTAAGACACTTAAATCGACATCCTCATACAATGAAATTTATACGTCGTGTTAATGATAAAGGTGTATTACCCTTGTTTATCTTACTATGTTTTCCGTTCACTCCGTCTAGTCTCGTGAATGTGGTAGCCGGATTAAGTACGGTGAGTATAAGGCGTTATTTAATAGCTGTGTTACTAGGTAAAGCAATCATGTTATTTATGCTGAGTTTCATCGGAAGTGATATATATTCCTTTGTCAGAGAACCGAAAAAGAGTATAATTGTTGCTATAGTATTACTTTTACTATGGTTTACTGGAAAACTTTTAGAGAACTACTTAATTAAATCAGAGGCTAAACGATGAATATAAAAAAATGGGCTATGCCATGTATTTTTATCCTGATATTCATTGTAATATTCAGATCTTTTTTTATATCGAATTATATGATTGAAGGTCATTCTATGGAACCTACATTGAATGATGGAGATCGTGTGTTTGTCAATCAATCGATAGATATTATGATCGAACCACGTATTGATGATATTTTCTTCTTTAAGCTAAATAATAAAGAGGTCTTGGTGAAAAGAATTTTAGCAACGCCCGGAGACTATCTGAAAGTATCAAAAGGGCAGCTGTTTATAAATGGCAGAAAAACGCGCTATAAAGATAATTCGATGAACTTACTGCTAAGAGATCAGACGAAGGACTATAGAATCGTTCCTGAAGATTGTTATTTGGTTATCGGGGACAATATTTCAATTAGTACTGATTCCAGAACATTTGGCTGTATAAGTCGTAAACAGATGTTAGGAAAAGTGATTCATACATATTGGCATAATAATAAGAGGTGACATTTTGAAAAAAGAGATAGTAGAGTGGTTAATAGCAATAGTAGTTGCATTAGCATTGATATTTGTGATTAATCAGTTTTTATTTGTTACATATACGGTTAAAGGGGATTCAATGGACCCTACATTAAAAGATGGAGAAAAAGTCATCGTCAATAAAATTGGTTATGTAACAGGCAAAATAGATAATGGTGATGTCATTGTGTTTCATGCGGATAAACAATATGACTATGTGAAACGTGTCATTGGAACACCGGGAGATAATGTTAAATATGTTGATGATCAGTTATATGTGAATGGAAAACAAGTTGATGAACCCTATTTAGAAGAAAATAAAGTAGCTAAAACGAACATATTACTTACTGAAAATTTCAGCGTTAAGGATTTAGCGTATGCTAAGGGGAAAGATAAAATACCTGAAGGCTATCTCTTAGTACTGGGAGATAATCGGGAAGTAAGTAAAGATAGTCGATATTTTGGCTTAATAAAGGATGATAAGGTTGTTGGAGAAGTCGCACTACGCTACTGGCCATTCAACAGTTTTCACTATAACTTTGATCCTAAATAAATATTAAATGAAGGTACTTAAATTACCTTAGCGACTATAACCGAACTAATACTATAAATCTGAGTGATTTATAGGTTTCGTTCGGTTTTTGTATGCAGGATATATCTTAACCAAAAAATTTAGGGGGATGTTTATGACAGTAAGCTTTTTATTAGGTAGACGTGGAACAGGTAAAACACATTTTATAGTTGAATCCATAAAAACAGAATTAATGAAACAGCCTTTAGGTGATCCAATCATTATGATTGCGCCCAGACAAAGCACATTTTCTATCGAACAGGCATTAAGTAAAGATAGCAGAATTAAAGGTAGTATGAGGACTGCTATTTACTCTTTTGATCGTTTATACTGGCGTTTGAAAAGTGAGATAGGAGGACCGGAATTAACGCCGATATCTAAAGCAGGAGTGGAGATGTTGACATTTGAAATGGTGAAACAGCATCAATCCTCATTAAGTCGTTTTCAGACAGCGAGTAATTATTATGGTTTTAGCCAAAAATTAAGCCAGACATTCAGCGAATTAAAGAAGTACAATGTTTCTGCTGAAGATATCAGTGCATTAACTACTGCAGATTTAGAAGTTAGAACAAAAGATAAACTACATGATATAGGTTTGATTTATGAAGCGCTGAATGCAGAGATGAAGAATCAATTTATGCAAGCCGAAGATACGCTTTATCACTTAATTCACCTCATTGAGCAGTCAGAGACAATCAAACATGCAGACATTTATATTGATGGTTTTTACAATTTTACAACTATTGAATACCTGGTATTACTTGCACTGTGTAAGCATGCTAAATCTGTGACCATTGCACTAACGCTTGATCCGCATCAATCAAGTGGATTATTCCGTAAAACTGAAGAAACATTTCAGAGCATTACAGATTATTTAAAGCTACATAATATTAACTATACAGTAAAACAGATGGTTGAAAGTTTTCGATTTAATAATGATGCACTAAAAACTTTAGAGCAATATTTTGATGCATTGCAAATCTCTCATATGTCTGAACAAAAAATTGAAGTGCTGGAAGCTGAAAATGTGCAAAAAGAAGTAAATGCTATCATGCATAAAATTTTTAATTTAGGAAAGAAAGATTATCGATATAAAGATATTGCCATTTTATATCGTGATCCGGCATATGCACGTGCTCTCATTAAACGAGCAGTGAAGATTGGTATACCGTATCATACAGATTATAAAGAAGTAATGCACCATCATCATAGTATTGAATTGATACGTTCATTACTTGGATTCTTTAAAAATACATATCAATTGGATCATTTATTTAGAGCGCTAAAAACCGGATTAATTACTAAACATATTGATCGTGTTGATTTGCAGTTTGTTGATATGCTGGAAAATGTAATGATTACACGTGGTATGAGTTACAAGGATCTGGTGGAAAAAAGAAAACTACAATTTAGTAAGGATGATATGTACTCAACTGAACAATGGGATGCATTTCTTACGTATGTAGATCAGACAGTAGAATTAGTAGATGGTTTGAAAGTGAGTTTAACAACTTCTCTTTTTGCATCAGAATTTGCAACGAATTTATATGAATTTTTATTAAAGATTCAGTTACCGGATTACTTAATGGTAAATCGAGATAAAATGATTGATAGTGGTCATCATTACAAAGCGTTAGAATATGATCAGTTATTAACTGGAATTAATCAAGTACTGGATGATTTTGTCGAAGTACTAAATGATAAAACATTAAAGTATGAAATGATGGCAGAAATACTAGATGTTGGTTTTGAATCTCTGGAATTTAGTGCAGCACCACAAGGGCTTGATCAAATTCAAATTCTTAATATGGATCTTGCAAAAGTTGAAAATAAAAAAATTATCTTTATGTGTGGTTTAAATGATGATATTTTACCGCGTGCAATTCGTGAAGATGCAATTATTACTGACCATGAAAAACAACTTATCTCATCTATTGGAGGTTTGAAACTTGCTCCTTCAGCAGAATTATTAGCTCAAGATGAAAGATTTGTAGCTTATATAGCTATGACAAATGCGACAGATGCGTTGTACTTATCCTATAGTTTAATGAATGAATCCTATGAAGCGATGCGACCATCTTCATTTTTAAAAGACATACGTGAAATATGTCGTATAGAAAATGTTTATACAAACCTATTTTCTCCAGAGGATCAAATTACTACTTTAAGTACAGGTGTCAGTGTAGCTGCACATCATGCGCATGATGAAGCCTGGCATTCTGTCATTGAGTTTTACAAAGCTCATGGATATGATGAAATCTTTGAACTTAAATATTATCGTAATCAAACCACCCCATTACATGATAAGAACGTTGCACGCCTTTATGGCGATGTGATAAAAGCAAGTGTTTCTCGATTTGAAAGCTTTAATCAATGTGCCTTTAAGCATTTCGCAGGTCACGGGTTAAAACTCAGACCACGAGATAATTTTGAATTACAGAGCTTTCATCTTGGAAATATATATCATGAAGTACTGGCATATCTCGGAGAAACATTTAAAGATCAGTTATTCAGTATTTCAAAAGAAGATATACGTCGTACAATCCGTCAATACTTAGCACAACATCTTCCGACTGTTCAATTCGAATTAATGTATTCGAAACACCATTACAGATATATGATTTTAAAGATTGAGGCGATGCTTGTTGATACTTTCAGTATGATTCAGTCGCATCAACAACAAAGCAAATTTAAGATGACTAAATTTGAGACACGCTTTGGCAAAAATGGTGAGCTGGATAGCCAAAAGCTGCAATTAGCATCGGGGCAACAAGTTGAAATCAGTGGTCAGATTGATAGGATAGATATTTTGAATCATGCACATAATGACTATGTTTCTATCATCGACTATAAGTCTGGTGCAACTTCACTTGATCTCAGAAGTGTCTATTATGGTATTCAAATGCAAATGATGACATATATGGATGTTGTACTGCAAAATAAACAACGCTTAGGATTGAAAGAAAATACGCTTCCTGCGGGAATGCTCTATTATCATGTCTATGAACCGAAGCTTAAATTAAATAATAAAAATGAATTATCTCAGGATTTGATTAAAAAACGTGCCGCTGCATATAAGATGGAGGGTTATATCATTGATGATCTTGATTTAGTGTCCTATTTTGATGAAGCGATTGAAGAGACAAACAAGTCTGATATCGTGCCAGTCAGCTTAAAAAAATCAGGGGAATTTACAGCTAACTCTAAAGTATTGCCGGTTGAAGTGATTAATCGCTTTATTGAACATAATCGCAATAATTTTAAATTAACAGCAGACAACGTTTTGTCTGGAGATTGTAGTATAACGCCACTCTATTATAACAATAAATTACCTTGTGACTTCTGTGAATTTAAAGCGGTTTGTCATTTAGATTCAATATTAAATGCACAAGACATACGTGCAATAGATGAAAAGATAGATCCTATAGAAGCAGTAATGAAAGGAGATGAATTCAATGGCGATGTCATGGACTAAGGAACAGCAATTAGCAATTGAAACGAGTGGACAGGACACTTTGGTTTCAGCTGCTGCCGGAAGTGGAAAAACAGCTGTTCTTGTCGAAAGGATAATTAGAAAGATTATTGATAAAGGTATAAATATTGATGAGCTGCTCGTTGTTACTTTTACGAATGCTAGTGCTAAAGAAATGAGAGAGCGCATTCAGTCTAGAATTATCAGTGAGTTGAAAGTAAATCCTACCCGTCATTTGCAACGTCAACTTGTAAAAATTCAGCAGGCAGAAATATCAACGCTTCATCGATTCTGTCTGAATCTTATTGAGAAATACTATTATACGATAGATTTAGATCCAACGTTTAGAACAGGAAATGATGAAGAAGTCTCATTACTACTGATGCAGGCTATTGATGACGTTTTAGAGGAAACATATGAGCATCTAGATGATAATGAGTTAAAGTTAATGCTTCACTTGACAAATGAACGAAGTGACTTTGAATTAAGACAATTGCTTCATAAACTATATTATTTTGCGATAGCTAATAATAATCCATCAGCATGGCTGTCTCAAATCAGAGATTATTACAAACATGCACATATTCATGATGAAAACTTTGAGCGACTATCTAAGTATGTTCATCAGTCACTACAGCAGGCACGACACTTAATCAATAGAGCGCAGTCTAACTGTATCAGTGAAGATTTTGAAAAAACCTATGATTATCTGGATGATATTTATAAAAGACTTCACATACAAGGTGGCTTACAACAGCAATTTGAAGCAGTTCATAAAATTAGTTTTGGCAGAAAACCAGCAGTAAAAACAAAAGATGATCCTGACGCTAAAAGAATGAACGACTTTATTACTAAGGATTTAAATGAAGTGAAAACTATTATTACTAATCTGCAAAATATACTGTATGCGTCTCCAGATGAAATGGCAGAAGATATTCAGTCTATGTATGGAGAGGTAGAAGCATTAACGCAGTTAACTGAAAAAATTATGCTGCATTTTAGTGCATTAAAAAGAGAACGCAAAATTATTGATTTTAGTGATTATGAACATTTTGCCTTAAAAATATTATTAAATAACAATGAGCCTACTGAAATTGCTCTTGCATTACGAGCGCAGTATCATGAAATTCTGGTCGATGAATACCAAGATACCAATCGTGTACAGGAGAGTATTATACAGGCTATTAAAAAGCATCCGGAAAAGCATGGCAATTTATTTATGGTTGGGGATGTTAAACAATCTATTTATAAGTTTAGACAAGCTGAACCTGAATTATTTCTTCAGAAATATGCAGAATTTAAAGCAAATCAGTCAGGTAAAGTGATAGAACTATCCAAAAACTTCAGATCACGTGAATCAGTGATCGATGATACAAATGCAATTTTTGAAAGAATCATGGATGAAAGTATCGGTGATATTGATTATAATGATGACCAAAAGCTTTATTACGGTGCACCATATGATATGAATCGTACATTTACTGAAATGATTGTTTTAAACAAGGAAAATATAGAAGTCGAACACCCTGAAAGTCATTACATTGCACAACGTATTCAGCAGATTGTGAATGAAGAGCTAGTATATGATGTGAAGTTACAGGCATATCGCAAAGCTACTTATAAAGATATCGCTATTTTGGAACGAGGATTTAGTAATGCAGTGACTCATATGCAAGTTATGAAAGCATATAATATTCCATTTCATGTGAGTAGCAAGGAAGGTTACTTTAAAACAGATGAAATTGAAACCATTATGAGCTTTCTTCGAATAATAGATAATCCCTTGCAGGATATTCCTTTAGCAGGTGTATTAAGAAGTATAATTTATCAGTTTACAGCAGATGAATTAGCGACGATAAGAAATCTGGATACTTCTATTTATCTGTATCAGAATTTATTACAGTATAAAGCAATGGGGCATGATGAAGATTTGAAGTTAAAAGTTGCTAAAGTACTGAGTGATCTGGAGGATTATCGTAGTAGTCAGCATTCGATGAGTGTAAGTCAGTTGTTAACTTATATCTATGAGGACACTTATTTGCTTGAAAAATATTTATTGCTCGCAGGTGGACATCAACGCGAAGCTAACCTGAAGAAATTATTAAGTCTCGCTGACAATTTTGAAAAATCAAGTTACCGAGGCGTATCTCAGTTTATTCGATATATCGATAACATGCTTACAAATCAAAAGGACTTTGGTGAAGTGAACATCATTTCAGATGAAGCGGATGTAGTGAAGATGATGACAGTGCATGCATCAAAAGGTTTAGAGTTTCCCTTTGTAATTTATGCAGGACTGAATAAAAAATTTAATTTTAGAGATACAAATGCCGATGTGTTAGTGGATCAATCGATGGGTCTGGCGATAAATTATTTTGATGCCAAAGCAAATGTCGCTTTTCCATTGATGTTAAATGGTTTGTTTAAACATCATCTTAAAATATCTCAAACCTCTGAAGAATTGCGACTGATGTATGTTGCATTTACACGAGCACGTGAGAAACTTATCTTATTAGGCAGTGTGAATTCAGAATCGGCACTTGAGAAATATATGGATGTTGAGATGAATCAAAAGCTAGATCTATTTTATCGATTAAATGCTACATCTCCATTATCTTTTATTCTACCGGCTATTTTGCAGCCGAATCATCCGCTTGATATATCATATCAAGTAATCAATGAAATATCTATGTATGAAGTTGAGGAGACTGCTGACGATATTAAAATGAATCATGCTGATATACATTGGCTGAACGACATAAAAGACTATCGTTATGCATATGTTGATGAATTTAGCTTACCGACAAAGGAAAGTGTGTCAGATATTAAGAAGGCAGAAGCAGAGGATGAGTTAACAACGTGGACGTATATTAACCAATATAAGTTAGGTAAAAAACAGTTTGATCGACCGAAGTTCATGACTGAACAAAAGAAAACACCGCAGGAAATCGGTACGTTAATGCACCTCATCATGCAGCATATTCCTATGCGCGTACTTTCAAAAGATGAACTTACTGATTTCATGGATACACTAGTAGATAGAAATTTAATCTCGTCTCAGGATATTCAGTATATTAATATTGAACAAATCCTTACATTCATGCACACTGAAATATTTCAAAAACTTATACATGCAGAAGAAGTATACCATGAATTGCCGTTCGTTATAGGAAAGCAATATTTAGTTGAAGCACATCCTGATCAATTAGTTCAGGGGATGATTGACTGTGTATTCAAATATAACGGAGAATATTACTTAGTGGACTATAAAACAGATAAAGTTATGACTCGTCTAGGTCGTTCTAGAGAAGAAACCCTTGCATTAATGGCGGATAATTATCGCGTACAAATAAACTATTATAAAGCAGCGTTGGAATCAGTATTAAATCAGGAAATTAAATCATATTTATACTTCTTTGACGGCGGACTCGTAGAGGTGAGCGGATGAAACGAACAATAGTATATGTACTATATGCAATTCCACTTATACTCTACACATTAAGTGTTGCTTTTCTGATGAATCAGCCGATTGAATTGATTAACCCCTTTGAGTATTATAATGAATTTGAGTTACCGACACTTTCTCTATATATAATGATGATTCTATTTATCAGCCTAAGCATGTTTGGTTTCATTTTAGGTAATCGATGTTACATGTTGAGTCAAATAAGTTACAGAACAATCATTATTTTTGCCGTATTAAGCTTTATGATTTGTTTATTTATAACGCGAATGAGTGTATTACCGATGATTGCCGTTGCGCTTATGTTTTTAAAACGGATTAGTCAAAAGCAATTGTCACAACAAAAGCTGTTAAGCTTCACGATTTCAATTTATGCTTCCTTTACGTTTGTCATCATTATTCCTGTTATCATATTATTTCGAGATTATGAATCATTTTTAAATGTTAAGGCATTTCAGGAATTTATCGCTATTAATCATCAACATCAAGCAGGTAAATATATACTGCTAAACATAGATTATTTTGTTCAACACACCCATTATTATATTGCAGCGTTTATACTGTGCATCATACCGGGAGTATTAACAGGAATGTATCACCAGAAAAATGTTTCAACAAGTAATATTTTTATTCAGTCTCTCATGGCACTTATAGCCGGAACATCAGTAAAACTGCTTATTTTCAAGTTTAGCTTCGGTTTTCTGCAATATCTATTATTAATTCTTGGTGCAAGTTTGCAAGGATTGGGGTTAGTATTGATAATATTTATTTGTATCAGATATTTTGATGAATTGACTACCCACCCTCTAAAACAGACAAAGCTCTACATAGGTATGGTTGTTTTAATCGATGTTATAATCTATAGCTTATTTACCGGAATTGGTAAACTACCTTATCCAGCTTCATCATTAATACAACTATTGCAACATTCTTTAATTGTAGCGCTAGTTGTGTCAGTTGTTTATATTGTGTTGAGTCTATGGATAGAAAAAAGTAAAAACAATGACCAGAATAATACAAAAGCATGAAAGATTTTAAAATATTCTGTATAATGAGAACAACAGAGAAGAGGAGTGAAATATAAATGAAGTTTTTAACATTCAAAATCAAGGATAAAGTAACGTATGGGGTTAAAGTTAAAAGAGAAGATGCTGCATGGGATTTGGTAAAAGTGTTTGCAGATTTTAAAGATGGCGACTATCCAAAAACGTTACTAGAAGCATTACAACAAAATAATACGGTGGATTTCCAGGAGCTAGTTCGCGCAACGATCGAGAAAGTTGAAGCATCTGCACATAAAGAAGACTATAAATATGCTTTTACAGATATTCAATTTTTACCGCCGGTTACTCCTACGAATAATGTTATCGCAGTAGGACGTAACTACGCTGAACATGCATCTGAATTAAACAATGAAGTAGATGAGCTTTACGTATTTACAAAAGCGCCATCAAGTTTAATTGGTGATGGTAATGAAATACCTGCACATAGTGATGTTACAAAAGCTCTGGACTATGAAGGTGAGTTAGGTGTTGTCATTGGAAAGTACGGACATAAAATACCAAAAGCAATGGCATTAGACTATGTTTATGGATATACGATTATTAATGACATCACTGCACGTGATCTTCAAAAAGAACATGCGCAAGCTTTTCTTTCTAAAAGTTTAATCGGTGGCTGCCCAATGGGACCATATATTGTAACCAAAGATGAGTTACCGACACCTGAACATGCTAATATCGTAACGAAGGTTAACAATGAAATTCGCCAGGATGGGAACACAAAAGATATGGTATTAAAAATTGATGATTTAATTGCTGAGATATCTAAATACGTTGCTCTTCATCCGGGTGATGTGATTGCAACAGGAACACCAAGTGGAGTAGGTGCAGGGATGCAACCACCTGTATACTTAAAACGTGGAGATGAAATTAAAGTAACGATAGATGGTATCGGAACTTTAATGAATACAGTTGGAGAATAATAGATAAGTTAGGACAACCCTCACCTTTGAGGGTTGTCTTAATTCATTAAAAATATATGCATTATACTTAAATCAGCAGTACATAGTTAACCTATCCTACAAATTTGTGTTAAACTATATGAGTATGAATTATAGATGGGAGGAACTACAATGATAAATGGTATGTTACATTTACACATCATGAGCTGGGTTGTACTATTAATCGTCTTTTTTGCAGCATATGAGAATTTTTCAGATCGTTTAGGACCAAGTAAATATTTTAAACCTTTAATGATGGTATTACGTATCTTTGCTTTACTTACAATTATAAGCGGATGTTTTATCTTCTTTAAATCAATGAACGTAGATGCAATGATGTATGGTTTTAAATTTTTATTAGGTTTAATCACTATTGGCTTAATGGAGATGACTTTAGCACGTAAAAAGAAAAAGAAACCTTCAAGAAACTTTTTCTTCATGGTGATTTTAGCTGCAATCCTTACAATCGGTTTAGGTGCACATTTACCTTTAGGTCCGATTACAGCAATGTTTAAATAATTATTTTTAAGGACCTCTAACTTGAGGTTCTTTTTTTCTTTCGTGAACTTTTTATGAATTTCTCCCCACACCCTTTATATTTTAGTATAATTAAGGTTAACGACTAAAGTGAGGTAAATTAAATGAAAAAAATTGTTACGGTGCTTACTGCATTCATTTTATTATTAACGTTTAATCATCATTCATACGCCGCAAAGCAACAGGACTCACGTATTTATAGTTTAATTATTGACCGATTTATGAATGGGAATGAGGATAATAATAAACATATCCATAACGAAAAAGATGATACATTACCTTACGGTGGAGACTTCAACGGTATTATCAGCAAAATTGATTATATTAAAAAGATGGGATTTAATACGATTCATATTTCACCTGTATTTGAGAAGGATCAAAAAGACTATTTAGGTTACCATGTAAAAAATTATGACAAAATTGATGCAGTGTATGGTGGGGAAAAACAGTTTAAGAAAATGATTCAACTTGCTCATGATAAACATATGAAAGTTATCGTTGATATGCCGACCGTTGCAACGAATGAATTTACTGCAACTAAAGATACTAAGATGAATGATTTTCAGAGTAAGTATTTTAAAGATGTAAAGATAATAGACCTAAACAATGCAGAAAATCAAAAAAAGTATAAAGATGCAATGACAAAGTTTGTGGACAAATATCAAGTGGATGGATTATCAATGTATGCAATGCAGGATGGAATTGATGCACACAAGATATTCCCGGATGGTATTGAAACCATTGCAATTTTAAATGAGGATCTGAAGGTGAATGGATTTGATCACATTCAAAAAAAATCTACCACTTTAAAGCTGGCCAATGCTTTTAAAACAACTGACCAGGAAATACCAGCAAGTTTTGAAAAAAATGAATTGCTTTCAAGTGATAATTTCTTTATGCCTAGATTTACAAACTATGCAGCGAATGAAAATATGTTCCCTGGAACGCGTATTAAGCAACTCATGAGTTATTTAATGATTCAAAAACTACCGATTAGTATGACGTACGGAACAGAAATAGCTATGAATGGTGACAAAACACCGGATATTCATCAGCTATTAGATTTCCGTGTGGAAAAAGAGGTTATTGATTATCTTGAAGTGACGAGCGGTGTGTATAAAAAGTATAATGAAATGTTTAACGGTAAATCCGAAGTTATCTACAATAAAAAAGGGAATCAATTAATTTATTTTGATACTGATAAAGTTGACTTTATCTATAATATTAATAATAGAAGCAAAGCAACCAATATTAAATTAGATAGTAAACGAATCCCTAAAGATAAGATGTTGAGTGGTTTACTGATAGGAGATCGTGTTCATTATAAAGATGATGCATTTTCACTCATCACTAATCGAGAAGAAGCGGAATTATATGCGGTTGTTAAGAACCAGGGATTTAATAATGGTTATTTAATCGCAGCTGGTACAATCATTGTATTGTTTACAGCATTTATTATTGGTGCCTCTCGTAACCGAAAAAAATACTTAGCAAATCAAAAATAGATATAAATAAAAAACCGCTCGTGAGCGGTTTTTTATTTTGCTTTATATCCAAGCATATTAATAATATCTTTTGGACTACTATAGACTGGGCTATATGCAATTTCAATATCTTTTAAATCATCTATTGTGAGATTACCGATGATTGCCGTGGCAATGATATCAATACGTTTATCGACACCTGATTTACCATATGCAGATGCACGGAGTATCTTTCTTGTAGAACGATCATAATAAACTGTAACAGTTAAGGGGTTCGCATTTGGCATATATCCTGCGTGTTGTTTTTGTGTTTGAGTAACAACATCGTAATCAAATTTATCAAGTAGATCCGGTGTTACCCCGACACTCGCAAAAGTATAATCAAATATTCGAATGATATTTGTGCCAAGTAAGCCGTTGAATTTGATCATATCAATTTGCGTGATATTGTGTGCAATAATACTTGCAGCACGATGAGTCCCCCATGCAAGTGCTATCTGGGCAGGATAATCTACATGGCGGTATTTTGTTTGAATTGCATCACCTAATGCATAGATAAATGAGTAATTGGTCTGGAAATGATCATTGACCTTAATATGACCACTTTCAGTTAACTGAATACCGCTTGTTTCAATAAAATGAGTATTCGGTTGTATACCTAATGCTGATATAATCATATCATAATCGAATTTACGACCTGACTTTAGATGAACCTTTTTATCGTCCAGCGATTTTACTTCATCATTCAGTAAGACACGTACCCCGTGTTCTTCAAGAATATCTGGAATATAATCTGTCATCTCTTTATCAACAGATTTTAATAGATGTTCACTACGATGGAGCATCGTAACATTTAACTTTCTATTTTTTAAATTCTCTAATATTTCTAAACTAATATATCCAGCACCAATGACGAGCACATCTTTCACAGCATTACTTTCAATATAATTATGAATTTTATCTGTATCCTCCAGGTTACGCATCGTAAAGACATGTGGCGCGTTAAGCACAGGTAATGTAATTTGAGATGCACCAGGTGAAAGAATCAAATAATCGAACTGATCTTTAAAAGTAGTATTATTTTTAATATCTTTAACAGTTACTTCTTTTTGTTCTGGATCAATAGCGACGACTTCATGATATGTTTTAACAGTAATATTTTTCTCTGATTCAAATTTTTCAGGTGTTGATGCTACCAGATGATTACGTGGACTTACCTCTCCACCTAAATAGTAGGGTAAACCACAATTCGCAAAACTCATATCACGATCTTTTTCGTAGATTGTGATGTCATCATCACATAATCGTCTGATTTGCGACGCAACAGTGGCGCCTCCTGCAACTGCACCTACAACAATAATCTTCATATAAAAACCTCTATTCTATATTAAAATACTGTGCTAAATATTTACCAATACCATCCTCATTATTTGTTGCTGTGATATCATTTGCAACGTGTTTTAAATCATCAATTGCATTACCCATAGCTACGCCCTTGGCTACAAATTTTATCATTTCATGATCGTTATCTTCATCACCGAAAGCAATCGTATTTTCCTGTTTAATATTCAAATAATCCATTGCGATCTGTACACCAACAGCTTTGTTAATACCTTTCTTAACAATCTCGATAACTGGGAAAGGCGCTCCCCAGCGTCGATGTTCCAGATGTTCAGCATACACTTGATCCAGATGTTTATAGATACCAGGTATTTCATTTTCCTCAGCCTGAATCAAAATAGAAGTAGGAGGTTCTTTAATACTTTCCAGTAGATTGCCGACCTCGATAAGGGGATTACCCATGCTGAAACCTTCAAATAAATATTCATCATGGTAATGCAAATACACCTGGTCTTTTACTTCTGCAACGATATTCTGTATTTTTAGATGTGGAATTTTTTCAAATATTTCTCGAGCCACCTGGTAATCTAAAGGCTGATGAAATGTTTCGAACATCATATCCTTAGGGTGATGAACGAAAGCACCATTAAAATTAACGATGGGAGTATCCAGACCAAGCTCTGTATAGTAGATTTGGCTGGCACGATAAGGTCTACCAGTTGAAATCATAAATTTATGACCCAATGCCTGTAGTTTTTTAATAATATCTTTTGTATACGGAGTAATCTCCTGATTTTTATTTAATAATGTACCGTCTAGATCCAGACAAATTAAATGTTGTTCCAAAATAGTAACTCCTTTAATTGATTTTCATTATCAATTGTCAAAATTTATTGATATGAAATGAGAATGATTTTTGATATATTATGATTATAACAAAGAATGAGGTGATATGAATGGATGAAGCAATGAAAGATAGTTTGATGGGTGCTTTGGAGAATGTTATTGACCCTGAATTAGGGATAGATATAGTTAACTTAGGATTAGTATATCACGTTGAAATGGACGATGACGGATTAGTAACAGTTGACATGACATTAACATCAATGGGTTGCCCAATGGGACCACAAATTATTGACCAGGTTAAAACTGCATTAGGTGAACTACCTGAGGTGAAGGACGTAGAAGTTAACATCGTCTGGAATCCAGTATGGTCTAAAGATATGATGAGTCGTTATGCTAAAATCGCTTTAGGTGTTAGCTAAAAACGTAAAAAAAGCTGGTAAGCACCAGCTTTTTTTGTTTGGGTAAATAGTTCGACAGCCTCTTATTCCATTTTACATATATTTATCGGGCAGTTTTCACAATTAATTTGAGCTTTAAGATAATCCAGATCTTTTATCGTTATACGCTTACCCTTTGTAGAAATAATGTCCATAGACTTCAGTTCACTGATGATACGGTTCACACCTTCACGCGTCGTTCCCCCGAAATTTGCTAATTCATTATTCGTCATATCGATTGTAAGCTGTATGCCTTCATCGGTAGCGACTCCATACGTATTAGATAATCTAATCAGTGTTGAATAAACAGCACCTTTTTTTCCTAATGTGTAGAGATCCCTTAACTTGTATTCTTGTTTTTCATTTTCATTTTGAATCCATAGTAACCATTCATAGTTTAATACTTCATCGTTTAAAATAACATTTTCAAATTGTTCTATATCAAGTTTATAAAGTGAAACTTTTGTCTTGGCTTTCGCGAATAATGAGTGTTTCTTCATACCACAAAATAAAGTTGTGGAACCAAATATATTTCTTGGACCAAGTAATTTTAAAGAGAACTCTTTGCCATCTTCTAATACTCGGTGAATCACAACGTTTCCGCTTTTTATCACATATATTGCATTCGCTAAATCTTCAGCTTGATATATATATTGATTTTGATCAAATGTTTCGAGCTTACCTTCTTCTGTAATGTAGTTTATTATACTGATTGGTTCGTGGTATTCAGCTTGTACCATTTGTATCACCCGCACTTTTAATTCATTTTTTTTATTATAGCACACTCAAATTCAGTGTTAATTAAAATATAAAAATGTTTTATTTTTAAGTTTAAATAGTTGTATTTTTACAGCAAGGGTTCTATAATATGATTATAGTCAAAGAAGGTCAAACTATTATTGAGGTGATTTGATGAATATCGATAAAATGACTTATAATGTTCAATCGGCATTGGAATTTGCACAAAATGACGCTGTTGAACAAAAACTGCAAGCGATTGAAGTAGAAAATTTAATGAAGCACTTTGTAAATCAAAGTGACAGTATGTTAAACACAGTATTTGAAAGAAGCAATTTAGATATAAAAGCTTATGAGCAATTAATAATAGATCAGTTGAAAAAGTATCCGCGTGTTGATGGAAATGTTCAATACGGGCAGTATTTAAGTAATGATTTCAGCATGCTGATGAATAAAGCAGAGAGTTTCATGAATGAAATGGATGATCAGTTTATTTCAGTTGAACATATTATTCTTGCTGCAATAGATACCCATCGTTTAACGAAAGAATTTGTCGGCAATAAATCAGAAGTTATCAAAGAAATCATTAATCAAATTAGAGGGGGAAATCATGTGACGACTCAAAACCCGGAAGTACAATATGAAGTGTTAAAGAAATATGGTCGTGATTTAGTTGAAGAAGTTAGAAATGGTAAGATGGATCCGGTTATCGGACGAGATGAAGAAGTTCGTAATACAATTCGTATATTAAGTCGTAAAACAAAAAATAATCCTATTTTAATTGGTGAACCTGGTGTCGGTAAGACAGCGATTGTAGAAGGTTTAGCTCAGCGTATCGTTAAAAAAGATGTACCTGATGCGCTTCTTGATAAAACGATCTTTGAACTGGATTTATCAGCATTAGTTGCAGGTGCGAAATTCAGAGGGGAATTTGAGGAACGTTTAAAAGCGGTATTAAAAGAAGTTAGAGATTCTGATGGAAAAATTATATTATTTATTGATGAAATTCATATGTTGGTAGGTGCCGGAAAAACTGATGGTGCTATGGATGCCGGAAATATGTTAAAACCTATGCTTGCACGTGGTGAATTACATTGTATCGGAGCAACAACATTAAATGAGTATCGTCAATATATTGAGAAAGATTCAGCATTAGAGCGCCGATTCCAGAAAGTTAATGTTGCTGAACCAGACTTAGAAGATACAATTTCGATATTACGTGGATTGAAGGAACGTTATGAAGTGCATCACGGTGTGAGAATTCAGGATACAGCACTGGTTGCAGCAGCTGAATTGTCAGACCGTTATATCACAGACCGTTTCTTACCTGATAAAGCCATTGATTTAGTCGATCAGGCTTGTGCGACAATTCGTACTGAAATGGGCTCAAACCCAACTGAACTAGACGCAGTCAACCGTCGTGTCCTGCAACTTGAAATTGAAGAGAAGGCTTTAAAGAATGAAACGGATACAAAAAGTCAAAGTCGTTTAGCAGAATTACAAAAAGAACTTGCTGATGAAAAAGAAAAACAACAAACATTACAGGCGCGTGTAGAACGTGAAAAAGCACAAATTAGTGTCGTACAGGAAAAACGTGCTGAACTCGATAAATATCGCACAGCACTGGAAGAAGCACAAAGTAATTATGATTTAGGCAAGGCATCTGAATTACAATACGGTAAGATTCCTCAAATCGAAAAAGAACTTGCTGAACTGGAAGACAATTTAATTGAGGAAACAAAAGGTACTGATCGACTTATTCGTGAAGTTGTTACAGAGGAAGAGATTGGATATATTGTTTCACAATGGACTGGTATCCCTGTTAGTAAACTTGTTGAAACTGAGAAAGAAAAATTACTTAAACTATCTGAAATACTACATGAACGTGTTGTAGGTCAGGATGAGGCAGTTGATTTAGTAGCCGATGCTGTAGTACGTGCACGTGCCGGCATTAAAGACCCTAATCGTCCGATTGGTAGTTTCTTGTTCTTAGGACCAACTGGTGTTGGTAAGACTGAGCTAGCTAAGACGTTAGCGAGTACATTATTTGATTCTGAGAAACATATGGTTCGTATCGATATGAGTGAATATATGGAGAAACATGCCGTGTCTCGTTTGATTGGTGCACCTCCAGGCTACATTGGTCATGAAGAAGGCGGACAATTAACAGAAGCGGTAAGACGCAATCCATATACAGTATTATTACTGGATGAAATCGAGAAAGCACATAGCGATGTATTCAATGTGTTATTACAATTACTTGATGAAGGTCGATTAACAGATTCAAAAGGTCGTGTCGTAGACTTTAAAAATACAATTATTATTATGACAAGTAACATCGGTTCTCAATATTTATTAGATGGTATCGAGAATGATGAAATCACATCAGAAGCACGTCAAAATGTTATGGACGCATTGCATTTACACTTTAAACCAGAAATTTTAAATAGAATGGATGATATTGTACTGTTTAAACCACTAAGCAGAAATGATATGACATTCATTGTCGATAAAATTGTACGTGAATTGAATATTCGTTTAACAGGTCGAGGAGTGACTGTTCAGTTAACAGAAGAAGTAAAACAATGGATTGCTGATACAGCTTATGAACCTCAATTTGGTGCAAGACCATTGAAACGTTTTGTCCAAAAAGAAATTGAAACGCCCCTTGCTAGACTTTTAATTAAAGAAGATTATCCTGAAGGTACTACAATTCAGGTGGATAAATCAGAGTCAGGTGTTACCTTTAAAGCATAAAAAAATCGAGCCACACGGCTCGATTTTTTTAATGTTCTTCATGCGTTGGAATCGGTTCATTTGGAATAAGGTGAGCGATAACGATTGCTAGAATTCCAAATACAATTCCGATGATAGTAGCGAACGGTAAATTTAAATCATTGCCGCCACCTAAACTCATTAATACGAAGTTACACATTTGAACTAAAATAAAAGCCCAAACGAAAGTCATGATATATTGCATGTGTTTATCCCCCAAGAAAGATGTTATATTTATTATTATAAAAGAGTATAGTTAAATTGTATACCCCTGACAGTGAAAGGACTAAGTTATGAAAAGATTTCTATTATTTTTAATTGTACTCATATCAGTGCTCGGAACAATTGTATATATAAAAATTCCTAAATATCAGGAAATCAAAAGTATCGGTTTTATTTTTCCTTCTTCTATACATGATCAGACTTGGGGAACTGAAGGCTATAAAGCGATGCTTGATATTGTTCAGGAATATGATACGAACTTTTATATTCAGGAAAATATCGATTCAGATGCCAAAACAAAAGTTGTTCTGGATAAATTAATTCAACGAGATGTCTCGATCATTTATGGGCAAGGTTCTGGGTATGAGAAATTATTTAATGCATATGCAAAAAAATATCCAGATGTACACTTTGTTTTTATGAATGGTGAAAGTAAGCATAAAAATGTCACTGCCTTAAACCTTGAAGGCTATAGTATGGGCTTTTTTGCAGGTTATCTTGCAAGTCATGAATCAAAAACACATCAAGTTGGAGTAATCGGTGCCTTCGAATCACAACCAGAAATCAAAGGTTTTATGGAAGGTGCGCATTTTGAAAATAAAGATACAATCATACAAGCTTCTTTCGTTAAGACATGGGGATACCATAAAGATGCACAACTACTTACAAAAAATATGATAGAAAATGATGTGGATATTTTCTATCCAGCTGCAGATGGTATTAATAGTGAAGTAATGAGTACGGTTAAAGATTATAATTGCAAAGCAATAGGATATATATCTGATCAGAGTTATCTTGGTGATTTTGTTTTAGCAAGTACTATTCAGGATATTTCCGGTCTTTATCAGGATATTGCTAAATCTTATACTGAAGGCAGATTAATTGGTGGTACGAAATATTACGGAATGAAAGAAAATATAACGCAGTTACATGGCTTTTCTCCGTTAGTATCAACGAGTACTCAAGAAAAACTTGAAGCATTAATTGATAAATATAAAGTAACCGATATATTGCCAAATAATAAGAAATCACCTGAATATAAATATAAGGTCTACTTGGAAGGATAAATGATTAACGAGGACTTCATTGAAGTTCTTTTCTTTTTGTGATAAATTAGTACCAGATACTAAAAGTAGATATAAGAGGTGGATATATGAATGCTGGCATAAAAGGGATAGGAGTATATGTTCCTGATAAGATTGTTACTAATGCTCATTTTGAAAGTTATCTTGATACATCAGATGAATGGATTTCAAAGATGACAGGGATAAAAGAGCGACGTTTTGCACGAAGTGATCAGGATGTAAGTGATATGGCATACATTGCATGCGAAAATGCCATAAACAATGCTAAAATAAGTAAAGAAGAAATTGATATGGTGATTGTTGCAACTGCAACCGGTGATCATAAATTTCCTTCAGTTGCTACGATGTTACAGGAAAAGCTTGGTTTAAGAAAAGTACCGGCAATGGACCAGCTTGCAGCTTGTACTGGCTTTATCTATAGTTTAATCACAGCAGAACAATTTATTAAAACAGGTTTATGCAGAAATGTTTTAGTTGTTGGTGCTGAAAAGTTAACGAAAATTGCAGATTTAAATGATCGTAATACAGCTATTTTATTTGGTGACGGGGCAGCAGCTGTGATTGTTAGTGAAGTAGCAGAAGGCTATGGCTTCTTATCACATGAATGGGGTAGTGATGGTTCAGGCGGCCAGTATCTATATGACAGTAAGGACACTGGATTACTTGAAATGAATGGACGAGAAGTATTTAAATTTGCAGTGCGTATTATGGGTGAGGTTTCATCTAAAGCCATACAAAAAGCAGGATTAACTTCTGCAGCAATCGATATGTTTATCCCACATCAAGCCAATATTCGTATTATGGAATCAGCACGAGAACGATTAGGAATACCACCTGAAAAAATGAGCGTGACTGTCGATCGATATGGCAATACCTCAGCAGCTAGTATTCCATTATCCCTGTTTCATGAAATTGAACAAGGAAAGATAAAGAATGGATCTAAAGTAGTACTTGTAGGTTTTGGTGGTGGATTAACATATGGTGCAATGACTTTAATTTGGGGAGATAAGGAGAGAGACGATGAAAAATAGAGTTGTGATTACAGGAATAGGTGCTTTAAGTCCAATTGGAAATGACGCCCAAACGACATTTAAAAATGCTATTAATGGCGTTAATGGCATTACGCCAATTACTCGCATCGAACATGATGATTTAGCGGTTAAAGTAGCTGGTGAATTAAAAGATTTTAATATTGAAGATCATATGCCGCTTAAAGAGGCGCGTCGTATGGACAGGTTTACACAATATGCAGTAGTCGCTGCGCGTGAAGCATTGAAAGATTCAAAGTTAGAAATAACGGATGATAATAGTGACCGTATCGGTGTATGGATCGGTTCAGGTATTGGTGGAATAGAGTCATTCGAAAATGCGCATCAGACTCTAGTCGATAAAGGTCCAAGACGCGTGAGTCCGTTTTTTGTGCCGATGCTTATCCCTGATATGGCAGCAGGACAAGTATCAATCGATCTTGGAGCCAAAGGACCAAATGGTTGTACCGTGACAGCATGTGCAACAGGTACGAACTCTATCGGAGATGCGATGCGTATGATTCAATACGGTGATGCAGATGTAATGATTGCAGGAGGATCAGAATCACCTATTACCAGACTAAGTATAGCTGGCTTTACGTCAAACCGTGCATTAAGTACGAATCCCGATCCAGAAACAGCTTGCAGACCTTATCAGGAAGGCCGAGATGGTTTTGTTATGGGTGAAGGGGCTGGGGTTGTAGTTCTGGAAAATTTAGAACATGCATTAGCACGTGGTGCGCATATTTATGCTGAAGTCATTGGTTATGGTAACAATGGAGATGCCCATCATATTACAGCACCGGCACCGAATGGTGAAGGTGGTGTACGAACAATGAAGATGGCGTTAAAAGATGCAGGAATTGAACCAGAAAAAATAGATTACTTGAATGCACATGGAACTAGCACACCAATAGGTGATGAGTTTGAAGCATTTGCTATCAAGACAACGTTTGGCGATCATGCAGAGCAGTTGTTGATTTCATCTACCAAGTCTATGACAGGTCATCTGCTGGGAGCTACTGGAGCCATTGAAACAATTATTACAGCATTATCTCTTGAAACAGGAAAGATTGCACCTACCATTCATCAAGAAGATGAAAATGCTTTTGGGCTTAACTTTGTGCCAAATAAAAGTGTTGAGCGAGAAATAGAGTATGCCATGACTAATAGTCTCGGTTTTGGTGGTCACAATGCAGTACTTGTATTAAAAAAATATAGTTAATACTGACAGAACATAATGTAAAAAATAAAAAACAGATTAGAGAAAGAATTTATAGATTATTTCTTTTTCTAATCTGTTTTTATTATTTTAAAATTAATTAAATCATTGAAATTAACATACTAAATATAAGAAGACCAAGAGAAGAGAATAAAATTGGATAAGTCCAAATATAATTTTCGTGTCGTATACGTAATTCTTTATTAAAACTTGGATCGGCATCCATTGTTTTTTTAATACGCTTAGGAGACATTATATAATTAAATTTCCTAAATGAATGCCCCATGATACTAAAGGCTCCGTCACCATAAATCTTCATTAATAATCCAATACATAGACCCGTTATTGAGATTATAAATATACCATTGATAATGTTATAAAAATCAAAGCCAGTAAATATTGTAAAAATCAGAGATAAAACAAATTCAATCAATAAAATTATTATGTATTTATTCACTTATATTCCTCCTGCTTTTGATTATACCTATTATTCAGAATAGTGTATACAAAAAAATAAATTCAAGGAAAACACTAGAAAAAATTTAGCTGATATATATAAAAATTCTTTTTAAAGAATAAATATAAGTTTTTTTGGCGCTTTAATGCGATGATGTTAGTATAACAATAAAATTTATAAATTATAATGTATAAAAAATATGTTGATTATTATATCTATTAAACATTATAATATGGTTAAATCTTCTGAATATTAAAAAATATCATTCGGAGAAAAGTTTTAGGATTTATTATTATTGAAAAATAACTCATAAAGAGGGGGACAAAAAATGTTAAAATTTGCTTTAAAACGACTAGGCTATATGTTAGTTACTTTATTTATTATTGCTACTGCTACATTTTTTCTAATGAAACTTATGCCTGGTTCTCCATTTAATGATGAAAAACTTTCAGCAGAACAGAAAGTTATCATTAATGAAAAATATGGATTAAATGATCCTTTACCTGTACAGTACATTAATTATATGAAAAATATCGTTAAAGGGGATTTTGGAGTTTCATTTAAATACGCAGGTAGAGATGTATTGGATTTAATTGTTCCTAGACTTGGACCATCTGCGGAAATCGGGTTATATGCCATGATTATTGGTGTAATATTAGGAATACTATTAGGCGTGATAGCGGCTGTAAAACAGAATACATGGGTAGATTATCTTGCCACAGTCTTCTCTGTTATTGCTATATCAGTACCATCATTCGTTCTTGCTGTTTTATTACAATATTTCTTAGCTGTAAAGTGGCAGATATTCCCTGCTGCAGAATTTGATGGACTGGAATATGCAGTTTTACCTTCTATTGCTTTATCAGCTAGTGTAATAGCTACTATTGCTAGGTATATTAGATCAGAAATGATAGAGGTACTAGGTTCTGATTACATTACTTTAGCGAAAGCAAAAGGTAATTCAACAGTAAAAGTATTATTCGGTCATGCTTTGAGAAATGCCTTAATACCGATAATCACTTTAATTGGTCCCATGACAGTTGGTATTTTAACTGGTGCATTAACAATTGAAACTATCTTTGCTATACCTGGTATAGGTGACCAGTTTGTACGTTCAATACAAATGAATGATTATCCAGTAATTATGGCATTAACATTATTTATAAGTTTCTTGTTTATTTCTGTTTTATTTATTGTGGATGTTCTATACGGCATTATTGATCCAAGAATTCGTGTGCAAGGAGGTAAAGATTAATGATAAATAAGGATAATAATCTAGAAACTTTTAACAATGCTGATTTAAATCAACAATTACAAACTCATCCTGGATCATTTGTACTTACTGACAGAGAAGAGATATTTGAAGAAAAAATTGAAAGAGAATCTAAAACTTTTTGGCAGGATGCATGGATTCAACTTAAGAGTAACCGTGGAGCTTATGTAGGTTTAATTGGACTTATTTTAATAATTCTTATTTCTATAATTGGCCCTTTAATTAGTGGACATTCATATCGCCAGCAAATTAAAGGACATGAAAACTTACCTCCAAGAATTGAAGTGATAAAAGATGTAAAATTTTTACCTTTTACAGGTGCGGATAAAGATGGTTATAACAGATATGAAAGTGAAAATATTAAAGAAAGTTATTGGTTTGGAACTGACCGATTAGGAAGAGATATCTTTACAAGAGTATGGAAGGGTACACAGGTTTCAATTTTAATTGGATTAATTGCAGCTCTTTTAGACGTTTTAATTGGAATTACATATGGATCAATTTCAGGGTTCTTTGGTGGATGGGTTGATACACTCATGCAAAGAATAATTGAAGTTATAGCCTCAATTCCGAACTTAATCATTATGATTTTATTTGTAATTATTTTTGATGCAAGTATGTTAACAATTATTTTAGCAATGAGTTTAACAGGTTGGATAGGAATGAGCCGAATTGTCCGCGGACAATTTTTAAAACTTAAAAATCAAGAATTTGTATTAGCATCTAGAACATTAGGAGCTTCTAATAAAAGTTTGATTTTCAAACATATTTTACCCAATACTTTAGGGCCAATTATTGTTACGGCTATGTTCTCTATACCAAGTGCAATCTTTTTTGAAGCATTTTTAAGCTTTATCGGGTTAGGTATCCCTGCTCCTCAAGCATCATTAGGTTCACTTGTTAATGATGGTCGTAAAATGATTATGATAAATCCTTATCAAATGTTTATTCCAGCAACTATTTTAAGTTTATTAATTTTATGTTTCTACTTATTTGGTGATGGTGTGCGTGATGCATTTGATCCAAAAATGCGTAAATAAAGGAGGAAATAATAATGGCAGAAAGAATACTTGAAGTTAAGAATTTAAAAGTTTCCTTCGATATTCTCGCGGGGGAAGTTCAAGCAGTACGTGGAGTGGATTTTCATTTGGATAAAGCAGAAACACTTGCCATAGTAGGTGAATCAGGTTCAGGAAAATCGGTTACTACAAAAGCAATTATGCGTCTTTTACCAACACCTCCATCAAGAATAAAAGAAGGACAAATTTTATTTGATGGTAAAGATATCGCGAAGTTATCAGAAAAAGAAATGCAAGAGGTTCGTGGTAAAGATATTTCAATGATTTTCCAGGATCCAATGACATCTTTAAATCCAACGATGAAAATTGGGAAACAAGTAATGGAACCTCTAATTAAACATCAAAAATTATCAAAAGCAGAAGCAAAAGAACGCGCATTAGATATTTTACGCTTAGTTGGACTTCCTAATCCAGAGGGACGTTTTAATAATTACCCTCACCAATTTTCAGGGGGGCAACGTCAACGTATCGTTATTGCGACTGCACTTGCATGTGATCCTAAAATTTTAATTGCTGACGAGCCAACAACAGCACTAGATGTTACAATTCAGGCTCAAATTTTAGAGTTAATGAAAGATTTACAAAAGAAAATTGATACATCTATTATTTTCATTACACATGATTTAGGAGTTGTAGCAAATGTTGCAGATCGTGTAGCCGTAATGTATGGTGGTCAAATCGTTGAAACTGGAACAGTTGATGAAATTTTCTACAATCCAAAACATCCATATACATGGGGACTATTATCATCGATGCCAAGTTTAGATACAAGTCAGGATACTGAACTTAAAGCGATTCCAGGTACACCACCGGATTTAATTAAACCACCAGTAGGAGACGCATTTGCACGTCGTTCGGATTATGCACTACAGATTGATTTTGAACAAGAGCCACCTTGGTATCAAGTTTCTGATACACACTTTGTAAAGAGCTGGTTAATGGATCCACAAGCACCTAAAGTTGATCCTCCGGAAATGGTAAAACAAAAACTGCGCCCAATGCCTGGTGATTATGCAGAACCAAAACGAGTAGAGGGGGTTAGTTTCTAATGAGAGATGATAGAGTGCATAACAATACGCATGGTCGTGTTAAAGTAACGGATGTTAATGATCCAAATGTTGAAACAACAAGTCATGATATTAACACAACTGTTACAGACAATCATACAGTAGTAGAAGAGCATACAATTGAAGATGGTCCAATTCAAGTTAGCGATGAAGAAATCGTTGAAGATGCGTCTCAATACTCAGATGCCGAATTAAATAAAACAACTTTAACAGAAGCAGAAAAAGCAGCAGTAGGGTACAAACCATACGCAGAAGGTAAAACGAAATTAATCGAAGTTAAGAACTTGAAGCAATACTTTAATGTCGGAAAGAAAAATGAAGTCAAAGCGATTGATGATATTACGTTTGATATTTATCGTGGAGAGACTTTAGGATTAGTAGGAGAGTCAGGTTGTGGTAAATCGACAACTGGGCGAACATTAATCAAATTATATGATGCGACGGGTGGACAAGTTATCTTTGATGGTACAGATATTCAATCAATTAAGCATAAGAAAGATTTATTAAAATTTAATCGACGTATGCAGATGATTTTCCAGGATCCATACGCATCACTTAATCCACGTCTTAAAGTAATGGATATTGTTGCAGAAGGTATTGATATTCATAAATTAGCAAAAAATAAACAAGACCGTGCGAATCGTGTATATGAATTACTGGAAACAGTAGGATTATCAAAAGAACATGCGAATCGATATCCACATGAGTTCTCTGGAGGACAACGTCAACGTATCGGAATTGCACGTGCATTAGCTGTAGAACCTGAATTCATTATTGCTGATGAACCTATCTCAGCGCTTGATGTTTCTATTCAGGCACAAGTCGTTAACTTAATGCAGAAGCTTCAAAAAGAACGTGGTATAACATTCCTATTCATTGCCCATGATTTATCAATGGTTAAGTATATCTCTGATCGAATCGGTGTAATGTATTTTGGTAAATTAGTTGAAGTAGGACCAGCTGAAGCGATTTATAATAATCCACTTCATGAATATACGAAGTCATTACTATCAGCAATTCCATTACCAGATCCTGAATCTGAGCGTACACGTGTACGAAAAACTTACAACCCGGATGTTCATGCTTATACAGCAGATGACGTATTAGAATTACGTGAAGTAGCACCAGATCATTATGTTTATTGTTCACCAAAAGAATATGAAAATCTGAAAAAACTATACAATCATAATTATTAATATTTATGCATAATATTAAATGATTGAATTGTTAAAAAACTATTGCTAAAGCAAAAAATATAAAATATAATTAATACAAATCTTCTGAAAATTCATTTTAGTAAGATTATAACTAAAAAGGGGGAAAAGAAATGAAAAAAAGTTTATCATTATTTTTAGTACTGATTTTATCACTTTCAGGCATTCTCGCTGCATGTTCTGGAGGTAAGTCAGGTGGTGGTAAAAATGAACAAGTTTTAAATCTTCAAGAAGGTTCAGATATTCCAACACTTGATTCTTCATTAGCAACTGACCAAGTATCTTTTAATGTATTCTTTCAAGTTATGGAAGGATTATATAGCTTAGATAAAAATGATAAAGCTATTCCAGCAATTGCTAAAGGTGAGCCTGAAAAATCTAAAGATGGAAAAACGTGGACTATTAAATTACGTGATGATGCAAAATGGTCAAATGGAGATCCAGTTACTGCAAAAGACTTTGAATTTGCATGGAAACGTACTTTAGATCCAAAAACTGCATCTGAATATGCATATATTATGATGGATTTAAAAAATGCAGCTGATGTAAATGCTGGTAAAAAGAAAGTCGATGAACTAGGTGTAAAAGCACTTGATGACAAAACATTACAAATTCAATTAGAATCTAATGTACCTTACTTTAAAGAATTATTAACTTTTGGTGTATTCTTACCTCAAAATGAGAAGTTCGTAAAAGAAAAAGGTGATAAATACGGAACTTCTAAAGAAAATACATTATACAATGGACCATTTGTATTAAATGATTGGCAAACAGAAAAATCATTCCAATTAACTCCAAATAAAGAGTATTGGGATAAAAAAGCTGTAAAATTAAAAGAAGTTAACTATAAAATTATCAAAGATCAAAATACTGCTTTAAACTTATTTAATACAAATAAATTAGACAGAGTTGGATTACCTCCTGAGCAGATTGATAAATATAAGAAAGATCCTAAATTCCAAACAGAAAAACAAACAACTACATACATTATTCGTATGAATCAAAAAAATCCTGCACTTAAAAATAAAGATTTAAGATTAGCTATTGCGAAATCTATTGATAAACAATCTTATGTTGATACATTACTTAAAAATGGGTCAGTTCCATTAGATACTAATACACCTAAAGACTTTGTTGAAAAAGATGGGAAAGACTTCGTAGATTCAGTTAAAGAAAAGTTAACTTATGATAAAAAAGCTGCAAAAGATCATTATGAAAAAGCTAAAAAGGCATTAGGTAAAGATAAATTCGAATTTGAATATTTAACATTTGATGCTGAAGAATCAAAAACTGCTGGTGAATATATTAAAGAACAATTAGAAAGCAATTTACCAGGTGTTAAAATTACTATTAAACAACAACCATTTAAGCAAAAATTACAGTTAGAATCTAAAATGGATTATGATTTATCATTTGGTGGTTGGGGACCTGACTATCCAGATCCAATGACATTTGTTGACTTATGGGTAACTAAAGGTGCACATAACCAAACAGGATGGTCTAATAAAGAGTTTGATCAATTAGTTAAAGATGCTAAAGGTCCATTATTAAGTGATACTGCTAAACGTTGGGATGCAATGGCAAAAGCAGAAGATATTGTATTAAAAGATGCAGCATTTGCTCCAGTTTATCAACGTGGTGCTGCAAGATTAGTTCAACCTTATGTTAAAAACTTTGTAATTCATAAGTTCGGTGGAGATACTACACTGAAAAATGCTTATATTGAGAAAAAGTAATATAGTAATTATTAAAGAGCAATTCGACATAAGTCGAATTGCTCTTTTTAGGTGTTTATTTTCTCTTTCTGCCAAGACCCATGGCATTTTCCATTTTCTTAAGCATCTTATTGGCTTTAAATGCTGCTTTTTCAGCACCGCGGTCTAAAATGTCATCAAGTTCTGGTGAGTTCATATAGTACTCATATTTCTCCTGAAACGGCGTAATAAAATTCACCATGACTTCAGCAAGATCAGCTTTAAATTCACCATAACCTTTTCCTTCATACATTGCTTCTATTGCTTCGATAGATTTTCCAGAAAAGATTGAATAGATACCAAGCAAGTTAGAGATACCCGGTTTATTTTCCTTATCGTATTTAACGATGCCTTCTGAATCTGTCACAGCACTTTTAATTTTTTTGGCTACAGTATTTGGCGGATCTAAAAGTGAAATAAATCCCTTTGTATTTGTATCAGATTTACTCATTTTCTTTGTCGGATCTTGTAAGCTCATCACACGTCCACCGACTTTAGGCATTCTAATTTCTGGAATCGTCAGAATATCATTATATTTATTGTTAAATCGCTCTGCCAAATCACGTGTTAACTCTAAATGCTGCTTTTGATCATCACCTACAGGCACGATATGGGTACCATATAAAAGTATATCAGCAGCCATTAATGGTGGGTAAGTTAATAATCCTGCAGGGATACCTTCTTTACGGTCTTTTGCTTTATCTTTATATTGAGTCATTCTCTCTAATTCACCGATTGTAGAAATCGTTGTAAGCATCCAACCTGCCTGCGCATGTGCAGTGACTTCTGACTGAATAAATAATGTTACTTTTTCAGGATCTAATCCACTTGCTAAATAAAGTGCAGCTAGTGAACGGATATTTTTTCTGAGTGCTGCTTTTTCCTGAGGCACTGTAATCGCATGCTGATCAACAATACAGAAGTAGCAATCATAATCATTTTGGATTTCGACGAATTGTTTTAAGGCTCCAATATAGTTACCGATTGTTGGAATACCGCTCGGCTGAATGCCTGAGAATAATGTTTGCATAGTTATTTCTCCTTTTAATATGGTAATTATATTGTACTATATCACATCAATTAAGAAAAATAGAGTTTGTGACATTTATGAAAATAAATGAAAACGTATTGCTATAAGTATTAGAGCAATGTATAGTGAGGTTATATATAGTTTGAGCCGCGTTGATGAGATGAAATTGAATGTTCAGATAATTATTTTCATTTTATTATAGAATTCTCATTAAATTTTAATGTTCTGATTATATAATATAAATATCAAGTTAGATTAATCAGATAAACAATTTATCTTAACCGTAGTTCGAACTATTTTATCATTTCGAACAAATCAGTTGACAATGTTTAGATTGTTGATTAATGGGTAAATATAATTTAGCGTTAACGATAAATTATACATATACTATCTAGCTGATAAATAACACATAGGAGAGTGAGATGTATGGTAACATTATTTACTTCACCAAGTTGCACATCTTGCCGTAAAGCGAAAGCATGGTTACAAGAACATGACATTCCGTATACGGAGCGTAATATATTTTCAGAAAACTTATCAATTGATGAAATAAAAGCAATCTTAAGAATGACTGAGGACGGTACTGATGAAATTATCTCTACGCGTTCTAAAACATTCCAAAAATTAAATGTAGATATTGATGCTTTACCGTTACAAGAACTTTATGAAATCATTCAAAAGAATCCTGGTTTATTACGTCGACCAATTATCCTGGATGAAAAACGTCTTCAAGTGGGTTATAACGAAGATGAAATCAGACGTTTCTTACCACGTAAAGTTCGCACGTTCCAATTATTAGAAGCGCAACGTATGGTAGATTAATTTTATTGCTGTCAAATAATGTTCACATGAACATATTTGACAGTTTTTTTATGTGTTCTTTGAAGGTTAATTCATTGAGACACTGTGCCCTTTCATGTACAATAGACTTACAATTCTAATGATAGGGGGATTAGACCATGAGAATTGAACGCGTAAATGACACTACTTTGAAATTTTACCTAACTTATGCTGATATAGAGGCAAGGGGCTTTAAACGTGATGAATTATGGACGAGTCGTAAAGCTGGAGAAGCATTCTTTTGGTCTATGATGGAAGAAATCAACGATGAAGAAGATTTTTTTGTTGAAGGACCGTTATGGATACAAGTTCATGCATTTGATAAAGGTATTGAATTCGTTGTGACTAAATCTAAATCTGATGATGCACTGCAGTTACCTGAAGATGAGTCGCCCGAAAATCTTGAGTATCATGTCAATGATTTTCTGAATAAATCAATGCATGATGAGAAAGAATTAAGAGATTTATTGATGAAAGCTGCTGCGATTAATGAATTAGATAATGAGTTTATTGCTCATTTTAACTCATTAGAAGATATCATTCAGTTCAGTTATGATCGTCATCTTGATATAGATATTGAAGATTTATTATACATGTTAGATGGTAAATACTATTACTATGTGAATTTTGATGATCGTTGTTCAGATGAAGAAGTGCATACATATGTTGCGCATATTCTTGAATATGCTGATGAGACGCGTATATCAATTGAACAGCTTGAAGAGTATGGTAAGGTTGTCATGAGTTATAATGTGAAGCATCAAGTGAAGAAGCACTTTAAACAATAATCATTACATTATTTACAGAATTGTAAAAAATACTTTGTGCATTTCCTACTATATATAAGTAGGAGGTGCTTTTTTATGTTACAAGCATTAGATATAAACAATCAGTTGGTAGACGCAAAGCATGCTAAGAATGGGAAATACACGTGTCCAATTTGTAGTCAACCCGTTATATTGAAAAAAGGAACAGTTAAGATGGCTCATTTTGCCCATCAATCTATAAAAGATTGTTTTATGTATACTTATAAGGCTGAAACAGCTGCACATATTGAAGGTAAGTATGCATTATATGATTTATTCCATCCTAAAGACTGTTTTTTAGAATATTATTTACCTGAAATAGAGCAAATACCAGATTGTTATCATCAATCAGGTGTCGCATTAGAGCTCCAGATGTCGGTTATTCCGGTAACACATATTGCGTCAAGAACAATGGGTTACCGGTCATTAGGTGTTGAAGTAATATGGATTGCTAAGATGGAAGATATAAAACTTGAAGGGAAACGTATGGAACTCACTTCCTTTCAAAATGCTTTAATCCATTTAAATTGTAATATATTATTTGCATACCATACTCAGTTAAAAACATTTTTCGCACTTCGTATTTTGAGGGTTATGCATCGGAATGTGTTCGAAGTATCAATAGAATGTATTCAATCTGGTGAGATGTTTTTAAAGATATGTAATACGGATCAATTGATGCCAGGTCATCATGTATTAAATCATCGTGAAAAAATGAAACATATTAAAAATTGTCTTGCTAAAAAGTCGGTACTCGAACCTACATTAAGTGGACTCTATCAATTAAAGATTGACCGTCGTCAAATCCCTGATTACTTAAGTATTATATTAAATGAACAAATGTATATACAGTGTCATCCAATTGAATGGCAAGTACAGCTGATGCTAATGATTGAAAACAACAATTTTGACTTCAGTCAATGGATGACACTATTAAATTTTACAGAGCAGAGTAAAGTATTTATGTTACCTGAACAATTAGCGTTACAGACTTTAAAGGAATATCAAAGGATATCAACTGAAATGCGTGCAATAATTACAGAAAAATGAGAAAATTAAAGTTAATATTATGTTGGAGGTAGATTATGACTGAATTAATTACAAGAAGTGAACAAATTGAACAAAATACTTGGGATCTAACAACAATATTTAAATCAGATGAGGAGTGGGAAGAAGCATTTAAAACTTTATCTGATTACATCGGAAAAGAAAAAGATTTTCAAGGTAAACTAGCTACATCAAGTGACCTTTTATTAAATGCCTTATTATTAGATTCAGAGATTGATGAATTATTAGGAAAAGTCTATGTGTATGCTCACCTAAAACATGATGAAGATACAACGAATGCAAAATATACAGCATTTGAGCAACGCGCAGCAAGTCTAGCCAGTCAGTTTTCTTCTGCATGGAGTTTTATGCTGCCCGAACTGATGGCGATTGATGAAGAAAAACTAAAGCAATTTATTCAGGAAAATAAAGGTTTAGAGCGTTATAAGTTTGATCTCGAAAAATTAAATCAGCAAAGGGCACATGTATTAAGCGAAAAAGAAGAATTAATATTAGCTCAGGCACAGGAAGCTTTATCTTCTTCAAGTAATACTTTTAGTATGTTTAATAATGCTGATTTAACATTTAATAACGTTCTCGATAAAGAGGGTAATAGCCTACCCCTTTCACATGGTAATTACATTACATACCTAGAATCAGATGACCGTATTTTAAGAGAAAATGCATACAAAGAAGTCTATTCTCAATACGGAAAGTTCAACAATACATTATCACAGACATTGTCAGGTAAAGTTAAATCAAGTGTGTTTTCAAGTAAAGTAAGAAATTACGAAAGTGCACGTCACCAGGCTTTAGCGAATAACTATATTCCTGAATCAGTCTATGATACGTTAGTGAGCACAATTAACGATAATTTGTCATTACTTCATCGTTATACTGCATTAAGAAAAGAACTGTTACAACTTGAAGAAATGTACATGTACGATATGTATACCCCACTCATTCAGGATATTGAATTTAAGGTGAGTTATGATGAAGCGAAAGAATGGATGTTAAAATCACTTGAGCCAATGGGTAGTGAATATACAGATGTTATTAAAGAAGGGTTAACGAATAGATGGGTTGATGTGTATGAAAATAAGGGTAAACGAAGCGGTGCATACTCATCTGGTACATTTGGAACCAATCCATTTATCTTAATGAACTGGACTGACAGCGTGAATAACACCTTCACACTTACACATGAATTTGGTCATAGCGCACATAGTTATTTCTCGCGTAAACATCAACCTTCAAATATGTCAGGCTATTCTATTTTTGTGGCAGAAGTTGCTTCAACTTGTAATGAGGCGCTACTCGCAGACTATATGTATAAAAATCTAAATGATGAGCAAAAGAAACTCTATCTACTCAATTATCAATTAGACGGCTTCAGAGCAACTGTTTTCAGACAAACAATGTTTGCTGAATTTGAATATATTATTCATACGATAGTAGAAAATAACGAACCGTTAACAGCAGAACGATTAAATCAAGAGTATGCTGATCTAAATAAAAAGTACTACGGGGATGCAGTTATTACGGACGAATATATTCAATATGAATGGAGTAGAATCCCTCATTTTTACTATAATTATTATGTTTATCAATATGCAACAGGTTATAGTGCAGCTTATGCATTGAGTAAGCAGATACTAGAAGAAGGAAAACCAGCAGTAGAACGATATATCAATGAATTTTTAAAAGCAGGAAGTTCAGATTATCCGATTGAGGTGTTAAAGAAAGCTGGCGTGGATATGACAGATAGCACTACGATTGAAAATGCATGTAAAGTCTTTGAGGAACGACTCAATGAATTTGAACGTTTAATTAAATCATTTAAAGCGTAATTGTGTATCCGTTTACAATATGTCATCTTTGTGAACATCCATGTTTTGGGTTGATACAGTAAGATTAACGTGTTATATTAAGTACATGAAATTAATCACATACCAAACATACCCCTTTGTTTGAGTGAAAAATTTCTCCCATCCCCTTTGTTTAAAATACCGTGTAATCAGACACGGTATTTTTTTTGTCCTTTTTTAATGAAACTTCGTACGATAAAACATAAAAAAGATATGATATAACTGTACTAATGAAAATATAAAAAATATTAATACACAAAAAAACTGAAACAATAGTAAATTGTACTATTGTTTCAGTTACGCTTTTATTCGCCAAAATAAATCCTGATCATAATATACATCTTCAATGATATTCTGTAATTTTAACTTACGTAATTCATTGAGTAGTATATTGTGTGGCCACTCATAAATAGTTTCTAATTCATTTTCACTTACCATTTCCTGCTCACGAATATATTCTGCTAATGTAGGAGGTAGTTTCTTTTCAATTGGAGTATCTACTAACTCATTAATAATATAGGTATATATATGGTAGGCATGAACACCTTCCACCTTTAACCCTTCATCTTCATAATTCTCATTAAAAAAAACTAAAGTCGGTGTTACTGTTACATCCATTTCATTCGCGATATGCTGATCACACTTTAAAGATGAAGTAACATGATTACTACGTATGTCTTCCATGAAAACATCAACATCCAGACCTGCTTTTTTTGCGCAATGTATGATAAGTTCCTTCGTAATGATATCCTGTTTTGGCATAATTTCATTTTGGATGAAGTTTAAAAATAAATTTGCTTTTTTTCTACCTTGCAACTCGGCAGCTTTAAATGCTAATGCGATATTGTCATCGCAAGTAGTACTTTGTGCCTGACATTTTGTTAACACTTTTAAGGTCGGAAGTAGAATTTGCTTGACTTCTACGAATTGACAGTATTCAATTTGCAATTTACGTAGCGTTGCTTTTAATTCCCATGAATCCTTACAAAAAGGATCGAAGAAAGAATAAATCTCAATTTTTTGACTTGGTGCAAGTTGCTCCTCAGATTGCTTAACCATTAATTGTAGTTGTCCCATTCTACATCACCTTCATTCTTTAATAGACGTTTTTCATATGTTCAGCAGTTAATGCTAATCGTTGTAACAAATAATCTCTCACTTCATCTTCAATTGCTACATCATGCGCTGCACGTGTCATATTTTCTAACCAGGCATTCTTCTCACGTTCACCGATTGCAAAATTCATATGACGAGCGCGCATCATAGGATGGCCATGCTCGTCTGAATATAAGGTTGGTCCACCAAGAAATTGCGTTAAAAATTGTTTTTGTTTACGTGCAGTTTCATTAAAATCACCAGGAAAGAGATAGTTTATACGATCATCCTGCTTAACATATCCGTAAAAAATATCGATCATTTGATAGAGTGTTTCTTGTCCGATGCGCTCATATATCGTATCCATATAGCGCCTCCTCACTTTATATTAATATAGCATTTATTATACATTTTTAAAGTATTTTGCTTGTAAGCTGAGCATAGTGATTATAGAAACGCTGTACTTTACTCAACGTATCCACTTGTTCTATATGATACTGTTTAATAAAAGCATCGAACTCTGATTTTCCCTGTTCATAATCTGGAACTTCAAATTCTAGTTCATAATCGCTTGTATCCAGATAATAACTGGCGTCCAGAACTAGAGTACCTGACATATATTTTATTTCACGACGTTCAGTCGATAAGGCACCAAATATACGTAAACCAGTGTCAGGAATATTCATTTGAGATAATTGATGTGCTATATTTTCAGGAATATACTGTCTGCCAATGTACTCCTGATCTATAATGTTTTCGTCAATTTTCCCCGTATATTCCATGATACCTACATCTTGCGGGACTTTCAGAGTCATTTCTTTAGAAAGGCCATTGTCCCGAATACGTAATGCACATTTGTGATTTTTTAGGTCATATTGATTCGTATCTATATAAAAGTTCGTTTGTGTAATTATAGGTGCCTCGTGAAATAGAGTTGACTTAAGTTCTTCGTATTTAGAGTAATCAATAAGATTCTTGAATTCAATTTCAAGTTCTTCCATGGTTTGCCCCCTTTTATTTATTATTATGGACAACAGGAGTTTTGAAGTAAAGTATATTACATTGATGAAATCATACAAATTCATTAAAGTATTTAGATAATATATGATAAAATATTCATGTTAAGGAGATGAAGAAAATGAATTTACATGTTAATGAAATAAAACTTGAAGATAATAAAGTAGCATTATTCACTGAGGAAGGTGAAATTAAGGCCAATGCAACCGGAACGATGGTTGTAGATAGCGATAACTTTCAGTTTGTATATTTACTTGATGCGGGTGATACATATGCGAATCTTCGTTTTGTAGAAGAAACCTGGGCAATGCTTAAATCATATGAAGATTATCCATGGTATCTGTACGGTACAATTGAACTTACAAATTTTAAGGAAGAGCTGGATGATCTGCTTGATAATATTAAAGATAACTTTAATTATGGAAAGTCTTTTACAGAACGTGTAGAAGAGGTATTTGAGCTTTAGGATGAGGTGAAGTCATGAACCAATGGGATTTATTTTTATCACCATATAAGCAAGCAATAGACGAGCTAAAAATTAAATTAAAGGGTATTCGTAAACAATTTCAATCTGAGGGGAAATCATCACCGATTGAGTTTGTAACGGGACGTGTAAAGCCGATACCAAGCATCATCGAAAAGGCGAATACCCGTGGTATACCATTCGACCGATTAAGTGAGGAAATGTATGATATCGCAGGTCTAAGATTAATGTGTCAATTTGTAGATGATATTGACGTTGTCGTTCACATGCTGCGTAATAGACATGACTTTGAAGTGGTTGAAGAACGTGATTATATTAAAGATACTAAAGAAAGTGGTTATCGTTCATACCATGTCATCATTAAGTATCCAATCGAAACATTAAGTGGCCAGAAGTTTATATTAGCCGAAATTCAAATCAGAACATTAGCGATGAATTTTTGGGCGACGATTGAACATACGTTACGCTATAAATATGCAGGAGATTATCCGCCTGAAATTCAAAATAGGCTGGAACGAGCGGCTGAAGCAGCATTTTTATTGGATGAAGAAATGTCAGAAATACGAGAAGAAATCAAAGAAGCTCAAAAGTTTTATTCTGAACAACGCAGTGAGATTAGAGACTAAGAGGGTGAAGCAATGCGCTTTAATATTTTGTCAAAAGGTGATTCTAAAAGTAATGCATTAAAACAGAAAATGATAGGTTATATGAAAGATTTTGATATGATCGAAGATTTAGAGTCACCAGAAATTGTTATTTCTGTCGGTGGTGACGGTACACTTTTGCAGGCTTTTCATACATATAGCCATAGGTTAAGCGAAACCAGCTTTGTAGGGATACATACCGGACATCTAGGTTTTTATGCAGACTGGCTTCCACATGAAGTTGAGAAACTGATAATCGCGATTAATAATGATACTTTTCAGGTAATTGAATATCCACTTGTTGAAGTGATTGTTAGATATGAAGAAGGCAGACCTTCACGCTATTTAGCTTTAAACGAAGCAACTGTAAAAACACATAACGGGGCAACACTGGTAGCAGATCTTGTGATTCGAGGTGATCAGTTTGAGCGTTTCAGAGGTGATGGATTGTGTATTTCTACGCCGAGTGGTTCTACGGCATACAATAAGGCACTTGGCGGCGCTTTAATTCATCCTTCACTTGAAGCAATGCAAATTACTGAAATTGCCTCAATTAATAATCGTGTATTCAGAACAGTTGGTTCACCACTCGTGTTACCTAAACACCATACGTGTCAGGTTGTGCCAGCGAATCCGAGTACTTTGCAACTAACGTTTGATCATTTGACTGCCGATCACAAAGGAGTGGCTTCTATACAATATCGTGTCGCAGATGAGAAAGTGAGATTTGCAAGATTTAGACCTTTTCCGTTCTGGAAAAGAGTACACGATTCCTTTATAGCAAGTGAATGAAACAAATCACATATACGATTCATGAAGCCACTACCGTAAAAAGTTTTCTGCTGGAAATGAACTATAGCAAGAAATCAATGAGCGCCATTAAAAGAAATGGCGCTTTTATCATCAATGACTCAACTGTAACTGTAAGAGGAAGATTAAATCCTGGAGATATGTTAACGGTTCAATTACCGGCAGAACAACGGAGTATGAATTTAATACCTTTTCATACCTCACTTAATATATTATATAATGATGAATTTATTATTATTGTAGAGAAACCTCCCTTTATTTCAACCATACCCTCAAGACTTCATCCGCACCATAGTTTAATAGAAGCGGTATACGGGTTGCTCATAGAGCTCGGTGATTGTTCGGTGTTACACCCGGTGAGTCGACTGGATCGTAATACGAGTGGGTTGATTGTATTTGCTAAGCATCAGCTAATCCATCATCTTTTAACACAAAAAATAGAAAAACAATATTTACTGTTATGTTCGGGTCAGATAAACGCGAAAGGTAATATCTGTATGCCTATAGATCGAACAGCCGATTCAATCATCACGAGAGAAGTTAGTATTTCAGGTCAGGAAGCAAGAACGGAATATCAATTAGTGAACTACTATTCTGAACACGATTGCTCCCTTGTTAAGGTGAAACTACATACCGGCAGAACGCATCAAATTCGAGTGCATTTTCAAGCGATTGGCCATCCTTTGCTGGGGGATACTTTATACGGGAATGATACGCGATTTGCCAGACAAGCATTACATGCATATCGGATTTCTTTTGAGCATCCGATTAATAGAAAAATGATTGATTTAGAAAACCCGTTATCAAAAGATTTAAGTCAAATTTTTGATATGATATAATTAATTGTATTTTTGGAGGTGAGATGATGACCGAAGAAGTAATGCATGATGAAGAGATGTACAACAAAGAAACGTTAGACAAGCTTTTACTTCTGGATAATATTGATGAATTTCGCGAAGAATTTCTTGAACTCCATACTTATGATCAAGGAGAATACTTTTCTGAGTCAGATGACAAGCTAAGAAACAAAATCTATCAATTTCTTTCACCCAAGGAAGTTGCAGAATTTTTGGAAACGACCGAACTGGAAGAAGATGAATATGATCATATTCTTGAGAAGATGGATGCACGTTATGCCAGCAGTATGTTTGAGGAAATGTCACTGGATAATGCCGTTGATATATTAAAGATGCTGCCGAAAACAAAACTTGCTAGTCTTCTGCTGTTGATGGATAAGGATACAGCAAGTGAGATAAAAGCTTTGATTCATTACGAAGAAGATACTGCCGGTGGTTTAATGACTACTGAATTTATCTCGGTCTCATCTCAAAGTATTGTGCGTGAAGCAATGATTCAGCTGAAAGAACAGGCGCCTCAGGCAGAAACGATTTACTATATCTTCGTATTAAATGAACGCAAACAGCTCGTCGGTGTAATCTCACTAAGAGATTTAATTATTGCTGAAAATGATGAATATATTGAAGATATTATGAATGAGCGTGTGATAAGTGTTAACGTGGCTGATGATCAGGAAGATGTTGCTAATATTATGAAAGACTATGATCTATTAGCTTTACCTGTTGTCGATTATCAAAATCACTTACTTGGAATCATAACAATTGATGATATTTTAGATGTAATGGATGAAGAAGCTAGCGAAGATTATTCTAAACTAGCCGGGGTGAGTGACATTGATTCTACAGGTGATTCAATGTTTGCAACTGCTAAAAAAAGATTACCTTGGTTAATGGCATTAACTGTAATGGGAATGATTACTGCCTCAATCTTAGGGCAGTTTGAAGATACTCTAAGTAAAGTTGCATTACTTGCGGCATTTATACCGCTTATAGGGGGAATGGCAGGAAATTCTGGTACACAAAGTCTAGCAGTTGTTGTGCGTGGTATATCAACTGGAGAGATTGATGAACAAAGTAAATTTAAACTTGCGCTTCGAGAAGCAGGTTCCGGTCTGATTACCGGATTAAGTTGTGCGATGATGCTATTTATTATTATTTGCGTGTTGTACAGAACGCCAGTGCTAGGTCTTATTGTTTGTTTTAGCCTAACGATTGCAATGACAGTTGCGACGCTTGCCGGTGCGATGGTTCCGCTGATTATGCATAAATTAAAGATTGATCCGGCAGTAGCAAGTGGTCCATTTATTTCAACAACAAATGATATAATAAGTATGTTAATTTATTTTGGCTTAGCCACAACATTTATGAGTTACTTAACATAGGAGGGCAAGATGGGAAATCATGCAGAATTATTATCATTAGTGATTGTAGTGGTTAGTGCATTTTTAACGCCAATCATTCTTAACAGGCTACGTATCAATTTTTTACCTGTTGTTGTAGCAGAAATACTCATGGGGATTATCGTCGGAAAGTCTTTATTTAATTTGGTTGAGCGTACTGATATGCTCAATATGCTTTCAACACTAGGTTTTATCTTTTTGATGTTTCTGAGTGGTTTAGAAATAGACTTTAAAGCATTTAAATCAACGCAAGGACAAAGTAAGTCTAAACAAAAAGAACCTAATCCACTGTTAATCGCAATTACGATATTTAGTGGTATTTTAGTATTATCGATATTTGCAGCCTATTTATTTAAATGGACGGGTATCATTGATGATGTTTTACTGATGGTCATTATTATTTCTACAATTTCATTAGGTGTTGTAGTACCTACGCTAAAGGAAATCAATATTATGCAGACGACGATCGGTCAAATTATTTTGCTGGTCGCTGTATTAGCGGATTTAGCGACAATTCTTTTACTTACATTATATGGAACACTGTATGCACAAGGCGACTCGCCAATATGGTTAATTGGTATTCTTATCGTCTTTACAGCATTGTTCTATGTCACAGGTAAAAATTTCAAGAAAGCACCGTTTTT
Source organism: Macrococcus equi (assembly GCF_047426745.1). Taxonomy (GTDB): domain Bacteria; phylum Bacillota; class Bacilli; order Staphylococcales; family Staphylococcaceae; genus Macrococcoides; species Macrococcoides equi. The sequence goes on along the minus strand of NZ_CP179732.1, from coordinate 99,578 downwards.
AGAGAAGATGATGGCAGGTACAACGCAAATTGGTATTCGTGCTGTCTTTGCATTGATTATTTTACTTGTGGCACTTGCAGAAGGTGTAGGTGCTGAAAATATTCTCGGAGCATTCCTTGCAGGCTGTGTAGTCAGTCTTCTCGGTCCAGATAAAGATATGGTCAATAAACTTGATTCATTTGGATATGGATTCTTTATACCAATGTTCTTTATCATGGTCGGAGTAGATTTGAATATTCCTGCTTTATTCAAAGATCCTTCAGGATTAATGATTATTCCTTTTCTGTTAGTAGCATTTTACTTAACTAAAGTTATACCGGTTGGTCTTTTAAAGAAATGGTATGATACTAAAACAGTATTAGCTTCTTCATTTCTGTTGACTTCAACGTTATCACTAGTCATTGCATCGGCTAAAATTGCTGAACAACTCGGTACGATTAATGCCACAACAAGTGGTACATTAATTCTTGCAGCCGTCATAACTTGTGTTATTGTTCCAATACTATTTAAAAAGACATTCCCGGTTGCCAGTACAGAAGAGAAAACGATTAAAGTGGCCTTTATTGGTAAGAATCAGTTATCTATTCCTGTCGCACAAAGTTTTAAATCAGATCTTTACTTACCAACATTATTTTATTTAAAGAATAATGTTGATAAACGTACGATAAAAGATTTAAAAACGATAGAACTGGATGCTTATGAATATGATGAATTAATTGAAAATGGTTTGTTTGATTTTGATATTGTGGTGTGTTCAGCTAATGATGAAACAATCAATCGTAAAGTCGCAATCATGTCAAAACAAGAAGGTGTACCACGTGTAATCTGCCGTGTTGAAAGTCTACAGGACGATGAGGAGTTAACGACGCAAGGTATTGAAGTATTCAGTGAATTCCAGAGTACGAAGACATTGTTAAAAGGATTAATAGAATCACCGAATATGTTAAATCTATTATCCAATGTAGAAACATCACTTTATGAAATTGAAATGTTAAATACACGTTATCATGAAATGCAATTGAGAGAGTTTCCTTTTTCAGGAGATATTATCTTTGTTCGTATCCTGCGAGGTAACGATTCAATTGTACCGCATGGAGATACGGAGCTTCATTTTAAAGATCGTCTCATTGTCACTGGAGAAAGAAAATATGTCGATGTGATAAAACGTGAGTTAGAATTATTTTAACCGGTAGCTGTTGCTACTGGTTTTTCTTTTGTTCATCGTCTATGCTATAATAATTTAGTAGTAGATACTAGAACTAACATATAAGGGAGAATAACAATGTTAAACTTTGAAAAGAAAGTATATGTCATTATGGGGATTGCTAACAAGAGAAGTATTGCATATGGAGTTGCTCAAGTACTGGACGAGGTTGGATGTAAACTTATTTTTACTTATCGCAAAGAGAGAAGTATGAAAGAACTTGAAAAACTATTACCTAATCTTAAAAATAATCAAAAAGCTGATATGATTCAATGCGATGTTCAAAATGATGAAGATGTCATCAATGCTTTTTCAAAGATAGGAGAAAAGTATGGTCATATTGATGGTGTGTTCCATTCTATTGCATTTGCTAATATGGAAGACTTACGAGGTCGATTTGTTGATACGAGTCGTGCAGGTTTTCTTCTTGCGCAGGACATCAGTTCTTATTCGTTGACCATTGTTGCCCGTGAAGCTTCAAAATTAATGAAAGACAATGGTTCAATCGTTACGACGACATACTTAGGTGGAGAATTTGCTGTACCTAATTACAATGTAATGGGTGTTGCAAAAGCATCTCTTGAAGCAAACGTAAAATATTTAGCAGCTGATTTAGGACAAGATGGTATTCGTGTCAATGCTATATCAGCTGGGCCGATCCGTACATTAAGTGCTAAAGGTGTTGGTAATTTTAATACTATATTAAAAGAAATAGAAACCCATGCTCCGCTAAGACGCAATGTAGATATTATCGAAGTAGGTAAGACTGCTTTATATTTACTGTCAGATCTTTCAAGTGGCGTAACTGGTGAAAATATTCATGTAGATGGTGGTTATCATATCGTAGGTTAATCAGTAAAATACTTCATGAAAAAGACCGAACAAACCAATCATTTTGATTAGCGTTTGCTCGGTCTTTAATTTTAAATGTAATTATCGTCCAAATGAAAATGTTTCTAAAACATTCCATGTTTCATTATCAAGCTGATAGCAAAGACTCAGTTTATCAATTGTTTCACAATGTCCAACATCTGTCATTGATAGCTGTCCTTTTACATCTTCAAACTCTTGTGATGATAATCCTTGTGCAATTGTGAAATGTGGTACAAAAGGATATTGATTTGTTCCGTAGAAACTACCATCGTTCAGTAAATTAAATAATTTAACAAGTTCATCATTTGGTGTAACTTTTAAATAAATTACGTTTTGCGTAGGTGCAAAATCAGATACTTTTTCAACATTAATTTCTACAGGATTTATTTCTTTAACGATTTCTTTAAGTTTGGCAGAGACATTCTTGAGGTCATTCTCAGCAACCTCAAATGCTTCTTTTATTGTAATATGAGGGGTAATGATGGCATAATGAGAGTCATATCGTTTACGATACTGATTAATTTCATCCTGGTATGACTTGGAAGGATATAAGACGATGCCGAGTTTCATAACAATCACTCCTTTTTTTCTGATAATTCAATTATATCAGAATTTTATGATAAATAATAATTTAAACAGTTCTCGAGCTGAGGTTTCCACGTTTTCCAAGTGTGTCCTCCATCTATTTCAGCGTAATAATGTTGAATGGAATGTTTTTGAAATGTTTGATGGAGGTGCTGGATCGGTGTCAGGAAATTAGCATAGTCACCAGTCATCAATTTAAAATGACTTTCATTTTTTCCTACGATTAAATAATAGTTGAGCTGTGATGTTACTTTCTCTGGAATTTCTGCTATATCAGAAATGATTGCCTCTGTAATCATTGGAGAAAATAGTATAGCGTTGCTCGCAATTTCAGGATGTTCGATTGTTAACGTAAGCGCAATACTTGCAGCAAGACTATCCCCGACAAGCACTGTGTTTTCCTTTGAGTGTTTTAAATTAAAACCATCTTTTAAAAAGATTAATAATTCTTCTGCAACAAATTGCTGGTAAATGGAACGTAATGCACCTTCCGGATGATATTCCTGTCTTCTTTCGCGAGTATCGGTGTAATGAACAAAGACAAAAACTGCAGCTTCAAGTCCATCGCTTACAAGTTGTTCATATTTTCGGTGTATTTGTCCGATTTGACTGACATCCTGTCCATCAAAGCATATTATTAAATGATGCTCTTCAAATGGAGAATAATCTATGGGAAAGTAGACGCCAATTTTAACTGTCCTGTTAAGGTGATTACTCGTTATTTCATAGGGTGTGATAAAGCCTTTTTTCATAATAAAACACCTCGCAAATATTTATTTTATGATAAATTAATAATATCATTAAGTTTTGGGTATAATATATCTATATTAAAACTAGGAGGACAATATGACAAAAAAAGTTTGGTTTAGGTTTGGCATAGGTTTATTGTTATCATTTTTAATTATTAAGTATTTTCTAGAAATTAATCATATTTTCTATCCTGTTATCATTATCGTAAAGTCTATCATACTTCCTTTATTGCTAGGTGGATTTCTTTATTATGTTACTGTACCTTTTCAGGATAAACTCGAACATCGTTTCAATTTAAAACGCTGGCAGAGTCTTACGGCAATTATGCTAGCTTTAGTAATAATCGCAGGTTTATTCTTTTCATTTTTAGGCCCGGTTATCGCTAAGCAAGGAACAAATTTTGTCCATAACTTTCCATCGATTCAAAAAGAGTTTCAGTCTTATGTTAATCTTGCCTTGGATCAACGAGAAAAGTTACCGGATAACGTTAAAGAAAGTATTAATAGTGCAATAAAAAAAGCAAATGATTACTCAGGAAAAATAGTCTCGAATGCATTTTCTTTTGTTACTCAGTTTATATCAACGCTGTTTCTATTAATCTTAGTACCTTTCTTTTTAATATATATGCTAAAGGATCATGACCGATTTATTCCATTCGTAGCGGCACCATTTTCAGGTCGTAGAAAATTATTTGTCGTCAATTTGTTTAAGGATATAGACAGAACATTAAGATCATATATTCAAGGACAGGTAACAGTGAGTTTCATCTTAGGAATGTTATTATTAATAGGATATCTTGTCATTGGGCTCGATTATGCTGTCATTCTTGCGATGTGGGGGATGGTAACGAATCTTATTCCATTCCTCGGACCATATTTAGCGATTATCCCTGCGATTATCATTGCATTGATTCAAAAGCCGATTATGGTTGTCTATGTTATTATCATTATGACGATTGCTCAACAACTTGAAGGTAATGTAATTACACCAAATATTATGGGTAAAACACTTAATATTCATCCCTTAACGATTATTACAGTAATATTAGCTGCAGGTAATCTAGGAGGATTTATGGCAATATTAGTAGCAGTACCATCATACGCGGTGATTAAGACGATCGTACGAAACGTATATATGCATCGACAGGATATCACATATGAAGCTAGCAAAACAGTAACAGAAACTCATCAAAAATAATATATTTTAGTGCGTAGATTTAATATCTACGCCTTTTTAATATTAAATTTTTTACATGAATATGATACACTTAAATAGAATGAATTTACAAAAATGAAAATTAAATTAGAACAAAAGGTGGGACTTTTTAATGTCGAAAGTTAGAAAAGCTGTCATTCCAGCTGCTGGTTTAGGTTCGAGATTTTTACCAGCTACTAAAGCAATGCCAAAAGAGATTTTACCTATTCTTGATAAACCAACAATACAATATATTGTTGAGGAGGCAGTTGCTGCAGGGATTGAAGATATTATCATCGTAACTGGTAAACATAAACGTGCGATTGAAGATCATTTTGATGCGCAAATGGAACTTGAATTCAATCTCGAAGAAAAAGGTAAATTAGATTTACTGGAAAAAGTGCAGCATTCGACGAACTTAGCGAATATATTCTATGTTCGACAAAAAGCACCTCAAGGTTTAGGGCATGCAATCTGGACGGCTAAACAATTTATTGGTGACGAGCCATTTGCAGTATTGTTAGGTGATGATATTGTCGATGCAGAAGTCCCTGCAATTAAGCAATTAATAGATGTCTACGATGACAAGAAAAAATCTGTGATTGGTGCTAAGACTGTTCCATTTGAAGATACTAATCGATATGGGATGATTGAATCTAAATCACAAGACGGACGTTTATATGAAATTGATAACTTAATTGAAAAACCTGAATTAGGCACAACAGAATCAAGACTGGCAATTATGGGGCGATACGTGCTTACACCCGATATATTTAATTATTTAGAAGAACAAAATATTGGTGCAGGTGGGGAAATTCAGCTTACAGATGCTATTGCACGTGTGAATGAAGATGACGAAGTCTATGCTTATGACTTTGAAGGTGAACGCTATGATGTAGGTGACAAAATTGGTTTTGTTAAAACGACGATGGAATATGCAATGCGTTCTGAGATGAAAGATCAATTGATTCCTTTTTTAGAAGAACTAATAACAAAATATAAGCACAAATAAACATAGTAAAAGAGCACTATCCTAAGGATGTGCTCTTTTGTTATGCTGATGTATTTTAACAAAGTATATCGCATAAAATATTGCCAGGAAAATAAATAATCCTGAAGATAAAAATAAAGTGTAGTTGGTATTATGAAATAGTTCTGTGATTAATCCACCGATGACAGGTCCTAGCATTGTACCGATACCTTGTAATGAGTTAAACACACCCCAGGACTCTTCTTTTAGCCTTGGCTCTACTTGGCTTGCCATGAAAGCATTCCATCCTGGTAGTAGTAAACCATAAAATATCCCTATTAGTAACGCAGATCCGAGTACTAAGTAGTAATTCGTTATTTGTGTCATTACGAATATTGCAACACCATAAACAATGAACCCAGCGAGAATCACAATATAGGAATAAACATTTGAAACTTCATCCATAAATTTTGAAATGAAGAGCATAGAAATAGTACAACCGATGCCGCCTGAAATCAAAATATATGTATATTCTAAAGTAGTAACATGCAAATTATTTACAGCATAACTTGGTAATATAGGCACAAGCATGCCAATCGCTAAACCTTGAATTAATATCCCTGGGAATAGGACCAGATGTCGCATCATGACTTGCTTAATGTGAATGAATTGCGTTCTTAAAGTTTTCTTTTCAAATATTGAGACCTCAACATGAACAAAGAAATATATAAACCAGGCAATGACTACAAACACGGGCATTAAGAAAGTAAAATATGTCGGATGAATTTTTATGATAAGATTCATGGCAATCATCCCTGCCATCATACCGACCAGCCATGCAAAATACACAAATCCCATCTGTTTAGAGCGTTTGGCATCATCAATTGAACTAAGCATAATGACCCAAATTGGACTTACGGCTATACCTGTGAGAACAGCAGCAATAATTAAAGAAAACGGATTTTGAAAAAATACAACAATAGTTAAGCCGAAAACAGCTAGAAAAAATCCAAAGTTTAACACAATTTTTGTTCCGTAGCGTTTAAGCAAAAAGCCGATCCCGAAGTTTGTTAAAGCATCACTGATAAAGTGAAGGGTTATTGCCACAGAAACGATTCCAACGGTAATTTTAGTCGGTGTAGTAGGCAATATGGGTAAATAACTCAAAATATACATTCCACGTGCAAATTCCATTAAAAACAATATAGAAATCATTAACCAGAAATTTGTTCCGGTAAAGTTATTTCGCGAAGAGTCGCGCATATAAACTCGCTTTCGAATGAATTTCGTTTTGAATAATCGATTCATTTAATAATTCGATAATTGAACTACAAATGTTTTGAGCAGAATTTGGTAGAAAATCGTTTTTCATATTTTGAGTCAATCTGTTTAATTCTTTTTCATGATTTAGTAAATCAAGTGTTACATGTATTGTTTCAGCATAAGAATGTGTGATTCTGGCATATCCTTGATTGCTGAAATAAACTGCGTTTTCACCTTCTTGACCAGGTGCAGGATTAAAGAAAACAAGTGGTATATGCTTGCATAAACTTTCAGTAATTGTGATGCCACCAGGTTTCGTCAGCATCAGATCACTTGATGACATCCACTCAGCCATCTCCTGGGTATACCCCATCACTAAAACATTGTTATCTTTAAACTGGTCTTGTAATGCTTTAACAAGTGTTTGGTTTTTTCCGCAGATGACTACAAACTGATGGTCACTCTTATCAACAAGTGCCGCTAGCATTTCATTAAACCCTTCCATGACTCCGAATGCACCTGCGACCATCAGTAATGTTTTTTTATTAGGATTTAAACCATGTTGAAGTAACCATGATTCACGATTAACAGTCTGATTAAATTTATCATGGATTGGAATTCCGGTTACATTGATATTTTCTTCAGGAATGCCAAGCGCTATTAGTTCATCCTGCAAACTTTCGGTAGCTACATAGTACTTTTCTGAATCAGGTGTAATCCAGTTTTTATGTAATCTATAATCAGTAATAACTGTACATACAGGTGTATGGATATTAAAATCACGTTTTAAAATTGATACAACAGGTGTAGGGAATGTTAATAATATTAAATCGGGTTTTTCCTTAATAATTAAATTGACAAGTTTATTTAAACCGTAATATTTATAAAAACACGAATCTGTTTTGTCAGGACGTGCATAATAAAAATATTCATAAGACCTTCTGAAATATTTATAACTGTTTAAGTAATATTTCTTAGCAATACTATTTATAATAGGATGTGCTTCCTGAAATAAATCATGTTCAATTACAGTAACATTCGGTAAGTGCATTTTATTAAATTGATTAACAAGTGCATTGGTTACTGAGATATGACCATTGCCAAAAGACCCGGTCAAAATCAATATTTTTTTATTTTTAATCAGCATAATTACACTCCGATTCATTTGATTTATAGTAATTCTAACTTATTATCACATCTTTGTGAAAGGATATCATGATAATTACAATAAAATTACAATACTTTTGAGAAAAATTTACAAACTATTGTCTGGCCTTTATATATTACGATAACGTTTAAGTAAAATTACATTCAAAATCATCAATATGATAAATATACATATTAATATAATGATATTCGGGATAATTTCTAATGACTGACCTTTGATCATAATTCGCATTAAATTATCGGCACCATATTTAAGGGGCATCAGATAACTTAAAATCTGTAAAGGTTTGTGCATGTTCTCTATTGGTATAATACCACTAAATAGAATTTGAGGTACAATGATAAGTGGAATAAATTGTATCATTTGGAATTCGGATTTTGCGAATGTAGATAAAAATAATCCAAGTCCAAGTGAGACAAAAGCCAGTACAATATTACTGAGTATAAATAATAATATACTCCCTTCAACGTGAATTTGTAATATATAGACAGTATATAAAACGAGTAATATAGTTTGTAATGTTGCAAATAAAGAAAAACCAGCAATGTAACCTAAGACAATCTCATAACGTTTGATGGGTGTTGATAGCAACTTATAAAGTGTACCAGTTGTGCGTTCATTCAGTAAAGTTATGCCTGAAATTAAAAATGTAAAGAAAAACACAAAGAATGCAATTAATACGGGATTAATCATATCAAAATAATTACTATCCTGATCACCATATACGTAATGTGTTTTGATTAGTGTATCATCATGCTGTTTGTTTTGTTCCTTTTGCTTTGGTGGCTCAATACCCACCTTCTTAAGTAACGGGCCGAATTTTTCTAATTTCTGACTCAATGTTTCTAATTGTTGCTTCATTTCATTAAATTTTTGTTGCATATCTTCCATGATAATTTTGGAGTTAGAAGATTTTATTTTAATGTTATATTCCTGGATAGCTTTTTTGATGCGCATCGTTTTACCTGGATCTATATTTTCATAATAAACTTCAATATTTTTATCTTGCGTTTTAATTATCGCATCTAGATGCTTCTCTTCAATTATTTTTTTTATATCAGATGTGTTACTGATTTTTAATAAAGTAATATTATTTTCTTTTAATTGTTTGTTCAGAGCACCAGGTGTATGATAAGTGCCTATCTGTATATTGCTGTCATCAACAGACTGAAAGATGTAATGCAGCAAAGTAAGAATAATGAGTGGTGCTATAAACAAGAGCAAAAAAGTACGTTTATCACGTAATATTTGTACTATGATTCTCTGTGCAATCGTTAGAATATTCATTATAAGTTCCCCGCCTTTATAAAGATATCTTCAATGCTATTGGCGTGATAATGTGCTTTTAAGCGTTCAGGTGAACCAAAACCAATCATCTTATTATGATTAAGTAGTAATAACTTATCACATAACTCAGCTTCTTCCATTAAATGCGTCGTAAGTATAATCGTTTTTCCATGTTGTTTGAGATGGTGAAGTTCATGCCATATTTTTCTTTTAAGCAATGGATCAATACCGACAGTCGGTTCATCTAAGATTATCAACTCAGGGTTATGCAATAAACTGATTGCTAGAGATAATCTTCGCTTCATTCCTCCTGAGTAGTTCTCCACGCGTTTCTTTAGATGTGGAGTTAGTTCTGTGATCTCAGCAACATGGTTTATAGACTCATTCAATAATGTTCTTTTTATTTTATATAATTTACCGAAAAACTTTAAATGTTCCAATCCGGTTAAATCACTGTATAAAGCATCTGATTGTGCCATATATCCGATGCGCTGTAGTGCATCTAAATCAGGCATAAATTGGTCACCGATTGTTACATTTCCACTATCAGGCGTTTTGATACCTAACATACACTGTATCAATGTTGTTTTGCCTGAACCCGAGGCGCCTATAATTCCGATCATTTCTCCTTTATTGACTGAAAAACTAATATCATTCAACACCGTATGTTTACCAAATGATTTTGAGATTTGACTGACTATTATTTTTGACATAAAAAATTCTCACCAACTTTATTTTTTACCTCATTATACGCTATTTATTTTGAAAGAACATATTTAACTTGTATAGGCGAAAGTTTTAAAAAGGTGTATAATTAAGAATTGAATTAAAGGAGGTCACTTTATGGAAACAAACGCATTACTGAAAGTGATTAAAGCAAAGAAAGTTTATGGAAAATTTCCTAAAAAGATAGATGAAATAGTAGTAGATTCCAGATTAGCAGATGAATCATCAGTGTTTGTAGCGAGTCATGGCTATACAGTAGATAGTCATCAATATGTACCGGATGTAGTTGCTAAGGGATGTAAGATGATAGTGGTCGACCACTATATTCCAGGGATAGGTGAAGAGGTTGGTCAAGTTGTTGTGAAAGATACGATAAAGACTGCAAACATCTTTGCGCAGTATATCATGGATTTTCCTAGTCAAAAGCTTACGACTTATGGTGTGACAGGAACTAATGGAAAGACAAGTGTGGCTACTATGATACATCACATTCATCGTGCCTTAAAAATTGATTCTGCTTATCTAGGGACGAATGGATTCCAATTTAATGAGGATGTCGCAAAGGGATCAAACTCAACCCCTGAAACCATTACTCTCAACAATCATATAAAAGATGCATTACACAAAGGTGCTAAAGCTATGGCGATGGAAATGAGTAGTCACGGTTTAGCGCTTGGACGTACAAACGGTGTCGATATTGATGCGGCCATCTTCACAAATTTAACTCAGGATCATCTTGATTTTCATCATACGATGGAACGTTATGGTTTTCATAAATCACTATTATTTGCGCAACTTGGCAATGATTATAAGAAACCGAAATATGCAATTGTTAATGGTGATGATGCTTATTTATCTGAGCTATTAATAGCGACACCTCGAGAAGTGATAACGTATGGTATAAACAATGAATGTGATATAAAAGCGACAAACATTCAGGAAACTATCCATGGTATATCATTTGATTTGGTGAGTCCTGAAGGAATTGTTACGATTAAATGCCCTTATATTGGACGCTTTAATGTTTATAATATGCTCGCGGCGCTTACCGCAATGTGGACACAAGGTCATTCATTTGAAATATTAGCCAAAGCTACGGAGAATTTAAATCCGGTAGAAGGACGCCTGGAAGTACTAGATAGAAATTTACCGATAGATCTAATTATCGATTACGCCCACACACCAGATGGTATGAATAAATTGATTGATGCCGTAGAACCTTTTAAACGTGGTAAGCTGATTTTCCTAGTAGGTATGGCAGGTGAGCGTGATCTTACCAAGACCCCTGAAATGGGAGCGATAGCATGTCGTGCAGATTATGTAATATTTACTCCAGATAATCCTGCTAATGATGATCCTAAAAAATTAACTGATGCTTTGGAATCCGGGGCTACACACAACAATTTTATTTCATTTTTAGATCGTGCAGAAGGCATCAGACATGCAATAGATATCAGCGAACCGGGTGATATGGTTGTGTTGGCCTCAAAAGGACGAGAACCATATCAAATTATGCCTGGTTACGAAAAAGTGCCTCATCGTGATGATTTAATAGGATTAGAAGCGGCATACGCTAAATACGGGAGAGATAATTGATGAAAATAAGAAACTATAATGGAGAAGATTTACAATGTAAAGTTTATATCCATGAAAATAAGAAAGAAGAAACTATTTTAGTTAGTGTGCCGGATATTTTCTTTTCAATTCAAATGGAATATGAAATGTTCGGAGAAGCTTTAGTAGAACATTTATACCTGCATTTATTTAATTTATTAGACGAAAAAGAAGCCAATCACTTAGCACTTTCAATTGCTCAGTGGACAGCTGAAACTTAAGGAGTAATTATGACATTAAAACAAGAAGTAGAAATAAGAAAAACGTTTGCTATTATCTCTCACCCGGATGCCGGAAAAACTACATTAACTGAAAAATTATTATTATTTGGTGGTGCCATTCGTGAAGCGGGGACTGTAAAGGGTAAGAAGACTGGAAAGTTTGCAACAAGTGACTGGATGGATGTGGAAAAAGAACGTGGAATTTCTGTAACAAGTTCTGTAATGCAATTTGATTATGATAATTTTAAGATTAACATCTTAGATACTCCAGGACACGAAGACTTTTCTGAAGATACGTACCGCACATTAATGGCCGTAGATAGTGCTGTAATGGTAATAGACTGTGCGAAAGGAATTGAGCCACAGACATTAAAATTATTTAAAGTATGTAAGATGCGTGGTATACCAATCTTTACTTTCATCAACAAGCTAGATCGCGTTGGTAAAGAACCATTTGAACTGTTAGAAGAAATAGAAAAAACACTGGAAATTGAAACGTATCCAATGAACTGGCCAATCGGTATGGGACAATCTTTCTTTGGGATTATAGATCGTAAAGATAAAACGATTGAACCTTTTCGTGATGAAGAAAATGTACTTCATCTGAATGAAGACTATGAATTGGTAGAAGAACATCCTATTACAAATGACTCTGCTTTTGAACAAGCAGTTGAAGAATTGATGCTTGTTGACGGAGCAGGTGAAGACTTTGATAATGATAAATTACTCACAGGAGATTTAACACCGGTATTCTTTGGCTCGGCACTTGCTAACTTCGGTGTACAAAATTTCTTGAATGCTTATGTTGACCATGCGCCGATGCCAAGCGGACGAAAAACTGAGGAAGGTGAGGAAGTTTCACCATTTGATGAAAGTTTCTCTGGATTTATCTTTAAGATTCAAGCGAATATGAATCCACAGCATCGCGATAGAATTGCTTTTATGCGCGTTGTAAGTGGAGCGTTCGAGCGTGGTATGGATGTTAAACTGACACGTACAGATAAGAAAATGAAGATTTCCCGATCAACATCATTTATGGCTGATGATACTAAAACAGTTAATCATGCAGTCAGTGGTGACATTATCGGTCTTTATGATTCAGGAAACTTCCAGATTGGGGATACACTTGTCGGAGGTAATCAGAAGTTTAAGTTTGAAAAATTACCACAGTTTACCCCTGAAATCTTTATGAAGGTCAGTCCGAAAAATGTGTTGAAGCAAAAGCATTTCCATAAAGGTATAGAGCAGTTGGTTCAGGAAGGTGCGATACAGTTATATCGTACATTGCACACTAACCAAATTATTTTAGGTGCAGTCGGACAATTACAATTTGAAGTATTCGAACATCGTATGAATAATGAATATAATGTTGATGTTATTATGGAACCTGTGGGAAGAAAAATTGCCCGCTGGATTGAAAACGAAGAAGATATTAAAGATAGTATGAACGGAAGTCGATCAATTTTAGTGGATGATCGTTTTGGAAATAAAGTCTTCTTATTTGAAAATGAGTTTGCGACACGTTGGTTCCTGGATAAGTTTCCGGAAATAAAATTATATAGTTTACTTTAAGCAAAATACACAACTTAGTTGTGTATTTCGCTTATAATACTTAAAGTATGGTATTAAATCATCTTATTGGAGTGAGATTATGGATATGTCGATATTAATAACCTATGCTTGGGTGGTCATCGTTCTTGTTGTATTAGAAGGATTACTAGCTGCAGATAACGCCATTGTAATGGCTGTAATGGTTAAGCATCTACCGGAAGAACAAAGAAAAAAAGCGCTATTTTACGGATTAGTAGGTGCATTTATATTCCGTTTCGCTTCATTATTTGCTATCGCATATTTAGCAAAATTCTGGCAAATTCAGGCACTCGGAGCTGCTTATCTGCTATTTATGTCGATTAAGAATCTTTATGAATATTTTACAACCGGCGATGCAACGAGTGAAGCTGAAGAAGCAGAGCTAGAAAAGTATAGTAAAAAAGGTAGCGGATTCTGGATGACTGTTGCTAAAGTAGAATTTGCAGACATCGCTTTTGCGATTGATTCTATGCTTGCTGCAATCGCTATCGCTATTACTTTACCGGAAGTTGGTCCGCAGTTTGGTGGAATGAATCTAGGACAGTTTCTGGTAATGTTTACAGGTGGTATGCTCGGTGTAATCATTATGAGATTTGCTGCAACGTGGTTTGTTAAATTATTACACGATAATCCTACATTAGAAGCTGCAGCATTTGCTATTGTTGGATGGGTAGGTATTAAATTAGTTGTGATGGTGTTAGCGCATGAATCGATTCATATATTACCACATAATTTCCCGCATGGATTACCATGGCAAATTACGTTTTGGGGTGTTCTATTAGGCATCCTTGCGGTAGGCTGGTTTGGTGGTAAGAAAAAGCAGGCTAATCCATAAAAATTTCTGATATTTCATATAAAACTTAATGTATCTATATTATAATAGATACATTAAGTTTTTTTATGGAGGAAATTATGCAATTTAAACGTAAGATTGTGATTAGAAAGAGAAATTATAAACGTCCAAAAAGACTTTTTTTTGATGAACAGAAAATAAGACCGATTTATCCTTATTTACATAAAAAAGATAATCAGATTGATGTGATTCCACCAGTTGATATCCAAAGAGAAGATATTGATGCGGACATGGCTGATGATGTTATTCAGACTGAAAAGTCAGCAGTTGATGATAAAAATATCAATCAAATTGAAGCAACGAATACTAAAAATGAAATAGATATAAATGACGCTCAAATAGATAAAGGTATTGAGCAGGAATATCAAGATGATGTTGAAAATAAATCTGTTAAAACAAACGAATTTACTGATGAGCCCATATCAGATACTTCATCACTCACTTCAGGTGAAGATAATAGAACTGACAAAAGAAACAAGCCAAGCAAAAACAGTCTTCTTGCTGTACTCCCTAAATTACTAATGGGTATGCTGATTGGTATATTAATTGGCATGTTGTTAATGAGCTTATTTAATAAGCCGGCAAAAGAAAAATTAGCCCAATCCCCCCTAACAGTAGAAAATGCGATAAAGAAAAATATGAACAATATTGTAAGTGTAACGAATTTACAAAAGGCTGAAAATACCGATGCAATGAATCCTGAAAGTGCATCTAAGGCGCCAGAGGAAGCTGGAATTGGTTCAGGAGTAATCTATAAGATCGAAAAAAATCAGGCTTATATTCTTACGAATTATCATGTTGTAGGTAACGCAAATGCAATTGAAGTCTCTTATGATAATCAAAAAGAAAAAGCTAAAATGATTGGTTATGATGTATGGACAGATATGGCAGTACTTACAATCCCTAAAGGTCATCTCAACAGTGTTATTGAGATGGATGGTAGTAAGCTTGTACCAGGGCAACCCGTCATTGCAATGGGGAGTCCGCTTGGTAAAATGTTAGCAGGTAGTGTATCAACTGGTGTTATTTCAGGTTTGTCACGCAGTGTCCCTGTTGATATTGATGGTGATGAAATTTATGACTGGGAAATGAATGTATTACAAACGGATGCAGCTATCAATCCGGGGAATTCTGGAGGACCGTTACTAAATACGCAAGGTAAAATGATAGGTCTAAATACTATGAAAATTTCTATGCCAGGTGTAGAAGGTATAGCTTTTAGTATTCCGGCAAAAGAAATTAAAAAAGAACTAAAAATACTTGAAACAAAAGGCAGTATAGCTCGACCAAAAGTGGGTATTATGATAGAAAATATTGGAACACCTAGTAACCCGGATGATCCAAATTCACCAACTAATCAAGATGGAGTAAAGGTTATTGCATTTGAACCTAAATCAAAAGCGCAAGAGAGTGGATTGATGATTGGAGATGTGATTAAGCAAATCGATGATGTAAAAGTCGAATCCAAAATACATTTTAGAAAAATATTATTTAATGACAAAAAAATTGGTGATACAATTGATGTCTTAATTGAAAGAAATGGTGTTGAAAAACACGTAAAAATAAAGCTTTAAATTCTCTATAGATTTATGAAAGAAGTGAATGCGATGAACAAGTTATTTCAAAAGTTAACACCTCAGCAAGGTATTGTCCTTTATTATCTTGTAGCGATTTTCATTTCTTTTTTATTACTACGCATACCTTATGTACACAAACCACATGTTGAAATTAGTTATATTGATTCTTTATTCGTCGCTGTATCTGGCGTGAGTGTTACTGGATTATCTCCTGTTTCAATTGCTGATACATATTCAACATTTGGCCAGTGTATCATCCTGCTGATTCTTAATCTCGGCGGTATAGGTGTGATGGCTATGGGTACATTACTCTGGGTGATTATCGGTAAAAAAATAGGAATACGTGAAAGGCAATTGATTATGGTCGATCACAATCAGGATAAAATGTCTGGTGTAGTGACGATGATTCTTGAAATCGTAAAGTCAATGTTATTTATTGAAGCGGTCGGAGCACTATTTTTAACATTTTACTTTTATAAAGATATGGGCTCATTAAAAGAAGCCTTATTCAACGGATTGTTCGCATCAATCTCTGCCACAACAAATGGAGGATTAGATATTACCGGTGATTCTTTAAATAGTTATGCTGATGATTATTTTGTTCAAACGATTACAATGTTTCTAATTATATTAGGAGCGATAGGTTTTCCAGTGATCATAGAAATAAAAACATATTTAACAAATAAGATACCGAATTTTAGATTTAGTCTTTTTGCTAAACTAACGATCACAACGTATTTTTTACTACATATTATCGGAACAGTAACCATTTATTTATTTGAATTTAATCATGCATTTAAAAATATTCCGTGGCATAAAGGATTCTTTTATGCATTATTTCAGTCATCCTCAACGAGAAGTGCCGGTTTAACGACAATTGATTTGAACCAGCTGTCAGAAGCATCACGCTTTTTTATGGGTGGACTGATGTTTATCGGATCAAGTCCAAGTTCAGTAGGTGGAGGTATACGAACGACAACCTTTGCTATTCTGATTTTATTCTTAATAAACTATAGTAACGGTAGAACAACGATAAAAGTATTCAATAAGGAAATCCATCCAATTGACATTCAGAGAACCTTTGCAGTAATGGTGCTTGCAACGATTATTTGTTTCACAGGATTACTTATTATTCTTCTATTTGAAAATGGTAAGTTTGATTTACTGGATATTTTCTTTGAAGTCATGAGTGCCTTTGGAACATGTGGTTTGTCATTAGGTATAACAGGAGAACTTTCAAGTATCAGTAAATTAGTTATTATGGCACTAATGTTTATCGGACGTGTAGGATTGATATCATTTATTATTATGCTAGGTGGAAAAGCAGAACCAGATAAATTTAGATACCCAAAAGAAAGAATCATGATAGGATAAGAGGCAGTCTGAAATGCGTTCAGGTTCAGGCAAACTGGAAGCAAAGAAGAAGTCCGTACTTAATCATTTGATTAAGTACGGACTTCTTTTAATTTACTTTATGTTGCATATTCATCTGATCATACTCAGATGGGATTGAGACTAAGGGTAGTTTAATAATAAAAGTTGTGCCTACATCCACTTTGCTGATAACTTCTATTTCTCCGTTATTCGCATCGATGATACTCTTTGATACGGGTATTCCTAGTCCCGTACCATTACTTTTAGTAGTAAAGAACGGATTAAATAATTGTTTTAGGATATCGTCATCCATCCCACAACCATTGTCGCGTATTGAAAGTATTGCCTCTGAATCGGTATGATCTACTTTTATTTCAATAATCCCCTGTTTCTGATCTTCGATTGCATCTTTTGCATTCTGAATAATATTGATAATAATCTGTTTGAATTGATCGTTGGCTACATGTACTAGTGTCTGATGATCCGTATAACTTTTTATCGTACGAATATTATTCATACTTAAGTCATATTCTAAAAATGCAATTGTCTCACGGACAATTTCTCTTAAATCAACTATTTCTACATCCAATTTTGTTGGTTTTCCCAGTAGTAAAAATTGTCCGACGATTGAATTAATGCGTTCTAATTCTGTTTTAACGATATAGAAGTATTTGTTTTCTTTTTTAGGATCATATTGCATTTCTAGTAAGTCTACAAAGCCTTTTATAGAGGTTAGTGGGTTTTTAATTTCGTGAGCTGTATTAGCTGCTAACTGACCAATCAGTTCTTTTTTCTGAGAATTTATATCGGCCAGTAATACTTCATTCTCTTTCTGGGCAATATAGATACGATAGAATAATTGTAATGTTGCAATCAACAGAGAAAAAACTAAACTCGCTAGTATTACTTTTTGAAAAACTTCGAGGTAGACATTTTTATTAGAGTTGATTGTTAAGTTCCAGTCAACTTTTAAGAATTTTTGAGAGTCTTTGATATTGGTGAAAATAGGATGATTGGACTGAAAAATAATATGGTTATTAAAATCGGATATAGTTACCGTAATATCTTTTTGTAAAGAATCTATTACTGTACCGATAGTGTTGATATCCACTTCAGCAACAATAAGATTTCCCTTAGAATCGTTGATATTTTTTGTAATATAAACAATATTTTTATTCATCATATTTTTTCTGACTTTACTAATTGCAACATTATTAAAAGTACGATTTTCAATGTTATTGAAAAAGTCCATAGATTCAATGGTTTTTCCAATCATTGCTTCTGAATTTGAATTAATTACTTTTGCATGATGGTCTAGTACATAAATATTGATAATACGCTGATCACGGCTTTTCATTACTTGAATTTTTTTGTTGACGTTTTCCGTATTATGCTCATAAGTTACTGTAGTAGCAACATTTTCAACAGCCGCAATAGTTTCACTAAAAAATGCATCCACTTGCTCAGTATGAATGCGCATTGATTGCTGTAAATCGTCTCTTAGATGAGTCGCTTCATTATGAGCAAGTATAAACCAGAATATTGCCATAAAAATAATAGTTAATATAATATTTAACGCGATATAATTTTTAAGATTCGTCATATATTTCTCCGTAGTAAAGACATATTGCCTATTAATGCTATAATTAATAAAGAGGTGAACGGCGTGAAAAAAGGTTTAACTAATATACATATTATAACAACAAATAACATTAATGGTGCGATGTTTCTTGAAAATAATAAATTTAATATTTATAAATTTTCTACTTATATTAAATTAGCCAGACAAAGTGGACATGCCATCTTACTTAATAACGGGCCGTTTCTTACTGGTTCCGCAATCAGTGAGTATTATGCTTCACTTAAAGAATATAAGCGTATTCCATTGATTACAGTTATGGATATGCTAAAGTTTAATGCGACAAATATAAGCTGTAATGATTTAAGTTTAGGTTTCAAATATTTTAGCAGAGCACATGCAATGAGTGAATTTCCATTTTTATCATGTAACATACTAAATGTCGCGACTAAGGAACCTTATTTCAATACACCCTATGTGATTCATCATTATAAAGGGATAAAGATCGGTATAATAGCACTATCCGAAGAGAGTGTTATTGATGCAGAAGAAATCATAGTATCAAACCCGATGCAAAGTTTAAAAACATGGGTGAGATATATGTACGATAAGGAAAATCCTGATTTTGTAATCGCACTGCATAATGGATCGATTGATGATTTATGTACAAATGAAAATGTCCTATGTACAGAAGGTATACATATTTTGATTACCACAAGTGAGCACAATGAAGCGGTTATGCATGATCTTACAGAAATGATTCATGTTCCAGAAGCAACGTCTGTTGTCCATATACAGCTCACCTTTAAAGAACGTACGAATTCATATGAATTAGTAGGAAGTACGCATGAGTATGTGGATATTACAAGATACCAGGAAGATTTTTTATTAAAAGAGATGATGTATTATGATGAGAAGGAATATATGCATCATAAAAATTTATAATACCGTTTTGATTTAATATATTGCATTTAAAAAAGCAAAGCTACTCATCTATTATGATAAGTAGCTTTGCTTTCTATAGTGTCATCTATTTAGCGATGTATAAGCATGAAAATAATTATAGCTAAAATCTGTCCTGTAATAGGTGTGATTAATCTTTTCGTATGATAATAACTTAAAGCTAATATAAATTGCGTTATAAATATACTGAATAACACAGGTAAGCTAACTACATACATAAATAAGCTAGTAGCACAAAGACTGACGATTAATGAGGCGATATAGCGATTAAAATTTTCATTCAAATAATTTTGAAGCATATTGCGCATAAATAGTTCTTGTAATGGGATTGATATTACTAGCGTGATAACGAGTTGCCACTTCACGTATACACCCAAATGTATCATCTTCTTCATTAGATTGTAATAATGAAGGTCATTAAAGACAATCGATAATAAAGTATGAAGAATTACGATAGCAAGGGCGACGACAATACCAGTAATAAAAGAATCCACTAAGCGTCTCGAATTGATATTACGCTCATAATAAATATAACCAATTGAGGTAAGTAACATTAAGCCGGTATAAATATGCCAGAAGACTTGATGTTCAGAATGCATAATAAATAAAATAATATGAATAATCCCAAATAGTAGTAAAAAACCGGCGACAGGCTTTTTAAGATACTGCATCATTTAAGCCTCAGTGACAATAGTATAGCGTTTATGATTAATAACGGTCTTTTCCGGAATTTCTAGTTTTTCAAAATCCTCCATAATTGTACAATCTACAATGACTGAGTTTTCGTTTACTTTTTCAACGATGCCTTGTTTACCTTCGTGAAATTCAATGATATCTCCAACTTTTGCTGCCATCAATTTTCCTCCTTAAAAAACATGCTAATTGCTATTATACTAAATTTGCTTGCTATTGAATACTAATAATTTTCGATTTATGTGTAGAAATTCTCTATGAAAATCCAAATTTAATATTTCTCAAATTAACTTTTTAATTTTACGTTGTGCATTTTTCTTATAGCGTTTTATCATAGAAACACTGACATTCATAAAGTCCGCAATTTCTTTCATTTTATAGCCATGTATTGCAAGTATAAGCCAGTTATATTCATTTGATGTTAATTCATTTTTGAATGCTTCAATATTTAATTGTTCATAAGCGTCATAGCATATAGATTGTTGTGCTATCAAGTGATCTTCAGTGGCAATATATCTTTCTGTTCTTTTAGCTAACTTTCTGATTTCATCAATAAAAAAGAAATTGAGTTTCGTGTAGATATACTGATCTTTATTAGGCGTTTTAAGTGAATCATAGTGTGTTTCAAGTTCCCACAATTTGATAAGCGCAAGTTGATAATATTCATCTAAATCATAAGTGAGTTTATATTTGTGAATAAAGTGATAAATCATTTTGTCATATTTTTCTTTAGTATCATTAAACATTAATTCCTCATTCGGAATATCTAGATATTCAGTTTATTTCCGGATGAGTCAATAATAATACGTTGTTGTGTTAACTAAAAGTTAACAAAAATAATAATAATCGTTTATTTGTAAAAAAAATGTGGAATTATGATTTAAAAATGATTAAAAATAAGAGTTTTGATGTGATAAAACGTATAATATTGGTGGAGTGTGAAATTTGATTTGAGGTGATATTATGTTAAATTTATCTTTATGCGTTACGGATATGTGCATATACCAGCATCCATCGGCAGGTGGAAGAACTGAAATATATCCGCTTGAGGGAGATTTACGTTGCGTTAATGTGCGACCTGAGAAATTAATTGATCAAACATTAATATACTTTGGTAGTAACATTAGAACCCGTCGTCAATCAGCTAAAGTACTGACAGGTTATACGCATCACTTACCAGTTATAATTGAACCTACTTTAGAATGGATGTATTATCCTGTCCATCAAAGTAACGCGCACTTTCAATTATTTTTAAACTACAAATCAATCTATCATTTTGAAGGTAATAAACATCAGACGACAATATATTTTATCAATGGTAGCCTAATTGAGGTACCGCAAAATGTTTCATTTGTTCAAAAACAGCATCAGAAAGCATTATATCTTGCAGATGTACAGGCAAAATTAATAAAACGGCAACTTCATATGAGTCACCGTTTAAAAGCATATTAATTATTTATCGATAAAAAATTTATGGAATATTTTATTTAATACATAAGGCACTTCTTCTGACACACTTTTAATATCAATACGTTCAGTGAGTTGATGTGCATCTTTACCAAAAGCTCCAATATTGATGACTGGAGCTTTTAATTTTTTCATTGCATCAAAAGGAATGTCATAAGTATGTCCAAAACCAGGTGTATTTGAACTGTAAATGTGTTCATCGGAAGCTTCGTGAGTATAATTTACATAGCTTAGATCAGAGATGCCATTAAAATAATATATCTTCTGTGTCTCTCGATTAAATTGTTTTTTCATCTGTTTGATAGCATATTTAGAAATAGATTTAATTAGTTTTTGTTGTCCGCTATTTACAGATGGATAATAGGGAGGATTTAAATATGTAACGACTGTATAATCATTGCTATTGTCTAACAACAGTAACTGTTGAATAACTTCCTGTGCATATAATCGTTCATCACTTATGTTTGTCTCCTCAATAATTTTTTCAATAACGGATTGTCCGTGTTTTTCAATCATATTTTGCATGAGGTTTTCATAAGTGATAACTTTTATAGATGGTAAGTCATCAAAAACCAATTGTAAATCATTTGTACATGCATCAACCGTTTGTTTAACGATTGAATTAAATTGTTTAAATACTTGCGCAGAACTTTGTTCAAATAAAAATACATTATAATAGCTTACAGCCATAAAAGGTGTTTGGACATTATATTCATCCTTTAAATCTTTCATATATAAACTCACCGGTAATGGTGTAAATTCATCTTTATATTGTTCTGTAAGTAATGGATTATATTCGATTTCTGAATTAATTCGACTGATTAGATAGTTTGCACTCAGGCCTTTTAAAGGTTCACCGACGTGAGTTTCTTTTCCATAGACAAAAACGGAAGGCATTATTTTTCCGATACTTCCAGTATAGATATAATACTGTTCATCATTAGGAAATTGACTGAATGCGGGTTCACCGTTCATGATTAGCAATAAATTTAAATTTTCCTGTTCGATAAACTTGGATAATTCAGTAACGGCGCTTCTCATTCCAGATGAATTTACTTCCTCATCTGGCACGGTTAACAGAATGATATTAAGAGGCCATGATTCATTGATAGCTTTTTCAAGTAAACTTATGTGCATCATTAGTCCGGATTTCATATCCATAACTCCGCGGCCAAATAAATATTTATTTGATTCAATATCTGCTTGTTCAAAATCGCTGAAGCTCTCTAAATTTTCATGATATGCCTGATTTAAGGCATCACAATCGAAAGCACTTGATTGAAAAGGACCAAAGTCATTCGTATCAACAGTATCATAATGACTCATTAAAATGATGGTGTCGTCTGTATCATGGGATCGATACATCGCCGCAACTGCATTTTTATGATCGTATGTTTCAATGAATCTGATATGTGACTCATGTTTATTAAAATATTCTAATTGTTTTAACGTCTGTTTTATATAAAATGGAAAATTGACTTCACCATCGGTATTAGTGATGCTGTCTTGTTTTACGAGTTCTTTAAGTAGGTTTAATCTATCTTCTGGTGTTTGCCAAAGTGAACGCATTGCAAATCTCCTTTAAACAAAATATTGATAAGCAATATGAAATTATATTTCTTTCAGACATATTTGAGCTCTCTATTAACAATTATACATATTTTTTCACAAATAAAAAATATTAAATAAATGTTATTCATAATAATTTTACATAATTAAAAAACCTCTATTGAGGTTTTTTTAATTCCACAACTGGTGAGGCTAATTTTTTCGTAGCATTCATACTCAGAGTGTAGACGAGAAAAATTGTTACGAGAATCATAAATATTAATATTGATGCTATATGATCATTAAAATATTTATCCCAGCTGTTCGCTCTGAATAATCCGATAAATAGTCCGTGTAATAAATAGATGAACATTGTTCTGGAACCTATATAAGTCAGTGGTAATTTGCGATTTGGAACAATGTTGAGAAAGCTAATTGTACTTACTAATATAATGCAGTAAATAATAGCTCTTTTTACACCACTATATATATCAGAAGCAGAATGCTCAAGCTTGACATAAGGCTTACTGCCAAACAACCACTCGAAGTTAAAGTCTGTAAGTAAGTAAAATATAAATACTATACATAACATAAAAATTGATAGGGGAACGAAACGCTTATTTCTTACATATTTAAACTGATCAGGTTGTGCATAGTATCCGATTAAAAATAACGGAAAAAATACAAAAGTACGGGATAAACTTAATGTATTGTTTATAAAATCAAAGTATCCAACTGCTATGCCGACTAAAAATGCAGCAGTAATAGTGATGATTGGATTAAAATCTTTAATAAAAAATAATAGGATTTGCCATGAAAATAAGCTTAATAAGAACCACATTGCCCATTGTGGATCAAATGGATTTAAATCTATCGTATTTACATCGTCAATAAAATAATAATAAAAAGCATAGAAACTTTGAAAAATTATATATGGTAATAATAGTTTCTTAGTAACTTTCAGAATGTAGCCTGGTTTATGAATACCTTTTGCAAAATAACCTGAGATTAACACAAACGCAGGCATGTGAAAACTATATATGAACATATAGAGAGCTTGTAAAAAGTGGCTCTCACTAATAAATGAGCGGAGCAGATGTCCGAATACTACTAAAACAATTAGAAAAAATCTGGCATTATCAAAGTAATGATCACGTTCTTTGGTCATAAGAAACTCCTTAATAAGAAATATAAATAAAATAATATGTAAAAAAATGCGAAAAATTATGAATATCAATTTATCAAATATGTTATTATAAAATATAAATAGCCCACAATTTTTTATTAAAATATTATATGTCGTTGATAAACTAAATTTTTGGGTTTATAATCTATATAACAATAAAGTTGGGAGACAAAAAAATGGATGAAAAACGCCTTAAAAGATTTGGACAATTAATTTACTTTATGGACTCTAAAATTGATGAAATAGCATCCGCAGAATTAACTGATGTTACACTAACACGTGAACAAATATATATGCTTGAGCTTATTGTAGCAGAAGAAAATATGACACAAAAGAAACTCATCTATAAACTTAATAAAGAACAAACCGCTGTTTCCAGAGCAATAAAAAAATTGGTGGATAATGGGTTTATTAAAAAAGAACAAAGTATCTATGATTTAAGATCAACTGTACTTATTGCGACTGAACAAGGTGAAAAAGCATTGGAACGCGCTGAAGAAATTAAAGCTAAAGTTGTACGGAGCTTTATGCGCGAACTCAATTCTAAAGAATCTGAAGAACTTATTCAACTGTTAGAAAAAATTTATCATTCTTTTGCACTTAGAGATCCATTTCGTTTTTAATTGTTTCAATTGATTCCATAAGCATTTTGCCATTAATACTCTATATCCATAAACTAATGCAATGAAACCCTCAAACCTAATGTGTTTGAGGGTTTCATTTTTAAATATATTCATGAACGATGTAGTTAAGTCCATCAATACCAATTGTTTTATATAATCTTGCAATTATTTTTGCATTGTGGACTGCCCAGTTTATATCAGTAGCATATTGATGTGTGGCAGTATTTTCAGGGTTCCATCTCATTTGATGTAATGTACGTTGACCGCGATCAATATATGCTTCACGTACGTATTTTGCACCACCAATAATTGCTTTTGATGCAGAATCCCATCCGTTTTGTTTTGCATAAGTGATGCCACCTAATTCAACATTATTATCTGTAGCCTTTGTTCCATACATATTATAGTACTTTTTAGATGCATTATCGATAATACGTGTATTATCAGCGTTGATGCCAAGACCGTTTGAAAGTCTGCTAGTACCATGCCCTGATTCTAATAATGCATGTGCAATTAAATAGATTTCGTTAATTTTAAATTGTTTTGCCGCAGCAGCAAAGGCAGCACCCTGATTTTCTAAAACGCCTTTACCAACTAAAAGTTTATTCAGTTGCTTCGCTGAAATACCTTCTGACTGCCCTAAATCTAAAAATTGATATTTTAATTCCGGATCACTCATAGCATTTTTCGTATTCATTTTAACTTTAATTTCAGAATCTGCAGCTAATCGTTCATTATATGAACGTTCAGGTGTAGAAAAGACCACTTTTGGTCCTGAATTAGTTGCAGAATTTTTCAATTTTGATTGTTTTGCAACAGCAATATCTAAACTTTCAGGAGCTTTTAAACGTGTAATATTTTGTGTGAATAAATAACTATTTGGTACGTATCCTACAGTGTGATCTGATAACAGTACTTTATGCCATAAAGTATTTCCTACTTTATCAGTTCTAATGACTTGTATTGTGCGATTTGGTAACGTACTTAACTTTTTAAGACGTTGTGCTTTTGATCCACCTGGAATTGTATAAATATAGCCATAAGGCTTTTTAATTGTATAAGAAGCTTTTGTCCAAGAAACAGTCTGGTATTGCTTTTCTTTGATAAATAAGTCGTTAATCCATCCTAAAAACTTATTTTTAGGGTCTGAAACTGCGTAATATTTTTGGTTGTTTTTCTTAGCTTCCTGATTGATATACAATTGCATATCAACTGGTTTTGTGACAGCTTTTTTCGTTGAATTAATATCAGTATATAATACTGTATTTTTCGCATCTGTACGACCGATTAAGTTAACTTTTTTAATATCTGTAACTTTTACTGGTGTTTTAGCTTTAGGTGCTGTTTTTACCGTAATTTGATTTAAATTAATCCAACCTGTTAATGCATTTACTGTACCGAAGTAATATGAAGTTTTACCAACTTTGACGTGTTTTGACGCTTTAAAATCTTTACCCGCAAGTGGTTTTAAGCTTCCAACGATTTGTTTTGAGCTACCCCAAGGAGTAGTATAGATACTTTTAGCTGTATTCTTAATAGTGAATACTTTAGATGTTTGAGATTCAGGCGTAATTGAAAATGATTTTGTATCTTTAGCTTTTACCCATCCTCTTGGGATATTGTTATTATCAGTTAATGCATAAAAAGTCTCGCCATTAAATACAGCTTTTTTATTTACATAATATGCTGTATTTGATTTTGCACCAGCTTTTGAAGTCGGAGCATTCGCAACAGATGTATAAACATTTGCATTTTGCCATTTAATTTTTGCAATACGTTTTTCACTAGATGTTACAATTTTACCAGGTGTAGGTGTTTGAGTTTTAGGTGGTGTGTTACCAGGTGCTGGTGCAGGTGTTGCTGGTACAGTACCGTTTAATTTGTAATTGTATTTTTCAGCCACAAGATTGTAGAATTCATCAAAAGTATATCCGTTTTGATGGAACCATCCGATAGGATCCGTATGATCTGTGCCACCTAAGAAATTTGAAACCCCTTTATGATTCCATACCGTACCATTACCATCATAATGTGCATTATCTAAAGGTAACCCGTAATATAAAAGGTTTGTGGCAAAATAATCAGCATAGTTGTTGATAGAACGACTGAATGCTTCTTTACCATTAACACGTACTAACTCAACATTTATATAACGAGGGTTCGCTACAGGTCCAGCTCCCCAAGAAATATAATCGGTATCGGCAACTTCTACAATACGTTTGTCATCGATGAATGCATGAACGAAAGCATTTGTATAATTGCGTTTCATATAAGCGATTTCACCATCAATTGTTGAAGTAGGGTTGGCTGTTTCGTGAGCAACGATACCTTCAGGTTTAGCTACCCCATTGCGATACGCAATTTTTGGTGAGTCGAAGAAACTTTTTTCGTAGACTGGTACTGACCAGTTATTGTATTTAATGACTTCATTAACTGACATAGTAACGTAATTCTTATTTGTAGTTTGTGCGCCTAAGGTACGTACTTTTTTAGTACTAGTAATAGCTTTCGGTGTTTCTGTAGGTTGAATATTACTACGTGCATAAGTTCTAGGCGCAATAGCTTGACTATCATTTGTAGTTGCTAAAGTAGCTGTCTCAGTATTTCCGTTTTCAGTTGTTGGAGCTTCTACAGTTGTAGGTTCAGTAGTCGGTACTTCAGTAGTTGCTGATTCAGTAGTTGCTGATTCAGTAGTTGCTGATTCAGTAGTTACATTTTCAACTGTTGGTTCTTCAGAAGTAACAGTTTCAGTAGTCGGTATTTCAGTAGATACTGCTTCACTTGTTGCATTTTCAGCTGTTGATGTTTTAGCAGTTGCATTTTCAGTAGTCTGTGCTTCTTCAGTAGTTACCGCTTTAGGTGACACATTTTCAGATGTTGGAGCTTCAGCAGTTGTAGTGTTTGCAGTTTGTTTAGCAGTATTATTTACTTGAGATAAAGAATATTGTTCTGTAAGTGATTGTGTATTTGAAAGATCATTAGTAGCCACGACATTATAGGGCTGAGTAGTAGTTGAGTCTTGTTTAGTGTTATTAATATTATTAGTTGTTTCATTAGAAGTATCTTGTATAGTTTGAGGGTCTGCTACCTCATTTTCTGCGGCATTAGCCACGGCTGTTGTTCCGGCAAACATCATTAACATTAAAGCAGGTGTCTTGTAATAAAATTTATTATCCATGTGTACTTCCTTTCTCGATTTATTTCATCATTTCATTCTCTTCTATTATAATGAGAAAAAAGTATGAAGTATATAAAAGCACTGAATTGTAATATTACTTTAATATATGAAACAATAAATTCATAAAGTAAATTTATCAATTCAAAAATAAATACCTTCGATTCCATAATAAAACCACCATCAATTTATATATCGAAAAGATGGTGGTTTATTATTTTATTTAGTTATACATTTTTATAATGGCTGTATACTGCCAAAATAATTTCATTACAGTTAGATTCCAATGTGTCATTCCCATCGTATAGCCAGATGGTGTGAAGATTTTTACATCTGACACTTCTAACACTACAGCGATTAAATATTGATATACAACATCAAGATTAACAAATGTTTCACTTAACGTATCTCCCTCAAAAACAAAGTCTAATGGTACCTCATATTCAAAAATATTAATCTGATTAAAAATTTCTGGTATTGCAAGTATATAACATGCGCCGTCCATAAGTGGATTTTTAGCTGCGTCAGCATAATATATCAATAGCGCTTCATAGTTTTGTTGATGAAATTCATCGAGATAAAAGAAATTTTTTCTCAAAATTTCATAATCTGCAGGTGATTCAATTATTTCTGACATTCTGTCGAACATTTTATTTATTTGTTCATACTTTTCATATGTTTTTCTTGTAGCGATAACGACTCACTCCTATTTATTGTTGAATTACAGCCTCAGTACTTGGTAATGCTGTTGTTTCAGGTGTCGGTCTCGAATATTGATTGTTTGTTTGCGTAGTATTTTGTGGATATACTGGCTCAACAGGTGCACTGTATCTAGGTGTCTGAATAACTGGTGCTTCTGTTTGTACCGGTCGCTCAATTGGTTGAGTCGGTTGTGTTGGTTGAACAGTTTCAGTACTTCTTTGCGGTGTTTCAACTGAATAGTTATGTTGTTCAATTGTAGTACTTTCTGTTTTATTTACTTTCTGCTCACTTGTGTCTTTCTTTTTCTCTTTCTTTTTTTGCTTCTTATCTTTTATAAGTTCTTTGTATGCTTTTTCAATTTCTTTTATATCCATTTTCTCTAAAGGAATTAAATTACCTTTTAGTGCAAGCACTTTATAATCTAATAAAGAAGATTTCTTTACTTCAGGAAGCTGAAGGTCTTTTCTTAATAGCTTAGTGATTTTATAAATGTGATCGAATACAGGATTGTAATAATAAACACCATTATACATATAGTTTGTACCTTTTAACTGCATTTGTTTAAATTCTACATCATTTGATGTGTAATAAGATGCAAGCGAAGTAATGTTATCAAAAGTTAGATTATGCTTAGCATTATTACCAACGATTTCTACAAGGTCATCTAATTTTGAAAGTGAATTTGTATCTTTGGCTTTTTTAACAATTGCTTCAATCATCTGCATTTGTCTCTTACCACGTCCTAAGTCAGTATCGACGTGTCTACTTCTAACTAATGCTAAAGCTTCGTCTCCGTTTATAAGCTGTTTGCCTTTCTTAACTTTAATACGACCTTTATCTAATTTAGTCGGCTCATCAATATCAAAAGGTACGTTAAATTCAATACCACCGAGTTCATCAACGATATCAACAAATGCCTGCATATTGACACGTGCATAATAGTCAACTGGAACATTGAAGATATTTTCAACAGCTTGCATTGAACTTTCAGGGCCGCCTTCTGCATGGGCATGAGTAATCTTATCGTATTGCTTTACTGAAGGAATATAGGCAAGTGTATCACGCGGGATACTTACAAGTCTGATTTGCTTATTACTGCGATCAAAGGTTGCAAGTATCATAGCATCTGTACGTGCCTGAGATGCTTTCTGCCCATTCTCTCGACGCGAAATACTGTCATCGATACCAAGAAATAATATAGAGATGTGATCCATTGAAGGATCTACTGCTTTATCTCTTAGACTAGATTTATCATTATTTTTACTGAAAGATAAGTCGATTGCACCTTTCGTAGTAGAATATAGATATGCTGCGTAGGACACAGGAATGATTGCTAAACTTAATGAGAGCAGGATTAAAATTATTTTAAGTGTTCTATTCATTATATGCTCCTTTATAATTAGATTAATAAACTATTAAATTATATAGCTATTTATGTAAAATAACAATAAATATTAAATTACTTCTTGTTCGATATAAATAATAATGGATACTATTTACATAATTATACCAATTAATTTTTGTTTTAGAAACACACATAAAATTTTTGTGCAATACTGTCGCTTTAGCTCTTTACGGAATAGTGAAAATCATTGTAAATAAAATTAAAGTGTTGTAAATTAAATGATACATATAAAGAAAGTTAATAAATTGAGTAATCATATTGTTTGATAACCGAGAAAAAGGAGTTATTACTTTTGAAAGAACTACTAAATATAATTAAAGAGCAAATTAGACACATACATTTAATTAGAAAACTTGCTATCTATAACATCAAAAGTAAATATTCTAATCATTATCTTGGAGTGTTTTGGAATATTCTCCAGCCTCTAATGCAAGTTGGATTATATTATATAGTATTTGGTTTAGGA
Organism: Macrococcus equi; assembly: GCF_047426745.1. Lineage (GTDB taxonomy): Bacteria > Bacillota > Bacilli > Staphylococcales > Staphylococcaceae > Macrococcoides > Macrococcoides equi. Next base: position 68,522 of record NZ_CP179732.1, on the reverse strand, counting down.
TTACGTGGTGTAAGACATGATGTCATTGGTGTACCGTTTATCATACATCTTATAAGTGGATTATTTCCTTGGATGTTTATTTCCCAGTCTATTATTGGTGGATCACTAGCAATTTATCAACGACTTGGACTGGTTACTAAAATGAAGTTTCCGTCCAGTATATTATTATCTATATCTTTTACCAATACATTGATAAATCTCGTAGTTACGTCAAGTATTTTATTTTTATTATCTGTGTACTACCATTTGGTTCCAGTTTGGCACTATTTATGGTTTTTCTACTTTGTCATTGCAAGTTATGCTTTAATTTTTGGAGTATCTCTGATAATGAGTACATTAGTTATTATTGTGAGAGATACTAATAATATTTTGCAGAATTTAATGAGAATGGCCTTTTTTGTTACTCCAATCTTCTGGGCTATTGAAAATGCTACGCCTATAATGGTTAAAATAAATGCTTTTAATCCCTTTGGTTACTTGATAGGTACATATAGAGTCGCATTTATACGTGATCATGTAAATATATATGGTAGTTGGCACGATCACTTGTATTATTGGATGATTTGTTTATTATTATTGTTTATTGGAAGTCAGGTTCATTACAAGTTTAGAAATAAGCTTGTAGATTATTTATAAAAATAAAAAAATGGAATGATAAATTATGGAAAAAGTTATTGTTAAAAATGTTTCTAAAGTATATGACTTAAATACAAATAAAAAAGATAAGATTCTTTCATTATTCAGCTTTAAGAAGAAAAATATATTGAAACCTTATTATGCATTAAGAGATGTAAGTTTTACGGTTAATGAGGGAGAATCCGTTGGAATAATTGGTCTGAACGGATCAGGAAAATCAACATTAAGTAATTTAATAGCTGAAATTACTCAACCCACTACTGGAAGCGTTGAAATTAATGGTAGAAGTTCTTTGATTGCTATATCTGCTGGTTTAAATAATGATTTAACGGGTGAAGAAAATATACGAATGAAGTGTTTAATGCACGGATTAAGCGAACAACAAATTAATGACCGTTTTGATGATATAGTCGCATTTTCTGAACTAGATAAGTTTATATATCAGCCTATTAAATCATATTCAAGCGGTATGAGATCACGTTTGGGATTTGCAATAGCTATTCACACAGAACCTGATGTTCTTATAGTTGATGAAGCACTAAGTGTGGGAGATGAGACTTTCTCAAATAAATGTATAGAAAGAATGAAAGATTTTCAAAAGCAAGGTAAAACAATATTCTTTGTTTCACATTCTACTCCACAAATTAAAAAATTTTGTGATAAGGCATTGTGGTTGAGTTATGGTGAAATGGTTGAATATGGTAATACGACAACTGTCATAAATAATTACACAAGGTTTGTAAGGGGGTTTAGAAAAAAGACTAAAGAAGAACAAAATGAATATAAAAGAGAAATGATTGAAAAACAGCAACTAGGGTTTACAGGTGAAAATGAAAAAGAAGATTTGGATTATAAAAATATTATTGCATTGATAATTTTAAGTATTGGAGCAGCTGCTGCAACTTTTTTACAATTTTTATATATTTAATTTATTATAAAGCAGAAACTTAATATATAAGTTTTCTGCTTTTTTTTGCTATTTTTAATGATGTAATTTTTAAATATTTTCTTTAATTTTTTACAATTTACATTATAATGGAAATGTATGTATTTATTTTAAGGAGGATAAAATGAAAAAGATAGCCTATCTATTAATTATCATCACTTTTTTATTTAATACTTTCCTTGGAGATAATGTTCAGGCCACCGAAGTTAATTTGAAAACTCATCCAGGTGTTTTTGAGAATAGTATGAAATGGTATCCTTATAAATCATTTAAACCCACAACTACACAAGCATATAATGATCGAGACCAAGGTTTTATAGATGGCTGTCATGCAGGAAATGAGAAAACAATTACCAAAAAAGTATGTAAGTACGGAAAAGTTAAAGGGTTTAAATATACATTAGCTATAATAGGAGATTCCCACTCAGCCCATTGGTTGGCAGCAGTGAAAAAATACGCGGAAAAGAATGAGGTTAGAATTGTTTATGCAACTAAAAGTGGTTGTCTATTAACAACTTCAAAAGTTGAAAACTATCCTAGTTGTAACGTCTGGAATAAACAAATTGTTAAAGTTATAGCAAAATATAAACCTGAAGTTGTGCTATCAAAAGCTAATACAACTTTAAAAGGTTATAATCAGGATCCAGGAATATACGAAAAATTCAAGGAAATAACAGATAATGGAATGAAAGTGTTCGCAATTAGAGATACGCCATATTTCAGAGTCAATGTACCGGAATGTTTGAAGAAATACGGAAGAAAATCTATACAATGTGCTATTCCTAAGTCTCATATTCCACAAAAAGCAGCGTGGATAAATAGACTAAAGTTACAGCCTGATGTTAAATTTGTTGATTATACAAATTTAATTTGTAATAAAGGAAAGTATTGCTATCCTGTACAAGGTAATGTGATTTTAGTTCGAGATAGCCATCACTTAACTAATACTTATTCATCAACTTTTGCAAATTATATTTTTAGAGATGTTTTTCCATATTTAAAAGAAGCGAAAGCTGAAAAAATTGCAAAGAAGAAAGCAGAAAGATTAGACCAATAGAATAAGTTGATTTTAGGGATTAGAATGTATATCTAATCCCTTTTATTATTAATAAATTAGTGTATTATAAATGTTATATATGCATGAAAAGATTAAGTAGGTGTAAAAATTGAAAAAAGTAACGATGTTTGTATGGAATCATTTTACCAATGATGCACGTGTTAACCGTGAATGTACTACATTATCTCAAAATGATTATGATGTACATTTAATAGCAATTGATGATCCTAAAGATGATTCTGTTTTAAAAGAAGAAAGAATTAATGAAAATTTTAATGTGTCACGTGTACAAAGATACCCATCATTTATCACTGCTTATCAAAAGGATAAAAATAGCTTTTTAATTAAAGTAGGTACAGTGAGCACCATAATAGGTGTGACTTTACTTTATTTTAACTTGATGTTATTGATTTACTTTGCATCCCTTTTATTAATGATGGCCTTAAGCATAAAATTAAGAAAAGTACGTAAAAATATTGTGAATGCTGCGATTATCGGTCGAATGATATTTAAAGGATACAAAGATAATTCCGATATATATCATTCCAATGATTTAAATACACTGCCACAAGGCATTATATGCTCTAAATTCAGATTAAAGCCTAAAAAATTGGTGTACGATTCACATGAGGTTCAAACTTCAAGAACAGGTTATAATCCTAAAACCATCAAGTTATTTGAATCTTTTATGATTAAATTTGTAGATGAAATGATTGTTGAAAATCATACGCGTGCCAAGAAAAATGAAGAATTATACGGTTTTTATCCGAATACGCTATATAATTATTCTGAGTTGTATGACATCGAAGAGAAACCAGATGTTGATTTACATGCTGAATTAGGATTGCCCAAAGATGAGAAAATATTATTATATCAAGGTGGACTACAGAAGGGTAGAGGTCTGGAATTATTGATAGAGATGATGCCTCAAGTTAAAGAAGGAACATTAGTATTTTTAGGTGCTGGTAAGCTTGAGAAAAAGCTTAAAGAAATGGCAGCAAATAGTCCAGTAAGTGACCGTATTAAATTCGTTGAAAAAGTCCACTTTAAAGCATTACCATCTTATACTAAACAAGCTTATTTAGGTTTTCAGGTGTTACAGAATATTTGTTTTAACCATTATTCTGCTAGTTCCAATAAATTGTTTGAATATATCATGGCACATGTACCGGTTGTAAGCTGTAATTTTCCTGAAGTGAAAGCAGTAGTTGAACAAGGTGTCGGGATTTCTGTTGATAGTCACGACGTTAATCAAATAGCACATGCTGTAAACACATTAGTTACAGATGAAAAGTTACGAAGTCAATATAGTGAGAAATGTAAAGAAATCAAAAAAATCTATAACTGGGATAATGAACAGAAAAAATTATTAGAAGTATACAAGAAATTATAGCAATTTACCCGTAAATTATATTTACGGGTTATTATTTTTTAGGTGACAACTTTAATGAAATGTTATAAAAATGGCATATTAATTGTTATAATAGAAATAATATTGCAGACTATGTAAATATAAATGATGATCATAAAATGAATGGAGTTATCCTATGCACCGAGTATTACTAGTTACTCAAAACTTTTATCCTGAAATAGGGAGCGGCGCAAACCGTTATAAAAATATTTTTACTTTATTAAATAAACACGGAATCAAGTCGGACGTACTTACCTCTGAACCATCTTATCCCAATGCTACGATGTATAAGTCAGATGAATATTGGAATGATGATTTTATCAATGACCATAATAAACAGGTTATAAGAATTAAAACACTTCTTGATAAACAATCGCGTTCACATATTAAACGAATTATTTACTATGTGGAAATTATGAAGCATACTTATCATTTTATTAGGAAAAATCACCAAAACTATGACACAATTATTGTAACAAGTCCTAATATATTTATGCCGCTTGCTGTAACGCCTCTTAAAAAACGAATTAAATCAGAAATTATTATCGATATTAGAGATTTATGGCCAGATAGCATATATGCTTTAGGCGTCAAATGGATCAATATCTTCCGTCCAGTGCTAAATTATTTAGAACGTTACATGTACAACAAGAGTTCTAAAATTATATACAACCATCGAGGTTTTAAAAATCACATATTAAAAAAAATCAAGAATAAACAAAAGAACATGTTATATCTACCAAACAGTATAAATAAAGATGAAATAGAGGCTGTCCAAGTGGATAAAGTTAAAGATTTTACAGTATTCTATTCCGGTAATCTAGGGTTTGCACAAAATTCTGATGAATTAATTGATATTGCACAAAGATTGAATGAACTGGAAATTAAATTTGATGCTATTGTTTATGGACTGCATGCCAATGAATTTAAAGATAAAGTGAAAAGTTTAAATCTTGAATATGTGACCATCTACAATGTATTGCCTAGATTAGAATGTCTTAAATTTATGAAAGCACGACATGTATCACTCTCACTTCTAATTGAAGATGATATTTTTATGAACATTCTGCCCGGCAAAATAATAGACTCGATTAGTTTAGGTGTCCCAGTCGTTACTAACATTGGAAATGATGCAAGAGATATGATTAATAACAATCAGCTTGGATATGCGAAGGAAAAGGCATCAGTTGATGAAATCATAACAAGTATACAGACATTTAAAAGTGAGCAACATAAATATCAGAACTATTGTGACCAATGTTTAGACTATACAACAAAGCATCTCGTTTGGGATAATAATATTAAAGCTTTAATTGAACTTATAAAACAAGGAGAATAAATAATGGAACTTTTAGAATTATATGCGTCAAGAGACTTGTCATTCTATATTTTATGTCAGGAAAATGAAGATGATTTGATTGTTGCAGTTGATGATAAATCTGAAGCGATCGGTGTTTTAAGTGAGCTTAATCAAAAGGTCATAAAAGTTATTACTACTGAAAAAATTGATGGCAAGATTTGGGGCTTGATTGAACAAAATGGTGAGCTCAGAGGATGGATAAAAATTAAATCATCTATACTGTTAACAAGTATTGATCCGATGAATGTCAAAGTAAATTTAGAGCACTTTGAAGTAGTTCCATTAAATAAAAAAATAAACGCTAAACGTGATTATCAATTGTTCTTTAACACTGGGACCTTTTCTGCACGTGTAGCATTGGAAGTAGAAGGTAAGATAGCATTGGGTCTTTATAAAAAGTCGCAGTTTATTGGTTTTGTTTATGAAGATGACATACTGTATGGCTATAAGATGAATGAAGCGCTCATTGCTAAAGATTTAACGACAGATGTATGTTATAAAGATTCAGATTTAAAATCACAGTTTAGCCAGTATGTTGACTTTAGCGATGAACCTATTACCATCATGATGGTCTTTCCGGAACTTGATTTGGTTCGCTTTCAACATTTCAATAAGTATTATTACACTAAAGTAGAACATATACACGGATTCAATATTACGTCAGTTGAGTTCCATAAACCTAATTTGGATGTAAATACAAGTTTAATCAATAACTTGCTTGGGTTATTTGATGAAGAAAGAGAAACATCAAGAAGTATCATGCAGAAATTAATAAATGAAAATATTTCATTAACAGAACAGATTTATAAATCTGAAGAACGTAAAGAGCGAGTTGAACAATTATACAACAACCTAGCTAATTCTAAATTAGGTAGAATTCAACGACAAATTTGGAAGAGGAGACGTTAGGCGTGGTTAAAGAAGATAATAAAGTGATTCAAAAAGATCAAATTGCGGAAGAAGTTAATTTTGAAGAAATGTCAAAAATCGAACGTTATAAAACATATTATGACATGCTGGAAACTAATTATAACGTAGCTAAATTTCATTTACTGAATGATAGTGATTACCACTCATTCCATAACTACTTTAAGTTAGTTGATGAAAAAGCAAAAATAGAATTTTTGAATGAAATTGAATCAAATTTTCCAGATTTAAAGCATATAAAGCCAAGTACATACTACAAGAAATCTGATAAAAAAGTTGCTATAATTTGTGATGAATTTTTATATAATTCATTCAAAGATGTGTCGAATTTAATATATATATCACATAATGATATTGACCGTTTATCTGAAATAGAAGCGGATTATTTCATGTATGCGACAAGTTGGCGTGGTATCGATATGTCTTGGGAAGGTAGTGCGAGTCCAAACAGTGATTTAAGACAAGATATATATAATATAATCAGACATTTCAAGCAGCGAAATATCAAAACAGTATTCTATTCTAAAGAAGACCCGGTAAACTACAATTTATTTAAAGATGTTGCAGAACGCTGTGATATTGTCTTTACGAGTGCGATAGAAATGATTCCTACATATATTGAGTTATGTGGACATCAAAACGTTCATAGTCTTCAATTTGGTATCAATCCAAATTACCATAATCCAGTAGGTACTCGTTCTAAATTTGCTGAATCAGTAAAAGATGAAGTAATATTTGCTGGAAGTTGGTTAACTAAATATCCAACACGTAATAAAGAAACGAGTATGATCTTAGATGGATTAAAGAATGCTGAGAAAGAATTCACAATTATTGACCGAAACTTAAATTTAAAAAAGGATCGTTATTTATTCCCAGCTAAATATATCCCTAACTTAACATATCCGATGAATCATGAAGATTTAATGAATACGCACAAATTATATCGCTGGTCAATCAATTTAAATTCGGTTAAATATAGTGAAACGATGTTTGCGAACCGAATTTTTGAATTGCAGGCCTTTGGTATTTTATTACTGTCAAACTATAGTGTAGGTGTTAATAACCAATTTCCTAACGTATTTATGATTAATAATCATGCAGATGTAGGACCTATTGTGAATAATTACACCGAATTAGATTTACGTGAATTTCAAGGCAAGGCAATCCGTAATGTATTTAGAGAACATACAACATATCATCGTTTCTCATATATTGAAAACATTGTATTAGGGACACCTTTAATGCAAGAGCAGAATCGTATTCTTGTCGTTAATCTTGATGGCAGTGATGAAGTTCGAGAAAGCTTTAAACACCAACTATATGTTGATAAAACTTTAATCAATCAAGCCGAACTAGCTAACACTGATTTAGCACAATATGATTATTTAGCATTTATGAGTAAACAAAATGTATACGGCGAATATTATCTGGAAGATTTGTTAACGCCTTTTAAATATATTGATGTTGATTTTGTTACAAAGAAAGGCAATGGGGAAGTTCACAATTTAATAAATGAAATGAAAGATCAATCTGTTTCAATGTTTAAAATTGCAAAGATAGATGATATCGCTAAACTAAACGAAATGACAAATGGTTATTTAGCGGATGATATTGAGCTGGAAAATAATCGTCGTGCACCAAAGTCATCTAAAAAGTTAAGTGTGATTGTACCTATTCATAACAATGGGGTGTATTTGGAAGATAAATGCTTTGCGAGTCTTAGACGTTCAAGTATCTTTAATAAGATGGAAATCATATTTGTTAATGATGGTAGTACGGATGAGGAAACAATTAAAATTATTAATCGAATTCGTAGACGTTATCCAAACCACATTGTATATAAAGAATTTGATCAAGGATCTGGTTCTGCTTCGCGTCCACGTAACGTTGGTATTGAACTAGCTACCACGCCATATATAACTTATCTTGACCCTGATAATGAGGCGATGGGTGATGGGTATGGTAAGTTATTTGATAGATTGATGAGTGATGCGAGTTTGGATTTAGTTGTGGGAAATATTATGAAAGAAGATAATGTAAGAAAATCTACGTTTAATTTCGCAAATACTATCAAGAAATATAATCAAAATAACTTATTAATTGAAGACACACATAAGTTCATGAAAGAATCAGGATTGCGTGCTCAAAGTATTCAGGCACTTATCGTGAAAAAAGCGATTATAGAGAAAAATAATATTAAAATGGTCGAAGGTGCAGCGGGTCAGGATACAATGTTTTTCCAAGAGTTAACACTTTATTCAAATAAGATTCAAGGATTGAATGCATTTATTCATATGTATTATGCTTCAGTTTCAGGTTCAGTTACAAACACAATTGGTGCAAAATTCTTCGATAAATATTATAAACTTGAAACAGAACGTATACCTTTCTTAAAGAAACACAAACTGTTAGACGCTTATATGACTGAACGATTTAATTTCTATATTAAAGGATGGTATATGGTTCGTTTTGATCGTATTAAACCGGAAGAACGTCATCAGGCAATTACTAGATTCTTGGATATATATGGTTTATATGACGGAATAAAACGACCTCAGGATATTGAATTAAATGAAACTATAGAAAGACTTAAAAAAGAGGTTAATTATAAGGGGTGAAGCGAATGCTTGAATTAAATTTTGAAGAATTAGATAATTATTCATTTGAAAATGGATTTAATGATGATTTATGCGTAATACATGAGAATCTCAAATATTATTTTCATTTAAAATATAATGATAAATACGAAAATATTATTTGTTTTAGCAATGGAGCTATAGATCCATCAAAAAAATTACCACCATTATTTCAAAGATCTTCATGGAAGGCTGATTTTAGGGCGAGTTGTTTATTTATAGATGATCCTACCCTACATGGAAACGGATTAAAGATTGGTTGGGGACAGGGTACCACAGATTCTTTTGCCTTAGAAAAAATTGCTATAATAATTGATAAGTTGACAGAGTGTTTAAACTATAATAAAGAAAATACAACTTTTTATGGTTCATCAGCTGGAGGCTATATGTCAATTTATTTAGGAACACTTATCAAAGGAACAAAAGTTATCGTTAACAATCCACAAACTTATGTATTAAATTATCATGAAGCTGCAGTGAATAAACTATTGGAAAAAGTTTATACCAACTTAACAATGGACGAAGTAAAAGAGAAATATGCTTATAGATTAAGTTTAACTCAAGCTTTTTCTAAATATAGAAATACTCCTAAGATTCTTTATATGCAAAATAGAGCATGTATAACTGATATGAAGGGTCATGCTGAGCCGTTTATGAAAAATATTGCAAAATACAAAGGAATACAAGATACAAATATTGAATTTTATTTTTATAAGCATCCAAAAGAAGGACATAATCCTCTGCCAAAGGATCAGACTCTTAGAATGATTCATAATTTTATTTCATAAGGGAGGAATTTTATTGTTTAGTAATAATAAAGATATAATAAAAAGGTTAGATGAATTAGAAAGTAATATATTAGCTGAATTAACACATGCAAAAAATCAACAGCACTTTAGAAATATCAATGAAGAAGATGTATTGCCATTAGCTAAATATAATAAAACTACTTTAAAATATGCAAAATTGGCATTAGAAAATACGATAGTTCCATTTCCTGGATTTGATTCAATTTCTTTTGATAAAAATTTTAACTGGGAATATGTTCACCACAAAAATCATGTAAGTTACCAATTATACCTTCAAAGCCTAAGAATAGTTGGTCAATTATTGGCTGCATATGATCAGTTTGGAGATAAAAAATATTTAACAAAGGCTCAAGAAATAACCGAATCATGGATGACCTTTGTAGAAAATGGTAAAAGTACTGATATGACGTGGTATGATCATCCAGTTGGAAACCGTACTCAAATATTAGTTCATTTACTTTACAGCTTAAACAAGGAAAAAATTCATGTTGACTTTGACAGGTATTTTAAAATGCTATATAAACATGCTGAATACTTAATGGATGATACTAATTATAGAAAAAATAACCATGGAATTATGGTTGATAGAGGATTAATGATGCTTGGTTTTGTCATGGATGACGAACTATTATTCAACAAAGGCTTTTATAGAGTAGTAGACACTTTTTGGCAAAGCTTTAGTTATAAAGGTGGACATTTAGAAAACTCTCCGGAATATCACAACATGGTATTAAGAATGTATGTTGGTATCGAAGAATACTTGAATGCACATGAAAAATCATTAGGAGAAGATGTTGTTAAGCATATGCAAGCCGCTGACAATTATTTAAATATATTACTAAAACCTAATAGAAGGTTACCTGCAATTGGTGACTCAGGACATACTTCTTTACCTGAAAGAACACCAATTTATAAAAATTTTGTTGATGAAGAAGCTGGTATTGCAGTTATAAAACAGAATTTAAATAAAAAGATATATATGTCATTTGTATGTGGTTATAGTACGATAACACATAAACATTCAGACGATTTAAGTATTACTTTAAGTATTAATGGGGTGGACTTCATTGAAGATGGAGCTAAATTTGATTATTCTAAAAGTCCTGTAAGAAGATATATTGTAACTCCAAAAGCACATTCAAGTTTACAATTAGAAAATAAATTTTATAAGAAAGAAAAAGATAACAAATATACACAAAATATATGGATAGAAAAGTATTTTGATCATGATAATTATTTTATTGTTAAAGGCAAAAACAAAGGCTTTAATGATGGCACTTGTTTATATAGAACAATTGTCTTTCTGAAGAAATTTGAAATGTTTATAATAATTAATGAAGGTTCTTCAAAAGAAAATCATGTTTATATTGAAAATTATAATTTGCATCATGAAGTAGATATTAAAACAATTAATAGTTCAATATACGAATTAAGCAGAAATGAAGAAACTATTATTATTGAAACTTCAAAAAATATTGAATCTGAAATTTTAGAAGGAAACAAAGACCCAATACAAGCAATAAATGCAACAGGACCTAGTAAATATAATTTAACTAAGCATTTACAATTTAAACAAAATGGGAATGCAACTCAATTTATTACTACAATTAAAACTAAAAAAACAGAAATAAATAAACTTGTAATAAAAGAAAATATATTGAATGTTAATATTAACGGATACGACATGATAGTTCCGTTGTAGTATTTAATGATGTGCTAAAGGTTATTATTAATAAATATATCTTTAGCACTCTTTTCATAAGAGGGTGATGAAAATGAAGATTTTTAAAAGAGTAAAGCAAATTAGTGTTGCAAAATTAATAGAGGAGAAAGAAAAAATATATCCTGGGGACAATCATCCTATTAAATATATGTTTTTACCTGAAGAAAAGTCCACATATTTAATCGTAGTTCTTTCTGGTTTCAGTGGAAGAGAAGCATATAGAGAAAATGCCAAATTTAATTACATTAAAACATTATTAAATATTAAATGTAATAAACTTTATATTATGGATGAAGTAAATAACATACCTACTTATTATTATGGAACAGATAGTAAGTCTAACTACCTTGAAGATTGTACTAAACTTATAAAAGAGACGATGAATACATATGGAATACAAGAGGAAAGTCTTATTATTGCAGGATCATCTAAAGGTGGTACTGGTGCAATATTGATTGGTAATGAATTAGGAGCAGGCCATATTATTGCTGGTGCACCTCAATATTTTCCATTAGATTATTTAAATGAAATAAATGAAGAAGCTAGAAATTTAATTCTTAATAATATTTTACATGATGATGAAGATTTTGAAGATGTACAAAAACAAATGAAAGAGAAGATGCTTAATCTAGATTCAAATACAAAATTGTATTTACACGCAGGTAATCAGGATTTACATTATGTAAAACATTTAAGACCTTATATGTCTATGTTAACAAAACGTAAAAAATTGTATGCATTAGATTTGCAACATTATGAAGGACATCAGAATTTAAAGTATAAGTTCCCAAAATTTCTAGTAAGGACTGTGTCAGAGATTACTTCTACAGAAAATTAACAAAAAGGAGCATAACGTTGAATTCATATAAAATAAACAAAGCTTTCATTGTTAGCAATATAAATATTAATAATGAGCATGTACCTATCGAAATTAAGTTAAATAATGATTATAGTTTATTTATATCGGAAGATATTAAATGTGAATCTTATTTTTTTGGGGATGATGCAGTGCATATTTTAGGTTATGCATTTGATATTACTAAACCAAATGACATTTCATTTCATATCTTAAAAGGAATATTGGGTGAAGAGTTAACTAGCTCAAGCCATTATATTAATATGCTTAATGGTTCTTTTGTTATTATTAAAGTCAAAAATAATTTAATAGAGTTATTCTCTGACGCTGCTGGATTTAGATCTCCTTATTATACAAATGATTTAAGTTGTGTTGCTTCTCATGACAAACTTATAGGAGATATTTTTAGCAAAAGTAAAAAATATCAACGTATTAATGCACTTGATTATTCAAGATATGAAGATGTGTATAAACTAGTTCCTTCGTTAAAATTAACTATTGGTAAAGGCACAGAAAGAATATTTCCAAACAAAACCTTAAATCATCATGCATATCAAGAAATACTTTCGGAAATGAAAAAACATATTAAAAATTTAAACACAAGCCTTAGTAAAATTGATAATAAATTGTTGATTGGAATAACAGGTGGATTAGATTCAAAGTGTACTTTGGCACTATCTAAACAATTAGGAAATCGAATTGATACCTTCACCTATATGAAAGATATATATGGAATTCAAGATAAAAGAGCTAGGCAAATTTATAAGAATGACAAAATGATAGTCAATAGACTAATTAAAAACATTAATATAAATCATGAATTTATTGAATTTAATGTAAACGATGTAAATAAGGAATATTCGGCTAATATGTTTGAAGTAACTGGTACAACGTTTAATCATCCAATAGCTGAAATTTTTGAGAAAAAGTATAAAGATGAATTAGATGATGTACTTCAATTTAGAAGTGTTATATTCTCTAATGCTAAATTTGATTACCCTAAAGAATATCTTATGAAAAATATGTCAATGCAGGATATTTACGAACATATTCACCTTAAGCAATTGAAAGATTGTTCTTACCAATCAGTAGTTAAAGCTACAGAAGAATACTTAATGAGAACTAAAACTGAATTACATGATGATAACTTTATAGAATTACTTGATATTCTTCATATTGATTCAAGAATGGGTAACTGGCACAATCAACTCATTAAAGAAACGGATAAAGTAATGGATTTTTTCAATTACTTAAATGATCGAAAAACAATAAATTTATTATTGCATCTCCCACACGAAATAAGAATGAACAATTTATTTCATAAAGATTTAATAAATACGTATTGGCCAGTCCTTAATTTTTTTGAGGATAATGGTAGTGGAACTTTATACGATTATGAACGAAATGCCATTTTCCAAAAAATTGCTGAACATGGTGGAATATTAAATGAAACGAATATAGATTTTGATTTGGATGAGGAGATGTATTTATTAATTCCTCAAGTTAATTTAAAAGATACAAAAAAATTGAGATATAAAGCAGAAATAAAAAGAGCTAAAGACAGCCTTTTATTTTCTAATTATAGTAATCCGAAAGGGAAAAATTATATTAGTGTTGTGATAATGAATAAAGGCATTAAAGAAATAATTGATATTGTTGACTTAAGCAAGGGTTACAAACTAAAAAATAATCAAATATATGAGATTGAATTAATATATCATAAAGAGACTACCACTCAATCCTGGATTAAAGCTGGTACACTATATATTAAGTAATTGAGTATATTATTGTAGCAATTCTATAAATAATGATGTAACATAAGTTTGGAAAAGTATATTTAACCCATCGAATTTTTTTACATAATATTCGGTAGTCAAATATATGATAATTATACGCATAGCGTAACTTAAAGGATAGGTGTTTATTTTGAAATTAACAACAATCGGATTAGGCTACATTGGTCTTCCTACTTCAATTATGTTTGCGAAACATGGCGTAGACGTTTTAGGAGTAGATATCAAACAAGAAGCAGTTGATAAACTTAACAACGGTCAAATTCATATCGAAGAACCTGGTTTACAGGAAGCTTTAGATGAAGTGATTGCAAGTGGTAAATTTAGAGCTTCTACAAAACCGGAAGAAGCTGATGTGTATATTATTGCTGTACCAACACCAAACAATGATGATGAACATAAATCATGTGATAATTCTATAGTGATGGCTGGTGTTGAAAGTATCGTTCCTTTACTTAAAAAAGGTGATACTGTTATAGTTGAATCTACAATCGCGCCTCGTACAATGGATGATTTTGTAAAGCCTTATCTTGAATCAAAAGGCTTTGCTATTGGAGAAGACATTTTCTTAGTACATTGTCCTGAGCGTGTATTACCAGGTCAAATTATGCATGAATTAATTCATAACAATCGTATCATTGGTGGAATTACACCAGCATGTATTGAAGCAGGTAAAAAGGTTTACGGTACATTTGTACAAGGTGAAATGATTGAAACACAAGCTAAAACAGCAGAAATGTCTAAACTAATGGAAAATACATATCGCGACGTTAATATCGCTTTAGCAAATGAATTAGCGAAGATTTGTAATAAATTAAATATTAATGTGCATGACGTGATTGCTATGGCTAACAAACACCCACGTGTAAACTTACATACACCGGGTCCTGGTGTTGGTGGCCATTGCTTAGCAGTTGACCCATACTTCATTATTGCTGAAGCGCCAGAAGAAGCAAAATTAATTAAATTAGCACGTGACATTAACGTTTCTATGCCTGAATATGTAGTGAATTATACTAAGAAAGCTTTAGCTAAAGTTGGCGGTAATAAAGTGACTGTATTTGGTTTAACTTATAAAGGAGATGTTGATGATATACGTGAATCACCAGCATTTGATATTTATGAAATGTTAAAACAAGAAAATGGTTTAGAAGTTACAGCTTTTGATCCACATGTACAGCTTGACTGGGTTGAAAAAGATATTGATAAAGCATTAGAGGGTAGTTCATTAGTAGTTGTATTAAGTGATCACTCAGAATTTAAAGTTTTAAAAGATGAAGATTTTAAAGCGATGAAAGATAAAGTGATTTTTGATACTAAGAATGTTGTGCCAAACACATTTAAAGAAGTACAATATTATAATTACGGTAATATTCAAAACTTATAATAAAAAAACTGAAATAGCTCAAAGCTATTTCAGTTTTTTTATGAATTTTGATTAATCACTTCATTCATCTGACCTTTAAATTGTCGGTAAGCTTCGTTAACTCGCCCGTAATAGTTACGGTTAATTTCAATCACTTTATTTTCATATATTCTATCCGCTTCAGCACGCATACCTTCATGTTGTCTCACAGCATCTGCATTTGAGCTACTGTTCAGTAACGCATCTGCTTTTTGATAAGTTGCGTTTCTTTCGAGTAAAGCTTCTTTTAAGGCGTTATCACGAGTTGCAACTGCATTTTGAATTGCTTCATCACGATTTGCTACAGAAGTTTTAATTTCCTCTGGGGTTTGTTCAGTGCTTTCAGTTTGAGTTGTCTGAGTAGATTCTGTAGTCGCCTTTTCTTCAGTACTTTTTTCTTCTTTTTCTTTAGTTTTGTTATTTTTTTCTTTTTCAGCTTTTAGTTCATCTTCTTTTTCTTTTAACTTTTCTTTAGCAACCTGAGCTTCTTTTTTAGCTTTTTCAACTGCTTTATCTTCTTTATTCTCTCCTCCACAAGCTGTAAGGAATAATGTTGATGCAAGGACCATTACAGAAACTTTTTTGAGATTGTTAAGCATAAAGTGCCTCCTTCTATTTCTTGTACTCTAATATAACACAAGTTCCAATTTATTGGTATTCTGATGTATATCATACTAAATGATGCTATAATTAATTAAGTTCAAAACTATAGTTTGGAGGAACTCTGTGTGATAAAAATAGCGATATTACATGAAGGAAAGGCCTATATGCCAGAAATTGGAGCATACGCTACATATTTAAATGAATCGGGTGAATTTATTGTTGATGTGGTAAATGACAATAGTCAAATTACAGAGAATTACGATATCGTCTGGAAAGTAATGGGGCTAGATCGTAATCGAAATAATAATCAAGCATTAATTCACGAGTATAATACAATTACTGTCGGGAAAAATGCAAAAATAAAAGACTTTTTAAAAAAATTATTAAATGCAAAACCAGATGGGCGTATTTTTCAGAATAAAAAGGTGCATCAAGTCTTTAATTTCAAAGATAATCAACCATATATTTACCGTGACATGGGTATTAGTAAACAATATTTTCTTCAGGATGACGTAGAGAAAGAATATGACTTTGTGTATGTTGGCACAATGGATCCATCGCGACAACTTAATAAAATGTTAGAAATGTTCAAACAAAATAGTGACTTATCAATTATTTTAATCGGTACACCTGATCCGGTTCTTAAAAAAGATTATGGTGATTTACCTAATGTACATTTTATAGGTAGAGTTCCTTATGAAGAATTACCATTAACAGCAGCAAAAGCACGTTATGGTATGAACTTTATCCCTGATGTATTTCCGTTTAATAAACAAACTTCAACAAAATTACTAGAATATTGTGCACTTAACTTAAAAGTAGTAACGACAAGTTATGAATGGGTCAATGATTTTGAGCGTGAAAACAATGCTAAGTTTTTTAAGTTAAATGCAGATCTTAGCAATTTAACGCGTTCAGAACTTGAAGCCTTTGAATTTGTCACACCTGACTTAAGCCATTTTGAATGGAATAAACTGTTTGACAAAGCTGAACTTATTCCTTTTATAAAGTCAGTTTATGAAAACCATAAAAGGAAACAGAAATAATGAATTTAGTAATTATCGGAAATAGCGGTCATAAAAAGGTGGTTTCTGAAGTCGCTGAGCAACTTGGATTTAAAATTACCGGAATCATCGATGATAACTTTAGTTCAAGATTTGAAGAGAAAGATATTATTTACGGTAATACCACCCATATTCATGAAATTGTAAAAGAAACTAACAGCTTATTATTTTTTGGCATTGGAAATAATAAAGTACGCAAGCTTATCATTGAAAGAGAACAACTTAGTGATGATATGTTTGCGACATTAGTGTCACCTCATGCTATCGTTTCTAATAGTGCTGAAGTGGGAACAGGAACGCTTGTCATGCCAGGTGCGATTATTAATGCTGAAGCACGTATTCACAATCAAGTCATTATTAATAGTGGAGCAATCGTAGAACATGATTGTATTGTGAATGATTATGCGCATATCTCACCGAATGCGACTTTAACCGGTGCTGTCTCGATTGGCGAAGGCACTCATATCGGTGCTTCTGCAGTAGTCAATCCAGTAGTAAGTATTGGTGATTGGGTGACGATTGGAAGTGGTGCAAGTGTTATTAATGATATAAAATCTCATGCTATTGCGGTAGGTGTACCAGCTAAAATAATTAAATAAGGAGAAACATAATGAAGTTAAGTATAGTGATGCCGGTTTATAATGTTGAAAAATATTTACCTGAATGTATTGAGGGTATAATTAAACAGGATATAGATGAAAGCAACTATGAAATTATCATTGTTAATGATGAATCACCAGACAATTCGTTAGTTATAGCTCAAGATTATCAAAAGAAACATTCAAATATCAAAATTATTTCTCAACAAAACGGCGGTATTGCATCTGCTAGAAATACGGGTATACAGGCAGCGCAAGGAGAATATCTAGTGCTACTGGATTCAGATGACTTTTATTCCCGAAAATTTTTTAAAGATATTTTCAACTTTATTGAAGAGAATAATCATCCTGATGTTGTATTATTCGACTTTAATTATTTTTATATGCTGGATGATCAACATGTTAGAGTTAAACGTCCTTTTAAACCAGAGGATTTTGATGGTTTAACAGGTAAGGAAGCATTAGAAATGATATTAGAGAAAGAAGTAATGTTTAGCTGGTATGTATGGCCAATGTTTGTTAAAACGTCTCTTGTTAAGCATAAAGAAATTTATTTTATCAAAAACAGAAACTATGAAGATATGATGTGGACACCAATCATATTCGCTTTAGCAAACAAAATTGCTTATTTCGATGAAGCGGTATTAGAATACCGTCAGCAACGAGCAGGACAAATTACAGGGACAACGAGTTATAAAAATATTGTTGACCCATTATATGCACCTCAAATCGTAGATGAGCTGATGAACAAACATAATATTAAACTAAGTGAAAAAGCTGAATTTAACTTAAAATGTAATATATCTAATAAATATTTTACAGCTTTTATTTATGGTTCGATGTTATCACGTAATGAACGAATACAGCTAGCTACTGTATTAAAACAACATGAAAATTTACGACAATATGCTTTTTCTAATTTGACGAAGCGAATCAACTTTCTTATAAGTAGCATTGGTATAAAAAATACATTAAAATTGTTTAGTATTGTATTACCGTTATATAGGAAAATTAAAAACAAATAATACATATATTGAATATGATTATAAATGAGGGATAATAATGAAGAAAGTTTTATTTTCAGCAAATGTTTTTAGACATTTTACTTCTTTCCATACACCTTATATGAAAATGTTGATGGATAAGGGCTATGAAGTTTATGCAATAGCCAATGAAGATTACGGTGGACATAAAGAACAACTGGATGCACTTGGTATTCATACTATAAAAGTACCGATCAATCGTAATCCTTTATCGAAAGATAATTTAGAAAGCTTAAAAATTCTAAAAAATACGATGGAAAATGAAGATTTTGATATCGTTCATGTCCATACGCCTATTGCAGCATTTTTAACACGATTGGCAAAACCAAAAGATATGCAGGGTAAATTAATCTACACAGCACATGGTTTTCATTTTTTCAAAGATGCACCATTAAAAAACTGGCTACTTTATTTTCCTTTAGAAAAGTTAACTGCAGCAAAGACGGATTTACTCATAACAACTAATAAAGAAGATACAGTGACTGCCAGAAAACTAGGGTTCACTGATGAAAATCTGGTACACATTAAAGGTGTCGGTGTTGAAATAGATCATCCTAAGTTAACTGATTCTGAGAAGTTAAGTTTAAGAAATGACCTAGGATTAAAGGTGAGTGATAAGGTTATTATCTTTGTGGCTGAAATGAATGATAATAAAAATCAAATATTCTTATTAAGAAACTGGAAGAAGATAAAAGAACAAGTCCCTGATGCTGTTTTACTATTTGCAGGTATTGGACCAAATCTTGAACAATATGAGGAGTATAGTGCAGAAAATGCCTTGAAAGATGTACATTTTCTTGGGTTTAGAAAAGATGTACCGAATTTACTGCAGATTTCAGACGTAATGACACTACTTAGTCATCGTGAAGGTCTTCCAAAAAGTATCATGGAAGGTATGGCTCAAGGATTACCATGTGTTGTAGCAGATACTCGAGGCATCGTAGACTTAGTAGATGATAATGAAAATGGATTCGTCGTTGAAAAAGGCAATGATGCAAGTTTAATCTATGCTTTTGCGGAAGTTTTAAATAACGATGAACTACGCAAATCGATGGGTGAAAAAAGTAAGCAAAAAGTTGAGTCTTTCACACTAGACTCAGTAATGAAAGATTATGAACAAGCTTATTTAGGCTGACATATTGATTGGAGTTTAATCTAGATGAAAAAAATGAACTTCGTTTGGATGTTTTTAGGTACTGGTATGGGTGCTATCATGGGTCTTCTAATGAACATTCTGTTAGCTCGTAATCTCGAAAAATCAGATTATGGTATATTTGGTATCGGATTAACATTTATTAATATTTTATCAGTAGTTATTGGATTTGGGGTTGCTGATTTTATTGTTAAGAGTTTTGCAGTAGAAGGAAGACGTGCATATCGTTATGTGAATGCATGTATTTCTCTATTCACGATCAGTTTTACTGTAACATTGCTACTCCTTTTAGCAGTTGTTTTTTCACCAATGTATGATTTTGAAACGAAATATTTTTTATTGTTAATAGTGCCGAATATTTTTTTACAAGGCATCTATTCTATAAATAACTCTGTCAATCAAATTGAAGAGAATTTTAGAGCAGTAGCTTTAAGCAACTTTCTTCTTTATTTTGTTCGTTTCTTTGCAGCCGTGCTCGCTGTTTTGACGTTTAAAGATGTTATTGCACTTGGATGGTATCTTGTCATGTTATCGTTATTAGCAGTTATTCCTTTTTGGCGCATTGTACGAAAACTTTTTACTCAGGAAGTTAAAGTTCCTGTTTTACAAAATGCAGTAATACCAAAGGATGCTACAATCTCAGAGACTTTTAAGGAGACTTATCCTTTTGGTCTGATTGGAATATTTTATTTTATCTATTATCAAAGTAATGTTTTACTGTTATCGTTTTTAGTAGGTAAAGTTGCTGTAGGGGAATATAATGCAGCGTTTGCAATCATTCAACTTGCTTTTATGTTTCCTGATTTAATTTTCAGAAGAATTTTCTATACTCGCATTCACGTGTGGGCAACCCATGATCCAAAACAGTTAAAACGTTTTAACCGTAGAAGTTCTATCATTTTATTTATATTGGGTGTAATAGGAATAGCATTCATCTGGTTAACAGCAAAATATTTAATTTTATTTACGGCAGGAGAGAAGTATTTAGATTCAGTATATTATTTACAGCTATTAAGTCTGGCAATCTTATTTAAATTTGCTACAGCAGTCAATGGGACGATTCTCTCTACTCAGCATATGGTGTATAAGATGATGCGTATAAATGCAATAATCGCCATTTTAAATTTAGTTGCAAATATAATTTTGATTCCAATTTTTAAAGTAGAAGGGGCGATATATGCAACTTTAATATCTGAATTTACAATGGCAGTGATCGTGTTTATAGTCTCAAATCGTTACTTAAATAGACTTGTAGAAAACGAAAATAAATTAGAACACGCATCTTAGGAACATTTTATTTAGATGACAATTGTAAATTTGAGTTAAAGTTTGCGTAAATTCGTTTAAAAATAGTAATTTAAAAAACAAAATTTCTAAAATGTAGCAAAAACCTAAAATTGTTATGGTAAAATAAATTAATAATAAAATTAATTAGAACTTTTTTGGAGGTAACAAAATGCAGGATACCATGAATTTTACTCAGATTTTGGAGGCACTTAAGAAAGGCTGGAAATTTATTTTAGGTACTACAATATTATTTGCACTGATTGCAGCTGCGATTTCTTATTTTTTACTCACTCCTATTTATAAATCCGAGGCAACTTTATTAGTTAACCAGGAAACTAGAACAAGTAAAAGTAACGATGCTGTAGACTTACAGACTAACTTGCAATCGATTACAACATACGCAAGTATTGCAAAGCTTCCTGATACATTATTACCAGTCATCGATAAACTTAACTTAAACGTTTTACCAGAAGATCTGGCAAAAGATATTGATGCTACAGCTGTTCAAAATTCAACGCTTTTAACGATTACAGTTGAAAACCCATCACAAAAACGTGCAGTAGATATTGCTAATGAAATTACTAAGACAATGGTTGAAAAGAACTCTTTAGATTTAAATAACTTAAAAGTAGCTTCGAAAGCACGTGTTATTCGTAATGCTGAACCTGTTGAACCAACACCATTAATTAATATCGGTATTGGTGCAGCTTTAGGACTTTTATTAAGTTTATTCTATGTATTAGCTAAAGCTTTAATGGATGTATCACTTAAAACATCTGAACAAGTTGAACGTGAAATTGGCGTTTCTGTTATCGGTAACATTCCATACATTAAATAATTACTAAAAGGAGTAATAACATGTTCAAAAAGAGTAAAAGTAAAATTAAAAATAGAACTGAAAAAGCTAGAAAGTTAATTACGTTAGATGATCCAAAATCTCCGGTATCTGAACAGTTCAGAACTTTAAGAACGAATATTTCATTTTCGACACCAGGTAGTCAATTACAAAAATTATTAGTAACTTCATCTGTTCAGCAAGAAGGAAAATCTACAGTTTCAGCAAACCTTGCGTGTGTATTTGCTCAAAATAATACTAAAGTACTATTTATTGATGCAGATATGCGTAAACCTACGGTGCATAACACTTTTGGTGTGAAAAATGCTGTGGGTCTTTCAACTTACCTGACAGAACAAAGTACTTTAAAGCAAACGATTCAACCGACTGAAGTCGAAAACTTAGATATTATGTCTGCAGGACCAGTGCCACCAAACCCTTCAGAATTATTAAACTCTAAAAATTTAGATATTATGTTAGATGAGCTTTGTACGTACTATGATTTAATTATCTTTGACAGTCCTCCAGTTTTATCTGTAACTGATTCACAAATTTTATCTGCAAAAGTTGACGGCATGGTATTAGTTATTGATAAACAAGAAAATAATAAAGCGAACGTAAAAGAAGCGCGCGATTTATTAACTGTAAGTGAACACTCTAAATTGTTAGGCATCGTCTTTAACAATGATGAGTATGATACAGATAAATATTACGTTTATCAATAATTTGTTATAGAGAGGGTTTTTTGTATGCATAAGAATTTCAAAACGTTACTACTCGTATTAGTAGATACATTAATTGTTTTGGGTTCAGTAATTTTGGCATGGTTTATCGTCAAGGGATCAAGTCCAGAACCAAACACTTATTTTGTAGTAACGGGTATCACAATTTTATTAGCTTATCTATTGTTTGCATTCCTGTTTAATCTTTTCAATCGTTTATGGATATATGCGAGTGTTAAAGAGCTGATTTCAATTGTCTATGCGGTCACATTAGCTGTTTTTACAGGAACTGTACTTACTTATATAGTTTTAACATTAATGAAAGAAACAAATAATATTATATTTGGTGCAGTGATTATTATTTGGCTATGTTTAATTGTTTTTATCGGGGCGACAAGAATATTCTTCAGAGTTTTCAATAAAGATCATGAGAGTAAAGAAGGTTTTGAACGTGTTTTAATTTTTGGAGCCGGACGTGGAGGAACGACGCTTGCACGTCAAATGGAAAATGTACCTTCTATGAAGATGAAGCCAGTGTTATTTCTTGACGATGATGTTAACAAATATAAGCAAGTAATCAATGGTGTTAAAGTAATGGGTTCTAGAAATGACTTAAGAGAATCTATCGATAAATATGCGATTGATAAAGTTATTTTAGCCATTCCATCATTAGCACAATACAAACTGAAAGAATTATATGATATTTGTATTGAATCAGGTGTAAAAGTTCAAATTATGCCGAACATTGACGATGTATTAACTGGTAAAAAAGAAGTATCTCATTTAAAAAATATAGATTTAGAAGATTTACTAGGCCGCGATCCAGTTCGCTTAGATGCTGGAGGTATTCGTGATGTCATTAATAACAAAACAATATTAATAACTGGAGCCGGTGGTTCTATTGGTTCAGAAATCGTTCGTCAGGCATCAAGTTTTGGACCAAAACGCGTATTATTATTAGGTCACGGTGAGAACAGTATCTATAACATTACGATGGAAATGAAAAATCGCTTTAAAGATGGACATATTAACTTTATTCCAGTTATTGCTGATATACAAGATAGAGACAGAATGTTCAGTATTGTAGAAAAATATCGTCCAGATGTTGTTTTCCATGCTGCTGCACATAAACATGTACCTTTAATGGAAGGTAATCCGAAAGAAGCAATTAAAAATAATATTTTTGGTACAAAAAATATTGCTGAAGCAAGTGATGCTTTTGGTGTAAAAACATTTGTAATGGTATCTACAGATAAGGCAGTTAATCCTCCAAATATTATGGGAGCAACAAAACGATGGGCAGAAATGGTTGTACAAAATCTGGATAAGCGTTCTGAAACAAAATTTGTTGCTGTTCGATTTGGTAATGTACTTGGTAGCCGTGGATCAGTTATTCCTTTATTTAAGAAACAAATTGAAAAAGGTGGACCAGTAACTGTTACTCATCCAGATATCACACGTTACTTTATGACGATTCCTGAAGCGAGTCGATTAGTTATTCAGGCCGGTGTTCTTGCAAAAGGTGGAGAAGTATTTGTACTCGATATGGGAGAGCCTGTTAAAATCGTGGATTTAGCAAAAAATGTTATTGAACTTGCAGGTTATTCTATCGAAGACATCGGTATAGAATTTACTGGATTAAGACCAGGTGAAAAAATGTACGAAGAATTGCTCAATGAAAATGAAGTTTCAGATGATCAGGTACATGAAAAGATTTATGTTGGTAAAGCAGTGCCTAAAGATTATGATGCATTAATGGCTGATATTGACCGACTATTGTCAATGTCTGATGAGGATGTTAAAGCCTTAGTAATTGGAGAAGCAAACAAAAAATTTTAATGTATCCAATAAATATGTAAACTAGGAGTACAAGCAATGGAAAAAAATCAGTTACGCACAGCTTTTGTTTTTATAGCGTTTATTACTGTGATGTTTTTAATAACCATCGCTTTGTATTATGTGAGCTTAGCAACTGGATATCATGGTCTGGCCTTACCTATCTTAGGTGGTAGTGATGATGGGGTATTCTACTTAGAAAATGCACTTGAAATTAAGAATGGCGGTAACGCTATTCTTACTTCAGTGCATGTTCTTGTATTAGGCTATGTTTTAAAGCTCTTTAATACAGAATATGTTTTTTATCTAAAGATGTTTAACTTTTTAGGCGTCATTTTATTTGCAGTAATTACTTACTTACTGATAAGAACACTTGTCGGTAGCCGTCATGTGATGAATTTATATAGCTTATTTTTAAGTATGATGTTGTTATTTATTAGTTTTGTCTATGTATCAACAATTTCGATCATTCGTGATATATGGATATTTGACTTTTTCTTATTAACAATATGGTTATTCGCAATATTTTTAAAATCAAATCATCCATTCAAAATCTTTTTAATTATACCTATTTTTATTTCAATGTATCTTTTATTCAGTTACAGAGATTACGCAGCGGCATCATTTTTTGGCGCAGCTGGTTTATTTATGTTTTTTAACAGAAAAAATAAATCAACAAATGTTGGATTTGTTGTTATTTCGGTTTTAGTACTACTTGGTATATATTACACACTACTCAAGGATTTTCAGCTACCATTTGTAGGATTAAGTTTAGCCGATGCTTTAAATTACAGAAAGAATGGGCAGGAATTTTTTGCAGGAGGAAGTCAGTTAAATATTTCTTTAGATCAACCTAATTATATATTCTTTTTATTTAGTTATACCTACAGCTTAATCAGTAATGCATTAGGACCTTTACCTTTTCAGGTCAGAGGATTTAGTACACTTGTATTATTTCTTACTGAATCAATTCCTATGACAATCATTTTCTTCTATATCTATAAAAATCGAAAATCATTGGAATATCTTGATAAGATGTTGTTAACACAAAGTCTTATCTGGTTCTTATTTATCGGAATTACAAATGACAACCTTGGAACGGGTTCACGTCTTAGAATTTCAGGATATCTATTTATCTTACTTGTATTTGCTAAACTGTTCTATATGAATAACTGGGGAAGAAAAATAGATGAAAAGCATGCAGCCTGGCAAAAGAAAAGTCAGTTTGTAAATCGAAGATGAGGTGAAATATGGATTTCTTAAAACTTAAAGACGAATTTAAAGTGCAAAGTTATGACTCTATCGTTCTTGCAACAACATCAAATCATAGCTCAGATTTTTTACGATTACCTGATAAATATATTAATGGTCAGAAATGTATGAGTTTTTCAATAGCGAATCCTGAAATCGCAACGCAGGTTATTCAGGTTTTTGATGGTAATGCTAAATACATATATGTAGATGTAGAACGAAAGCAAGATATTGATTTTGTATCAATTGCTCAGCAAAATATTCAAACAAGTCGTTTAAGAGAAATGAAGCCGAATGACCTGGCAATGGAAGCGGCAGATATTCTTATCTATAAAACAGTAAAAGATAAAAATTCAAACGTTTTGATAGTAGGAACAGGTAATATTGGTATTAAGCTTGCAATCCGTTTAACAGAAAGAAACTATAATGTTTATTTACACGGACGCAATAATGAAAAAGTTGAAAACTTTGTAATGATGATAAATCAAATGCTACCTAAGTATAGTAAAAAGATTAAAGCATGGCATGATGAACCAATTGATGTGTTATGCTCAATGGTATCAGCAATCGAAGTAATCGACAATAGCTATATCCCAAGCTTGAAGCAAGGAGCGCTTGCAATAGACGGGGGTATCGGTAATTTCTCTAAAGATTTTATTAAAAATGCTCATTTAAAAGATATTAATGTATTAAGATTAGATGTTCGTATCTCAAATGATTTATTAAATGGTATCGACCAATCGTATAATTCTAACTTTTTCACAGACATAAAGGGTGAGAAGGATTTTAATGGCATACATATTGTTTCCGGTGGTATTATTGGTAAGGAAGGTGACGTTATCGTTGACCGTATTCATATCCCAAAACGTGTGATAGGGATTGCAAATGGTATTGGTGGCGTTAAACCAATTGATTCAATCAGTGAAACTGAAAAAGAACAGATTGCCATTATAAATGAAGAGATTAGAAAAGAGGAAAAATAATGAAGAGACTTTTTGATATTGCAGTTAGTGGTACTGCATTAGTATTACTTAGTCCGGTTATTGTAACTTCAGCTGTTTTAATTAAAAAGAAATTAGGTTCACCTGTTTTATTTAAACAAACACGCCCTGGTAAAGACGGAGAGCCGTTTGAAATTTACAAATTTAGAACAATGACAGACGAACGTGATGAGAAGGGCGAACTTTTACCTGATGAAGTGAGGCTTACTGATTTTGGTAAAACTATTCGCAAGTTAAGTATCGATGAGTTACCTCAACTGCTTAATGTTTTAAAAGGTGATATCAGTCTAGTCGGTCCAAGACCATTACTCATGCAGTATTTACCTTTATATAATGAACATCAAAGACGCAGAATGGAAGTCAGACCCGGTATTACAGGTTGGGCACAGGTTAACGGCAGAAACAATATTAGCTGGGAAGAAAAATTTGATTTAGATGTTTGGTATGTTGACCACCAAAGCTTTATACTAGACTTATACATTATCTATCTGACGATATTAAAAGTATTTAAACAAGCAGATATCAGTCAGGATGGTCACGTAACAGTACCAGTATTTACAGGAACAAAATAAAACGTAGGAAATGAAAGAGGGCATTCTTAATGAATAAACGTTTACACTTATCAATAGCACATATCGGTGAAAATGAACAAAAATACGTTAAAGAAGCATTTGATCAAAACTGGGTTGCGCCACTAGGACCCAATGTAGATAAATTTGAAGAAGTTGTTGCTGAATATGTTGGCAGACACTCAGGCGCTGCACTAAATTCAGGTACTTCAGCAATTCACCTTGCTATAAAGTTATTAGACATTAAAGAAGGAGATACTGTTTTCTGTTCTTCATTAACATTTATAGCGAGTGCTAATCCAATTTGTTATGAAAAAGCGACACCTGTATTTATTGATAGTGAAAGAGATACATGGAACATGTCACCAGTAGCCTTAGAAAAAGCATTAAAAGAAGCGAAAGCAGAAGGCAAGTTGCCTAAAGCTGTAGTGATTGTTAACTTATACGGTCAACCTGCAAAATTTGATGAATTATTAGCTTTATGTGAGGCATACGGCGTACCAGTGATTGAAGATTCTGCTGAAAGTTTAGGTGCAGAATATAAAGGTAAGAAATCAGGTTCGTTTGGTAAGTTCTCAATCTTCTCATTTAATGGTAATAAAATTATTACGACAAGTGGTGGCGGTATGTTAATGACTGATGATGAAGCATTGACAAAGAAAGCACGTTTCTTATCTACACAAGCACGTGATCAGGCACTACACTATCAACATAGTGTAGTTGGATACAACTATCGTTTAAGTAACGTATGTGCTGGTATCGGACGCGGACAAATGGAAGTATTAGATGACCGTGTTGCACGTCGACGTGAAATATTTGATATTTATGCACGTGAAATTGGTGATATTGATGGTATTGAATTAATGCCTGAGTTACCTGAAACTAAGTCTAATCGATGGTTGACAGCACTTACGATTGATAGTCAAAAATTAGGTGTCACACCGAATGAATTAATTGAGAAGTTAGCAGCAGAAAATATTGAATCACGTCCTGTATGGAAGCCACTTCATATGCAACCTGTATTTGAAGGTACTAAATACTATCAACATGATGAAGATGTTGCAAAAGATTTATTTGAAAGAGGTCTATGCTTACCATCAGCATCATTGATGACTGATGAAGACGTAGTATTTGTGTGTGATACCATTAAAAAAATTATTCAAAAATAAACCCAATTAAAAACTGAAATGAAAGTTTCAGTTTTTTTTTGAATAAAACCAAAGCACGATTGAAAGTAGGTTTTATATGAAGAAGTTCTGGAGTATTTTATTAACTATTACCGTAGTGCTTTATTTAGCAGCAACAGTCGTATTTACTATATTTCATCAGCAGTTTAAACATTTAAACCTTAAGGATGATGTTAAATCAAGCAACTGTATTTTAGTTTATAATCCTGAAAATGATAGAGAATTATTACAGGAAGCAAAACAACAGCTTGATAAAAACCCTAAAAGCAAACTAATTTATTCACCTTTTGTTGTAAATAGTAACATTAATAGTTTAAAATTACTTAAAGAAGAAAAAATTAATAAATCTCAAGTTATCCCTGAATATTACAGTACATCTATGAAATCATCTTCTGAATATGTTGCTGATATTATGCATCAACATAATATGAACAATTGTATTATTGTAGGAAGAGATTATGAGATGAAACGATTGGTTGAAACATTCGAAAAAAATAATCCTTTATTTGAGTTCTATCATAAATCTGTTCAATTAAATGGAAAAAGTTATTTAGAAACTACTAAAGGCAGAAAAAAAGCAGAACATGAATTATGGCAATATCCAAAACTTTGGTTGAATCGATAACAGGAGGAATAGTCAATGAAAAAAAAGTTGATTGGAATTATTAGTGTTTTACTATTACTAGCAATAATCGCAGTAGGAATTGGTGTATGGTGTTATAATAATGTAGATCATGGCGATAAACCAAAGAAAAGTGATGTTATTATTATGATTGATGGTGGAGACAGTGGACGTTATACTGAAGCAGGTCGATTTTATGAGGAAAAATATGCACCTAAAGTTATGATATCACCCGCTATTGAAGATAAAAATGGTTTAAATAATGTTAAAGCTGTTGAGGAAGCTGGAGTACCTTCTAAAGCAATTATTAAAGAAACCAAAGCTACTTCAACGTGGACTAATGCCACTGAAACTTTAAAACTGATGAAAGAAAATAATCTTAAATCAGCACTTGTTGTGACAAGTGATTACCATGCAACACGTACAAAACTAGCTTATAATAGAGCTAATAAAGACTATGGTTATGATATTTCTGTCGTAGGGATTAAAAGTAAAGATGGTTTAAAGTGGAATGAATATCAGGAAGGTAAGAAACAAGCTTTCCGTGAAGCTTATATTATTCCTGCATACTGGTTAGGGCTATACAAATTTATAGATCTATAAATACAAAAGGCATTAGGAATTTTCCTAATGCTTTTTATAATTCAAAAGTTCTTTTATTTAAAATGTCTTGCAGCGTATACTTATCCAGAACTTTTAGATAAGCATGTAATGCTTCACCAAGCACTGACATGAGGCCACAATGATCGATAATAGGGCATGTGTTGGTTTCTCTATCAAAACATTCAACGATATTAAAATGCTCCTCAGTTTTTCGGATGAGTTTACCAATATTGATTTCTTCCGGGGGTAATTTTAAAGCGATACCTCCCCCACGTCCACGTGTCGTTTCAATATAGCCAAGAGAAGCTAAATTATTTACGACTTTGGTAAGATGGTTTTTAGAAATATTATAAAATTTTGCGATTTCATCTATTTGAGTTCGATTATCAGTTCGTGCAAGATACATAAGCACACGCAATGAGTAATCTGAATATAATGTAAGCTTCATGAACATCCTCTCCTCATGAGTTCATTATAGACTAATTTTATAAAAATAAATATTTATTATTTTAATAAATAATGAACATTTTAAATGATTATAGTTGTGTTTTTAGTCATGAAGTTGTAGTATGAATATAGAAAGTTAAACATGTATTTTAGATACAACTTTTAGGGGGAACAAAAATGTTAACAGAAGAAACAAAGAGTATAGTAAAAGCTACAATTCCGGTCTTAGAAGAACATGGCGAAGCAATTACGTCTGCTTTTTATAAGCATATGTTTGAACAACATCCTGAATTATTAAATGTCTTTAATAAAACAAATCAAAAATTAGGTCGTCAGCAAACAGCATTGGCACAAACTGTGATTGCTGCTGCAAAACATATTGATCATTTAGAAGCTATTATTCCAAATGTAAATCAAATCGCCCATAAACATAGAGCATTAGAAATTAAACCTGAACAATATCCGATAGTTGGAGAAAATTTAATCTGGGCAATTGGTCATGTTTTAGGAGATGCAGCGACACCGGAAATTATCGATGCCTGGACAAAAACATATGGTGTTATTGCGGATGTATTCATCCAAATGGAAGCAGCATTATATGATGAAGCAGACTGGCAGGATTTTGTACCTTTTAAAGTGGTAGATATTAAACAAGAATCAACTGAAGTAAAGTCATTCACAGTTCAAAGTGATAAAGTTAAAGTGAAATCGATTAAAGCAGGACAATATATTACTGTTAAAGTACATCCAGAAGATGAAGAAAATGATTCACTGCGCCATTATTCAATTTGCTCAGTAGACACAACTATTGGTATTAAATTTGCAGTAAAACGTGATGTTGCGGGTACAGAAAAAGGTCTTGTTTCTAACTATTTACATGATCATATTAAAGTTGGAGATGAAATATTATTATCTGCACCAGCTGGAGAATTTACAGTAGAAGCACCTGCTGACAAGTCAATTGTTTTAATCAGCGGTGGAGTTGGTATGACACCTATTATGGCAATGTTAGAAGCTGAAGCTGCGAAAGGTCGCGACATTAAGTTTATACATTCAGCTTATAATCGTGATGCAGTTCCATTTAAATCTGAAATTACAAAGTATCATAATAAAGAAAATGTTCAGTTCTATTTTAATTATTCAGAATCAGCTGGCCGTTTAAATAAAACTAAATTAGCTGACATTATCAATGGTAACGAAGAAATTTATATGTGCGGTTCAGTAGCATTTATGGAAGGTATGCTTGAAGTGTTTAATGAGATGAATATTGATCGCAGTCAAGTCCATTTCGAACCATTCGGCCCTAAAATGAGTATTACGATTTAATTGATTCAAGCTGTCAAGTATGACAGCTTTTTTATTTTTTTAAACCATAAAAAGGCCCGGAAAATTAGTTTCCGGGCCTTGAAAGTATGATACAGATATTTAATTAGAATTGGACCTAATCAGACCATATCTTATTTTCCTGAAATGCGTTTTGCAGCAAGTAAAGTATTGTTTAATACCATTGTAATTGTCAGTGGGCCAACACCGCCTGGGACAGGTGTAACTGCACTTGCTACTTCACTTACTTCATCATACTTAACGTCTCCTGTTAATTTACCATCAACAACAGTATTACCAACATCGACAACAACTGCTCCTGGCTTAACATCTTCTTTAGTTACTAAACCAGGTTTACCAACAGCAGAGACAATTACATCAGAACGTTTAAGTACATCTTTCATGTTTTTACTGCGAGAGTGTAATAATGTTACTGTTGCATTTGCATCTGTTAATAATTTAGATACGGGTTGACCAACGATATGGCTACGGCCAATCACTGCGACGTCTTTTCCTTCTAGATCCATATCCGCATTTTTTAAGATTTCCATAATGCCTAGAGGTGTACAAGGAATATAGGTTTCTACTCCTGCATAAAGGCGTCCGATATTAACTGGGTTAAATCCATCAACATCTTTTTCTGGTGAGATTTTTTCTAAAACTTTTGTCTCATCAATTTGTTTCGGTAGTGGTACTTGAACGAGGATACCATGCACATTAGAATCATTGTTAAGTTTTTCGATTTCATTTAATAATGTTTCTTCTGTCGTTGATTCATCTAAATGGATGATTTCTGAGGACATACCGATTTTCTCTGCAGATTTCTTTTTGTTATTTACATAACTTTGACTAGCTCCATCATTCCCTACAAGAATAACTGTTAAGTTTGGTGTTACTCCCTGACCTTTTAATGCTTCTACTTCTTTTGCTAACTCTGCGCGATAGTCAGTCGCAATTTTTTTCCCATCTAAAACTTTTGCTGTCATAAAAATTCCCCTCCATCAATTTTTCGAACAATTAAGTTTATTATAGCAAAAAAACAATCAAAAAAACGAACAAAAATTTATTATTTTATAAAAAAGTATGTAATTGTTCGTAATTTACATTGAAAAATCATACTTGAATTGTTATGCTATATAAGTAATATACACTTATTCTAAAGCGTTTATCAAATAATTCATAAAGGGTGATCATTGGTGAAGGTAGCAGTTATTATGGGATCTTCTTCTGACTGGACTACGATGAAGGAAGCAGTCGATATGTTAGAATATTTCGATATTTCTTATATCAAGCAAGTAGTTTCAGCACACAGAACGCCATTAGAAATGGTTGAGTTTGCAAGAAATGCACGTAACAACGGTATTGATATTATTATTGCGGGAGCTGGAGGCGCAGCGCATTTACCAGGTATGGTTGCTTCGATGACAACAGTTCCAGTAATTGGTGTTCCAATTGAATCTAAGGCTTTAAAAGGAATGGATTCATTATTATCAATTGTCCAAATGCCTGGCGGTATTCCGGTCGCTACAACAGCTATCGGTAAAGCAGGTGCAAAGAATGCCGGTATACTTGCAGCCCGTATGTTAAGCATTAAAGAACCTACATTAATTGAGAAGCTTGATCGTTACGAAGCTTCATTAGTTAAGAAAGTTGAGGCGATGCAAAATGACCTTAAATAATTTTAAACTTGGTCAATCTATCGGAATCGTAGGTGGCGGTCAGCTTGGAAAGATGATGGCACAATCTGCACAGAGAATGGGCTTTAAAGTGAATATACTTGATCCAGATCCTGCATGTCCTGCACGCTATGTAGCTCACGAATTTATTGAGTCACCATATAATGATATAGAAGGATTAAAAAAATTAAGTGCACTGAGTGATGTCATTACTTACGAATTTGAAAATATTAATGCAGAGACCTTAAAAGAAATTTGTGCGGAAAATCATGTTCCCCAAGGTTATCAGACAGTAGGTACTGTACAGAATCGATTATCTGAAAAAGAAGCAATCGCTTCAAGTGGAGCAATCGTTGTACCATATAAAAAAGTTGATTCTAAAGCATCATTAGATGAAGCTATAGAAGAACTTGGTTATCCTATCGTTTTAAAAACGGTTTTTGGTGGATACGATGGTAAAGGTCAGCTTGTTTTAAAATCATCTGAACAATTAGAGGAAGCATATCTTATGATACAAGATGCAGTCCTTGTAGCTGAGAAAATGATTGAATTAGACCGTGAGATATCTATCACAGCATCTCGTAATCTTCAAGGAGAAATATGTTATTTCCCGGTTCAGGAAAATGAGCATCGCAATCAAATATTATTTAAAACATTTGTGAAAAAGAGTCATGAATATAGTGAACAGGCAATTGCAGAAGTCGAAAAAATTATTTCAAAAATTCATTTTGTAGGAACGTTCACAGTGGAATTCTTCATTGCAAAAGATGGTCAATTATATGTTAATGAGATAGCTCCTCGCCCACATAATTCAGGACATTATTCAATTGAGGCATGTAACTATTCACAATTTGATACACATATCTTATCGGTCATTGGATACTCGCTACCTAAAGAAATTGTACTCCATGAAGAAGCGGTAATGTATAACCTGCTTGGTCAAGATTTAGATGCTATGGAAAGTTACTTCCCGAGTCATCCGGAATGGCATGTACATGTGTATGGAAAAGAAGTGAGAAAACACAATCGTAAAATGGGACATATTACCCTTTTATTAGACGATAAAGAAGATACGTATTATCCTATATATGAGGAGATGATGAAATGAGTTTAGTTTATGAAGGTAAAGCAAAAAGAGTTTTTAGTACAGATGATGATAATGTATATCGTATTGAATACAAAGACGAAGTAACAGCTGGAAATGGTGCTAAAAAAGATAAGATGGAAGGTAAAGGACGATTAAATAATTTAATCACGAGTTATTTTTTTGAAAGACTTGCTCAGGAAGGTGTTCCATCTCATTTTATTGAAAAGCTTAGTGAGACTGAACAATCAGTGAAAAAAGTTACAATCATTCCGTTAGAAGTAGTTGTACGTAATGTCGCAGCAGGTTCAATCGTTAAACGTTTAGGTTTTGATAATGGACAAGTATTTAACGCTCCATTGGTTGAGTTCTACTACAAAAAAGATGAATTAAACGATCCATTTATTTCTGATGATCATGTGAAATTACTTGGCTTGGCAAATGATGAGGATATTGCAGAATTAAAACGTCAGGCATTAATCGTCAATGATACTTTAATCAAAATCATGAATGAAATGAATTTACAACTTGTTGACTTTAAAATTGAGTTTGGTAAAGATCATACAGGTAAAATTTTATTAGCTGATGAAATTTCACCAGATACTTGCCGTATATGGGATAAAGAAACAAATGAAAATTTTGATAAAGATGTTTACCGCAATGAAACTGGCTCATTAATTGATACTTATACTAAATTTTATAATAAACTGGAGGAATTATAATCATGACTAAAATCGAATTACACATCACATTACAACCACAGGTGTTAGATACTCAAGGACAAGCTTTAACACGTGCAGTACATGATCTTGGCTACAAACAGGTTAATGATATTCGCGTTGGTAAAGTACTTTATATGACTGTAGATGAAGCAAGTGAACAAGCTGTTGCAAATGTTGTAAATACTTTAAGTGAAAAATTATTTGCGAATACAGTAATCGAGGAGTACAGCTATAAAATCATTGAAGACAAGGAGACAAAATAATGAAATTTGCTGTGATTGAATTTCCAGGATCAAACTGTGATAGAGACATGTTCAATGCAGCTCTAAACACAGGATTTGAAGCGGAGTATGTTGACTATCGTGAAACTTCTCTTGAAGGATTTGATGGCGTATTAATACCTGGTGGTTTCTCATTTGGTGATTATCTGCGTTGCGGCGCAATGGCGCGTGTTGCACCGATTGTACCAGAAGTTAAACGATTAGCAGAAGAAGGTCGTCCGGTATTAGGTGTATGTAATGGTTTCCAAATATTAACGGAAATTGGCTTGTTACCTGGTGCATTGATGCATAACACAAGTCATAAATTTATTTGTCAGAATGAACCATTAACGATTGTAAATAATGATACTAAGTTCACTCATAAATACGATGATCAAGAATCAGTAATCTATCCAATTGCACATGGTGAAGGAAATTATTACTGTTCTCCTGAAACATTAAAAGAATTACAAGATAATAATCAAATTATCTTAACATATAAAAACAATCCTAACGGTTCTATAGAAGACATCGCTGGTATTGTGAATAAAGCTGGAAACGTATGTGGTATGATGCCTCATCCAGAGCGTGCTATGGAATCATTACTGGGTACAGATGACGGTGTGAAATTATTCCAGTCAATTCTAGAAAGTTGGGGGAAATAAGAATGGTTAAATTTTTAGAGCCGAATGAACAAGAGATTAAAGATAATAAATTATATGCTGAAATGGGTTTAAGTGATTCTGAATATGATAAAGTTGTTGAAATTCTAGGGCGCATGCCAAACTATACAGAGATTGGTATCTTCTCTGTAATGTGGAGTGAGCATTGCTCATACAAGCATTCTAAGCCATTTTTAAAGCAATTCCCTGTAACTGGTGAGCGTGTATTAATGGGTCCTGGTGAAGGCGCTGGAGTCGTTGATATTGGCGACAACCAAGCTGTTGTATTTAAAGTGGAATCACACAATCATCCATCTGCAATAGAACCTTATCAAGGTGCTGCTACTGGTGTCGGAGGTATCATTCGTGACATCGTTTCTATTGGTGCACGTCCAGTACAATTATTAAACTCATTACGTTTTGGTGAACTAACAGAAAAACAAAACAAACGTTTATTTAGTGGTGTTGTAGCAGGTATTGGTGGATACGGGAACTGTATCGGTATTCCTGCAGTAGCTGGAGAAATCGAATTTGATTCTAGATATGACGGAAATCCACTTGTTAACGCAATGTGCGTAGGTGTGATTGATCACGATAAAATTCAAAAAGGTACTGCCAAAGGTGCAGGAAACCCGGTGATATATGTTGGTTTAAAAACAGGTCGTGATGGTATTCACGGAGCTACATTTGCTTCTGAAGAATTAAGTGAAGAAAGTGAAGCAAAACGTCCATCAGTACAAATTGGTGACCCTTTTGTCGGTAAAAAATTAATGGAAGCAACACTTAAAGCGATTACTTATCCTGAATTAGTAGGTATTCAAGATATGGGTGCAGCAGGACTTACATCTTCAAGTTCGGAGATGGCTGCAAAAGGTGAGTCAGGGATTCACTTACATTTAGAGAAGGTACCGACACGTGAAGAAGGTATCTCTCCATATGAGATGATGTTATCTGAAACGCAGGAACGTATGTTATTAGTAGTAGAAAAAGGTACTGAGCAAAAGTTCTTAGATTTATTCGAACATCATGAGCTTGATGCAGCGGTAATCGGTGAAGTTACAGATACTGATCGTTTCGTATTAAGTTATGAAGGTGAAATATATGCTGATATTCCAGTACAACCTTTATCAGATGAAGCACCAGTATATGTATTAGAAGGTAAACAAGCCGAATATAAAGATGTTAATCACAACTATGACTCTATTAACGCTCAAGACGTCTTTACTAAGCTTTTAAATCATCCTACAATCGCATCAAAAACTTGGGCATATTCACAATATGATCAGCAAGTTGGAGCTAACACGATTATTAAACCTGGTCTTTCTGCTGGTGTAACACGTGTGGAAGGAACTAAAAAAGCAATTGCTTCTACAATTGATGGTGAAGCACGTTATGTATTTAACAATCCTTACGAAGGCGGTAAGATGGTTGTTGCCGAGGCATATCGCAATTTAATTGCTGTAGGTAGTTTACCACTTGCAATGACTGATTGCTTAAATTACGGAAATCCTGAAAAGCCGGAAATTTATCAGCAACTTGCAGATTCAACACGTGGAATGGCCGAAGCATGTGCTGTACTTAATACACCAGTAGTTTCTGGGAACGTATCTTTATACAATGAAACTAAAGGTGATGCAATCTTCCCTACACCAGTTGTAGGCATGGTTGGTTTAATTGAAAATGTAGATTATTTAAATGATTTCAAACCACAAAATGGCGAAAAGGTTTACTTAATTGGTGCTTTAAATAACGATTTTGGTGGATCACAAATCGAAAAATTATTATTTAATGAGGTTTCTCACGTAACGACATCAATTAATTTAGATGATGAAGTTAAACGCGGCGAAACAATTCGTAAAAATATTATTGATGGAAAATTATCACATGTTCAAGCTGTTGGTAAAGGCGGCTTAGCAATTAAACTTGCTCAGATTGCTGCATACTTTAATACAGGTATAGAAGCCTCTGTTGATGCAACAAATGCTGAAATTTTTGCTGAAACTCAAGGTAATTATATCGTAATCGCTAAAGAAGGTTTCGTACCTGAGAATGCAATAGAAATCGGTACTTTTGGCGGTCGATCATTTACATTAAAAACAAACCAAGGCGAAATTTCTGAATCTGTAGAAAATATTGCTCAGTCTTGGAAAGGGGCTATTGAAAAATGTATGACATCAGAGGCCTAAATGAAGAATGTGGTGTTTTCGGTATTTGGGGTCACCCAAATGCCGCTGACCTCACTTATATGGCGCTACATTCTTTACAGCACCGTGGACAGGAAGGTGCTGGTATAGTATGTTCTGACGAGTCAAATATTTATGGTGCACGTGGCATGGGGCTTTTACCTGAGGCAATTAGTCAAGTCAAACTAAGTTCATTAAGTGATTTTAACCATGCTA
This sequence comes from Macrococcus equi, assembly GCF_047426745.1. Classification (GTDB taxonomy): domain Bacteria; phylum Bacillota; class Bacilli; order Staphylococcales; family Staphylococcaceae; genus Macrococcoides; species Macrococcoides equi. Next base: position 30,015 of record NZ_CP179732.1, on the reverse strand, counting down.
TCGGTCATGTACGATATGCTACAACTGGTGCATCTGAATTATCAAATGTTCAACCATTTATCTTTAAACACTCAAAAGGTGATATTGGTTTAGCACATAATGGTAATTTAACAAATGCTGAACAGATTAAATTAGCATTGGAAGCTGAAGGGGCAATTTTTCAGACTTCTAGTGATTCAGAAGTTTTAGGTCATTTATTATTAAAAGCTAAGTCGAATAATAAATTAGCAAACTTTAAAGCTGCCCTGAATCAAATTAAAGGTGCTTTTTCATTTGTAGTATTACATCCTGAACAAATGTTTGTAGCTCGAGATAGTAATGGCGTACGTCCATTAATGTTAGGTAAAGTAGATGGTGCATATTGCGTAGCAAGTGAAACGTGTGCGTTTACAGCAATTGGTGCAGATTATATTAGAGATATTGAGCCGGGAGAAGTATTAGTCATATCGAACGACGGTTTAATCGAAGATACTTATACATCTCACACTGCTTCTCACATGTGTTCAATGGAATATGTTTATTTTGCACGACCTGATTCTGAGTTTAGAAAGCATTCTATTTATGAAGTACGTAAAGCTTTAGGCAGACAGCTTGCCAAAGAAATGAATGTAGAAGCAGACATAGTGATTGGTGTACCTGATTCTTCTTTACAAGCTGCAAAGGGATTCGCTGAACAAGCACAAATCCCAAATGAACAAGGTTTAATCAAAAATAGATATGTTGGGCGTACATTTATTGCCCCTAATCAAACATTACGTGAACGCGCTGTACGAATGAAACACTCACCTGTTAGAGATGTCATCGAAGGAAAACGTGTAATTGTTATTGATGACTCAATAGTACGAGGGACAACAAGTAAATTTATCGTAAAAACACTAAAAAATGCTGGAGCAAAAGAAGTACATATGGCTATTTCATCTCCACCATTAATTCATCCTTGTTACTACGGAATTGATGTTTCTACGCATGCTGAACTAATCGCTTCAGATAAAAGTGTAGAAGAAATCAAAGACATATTAGAAGTTGACTCATTAACATATTTATCAGTCAAAGGTATGCATGAAGTGTTTAGTTCATTTGATTCTAAAGGTGAATGTAATGCTTGTTTTACAGGCAATTATCCAATTGAAATTGTCGATCATTTGTTGCCTGAAGATAAAGAGAAGAAGAAGAAGGGAGTCTAACCATGGCTGAAAGTTATAAAGAATCTGGTGTAGATATTCACGCGGGTTATGAAGCGGTAGAAAGAATGAAGAAACACGTTGATCGTACAATGCGCAAGGAAGTTCTTGGAGGACTTGGAAGCTTCGGAGCTGCTTTTGACCTTTCTCAGTTAGATATGAAACAACCAGTATTAGTTTCAGGAACTGATGGTGTAGGTACGAAATTACGTTTAGCAATCGATGCAGATAAACATGATACAATCGGAATTGATGCAGTAGCAATGTGTGTCAATGACATTTTAACAACTGGGGCTATGCCACTTTATTTTTTAGATTACTTAGCTTTAAATAAAGTTGATCCTATTATTGTCGAGCAAATTGTTAAAGGTGTTGCCGAAGGTTGTGTGCAAAGTGAATGTGCACTTATCGGTGGAGAAACTGCTGAAATGGGCGATATGTATCATACAGGAGATTATGATATCGCTGGATTTGCTGTAGGAGCAGTTGAAAAATCAGAATATATTGATGGTACAAATATTACTGAAGGTGATGTTATCCTCGGTTTAGCATCAAGTGGTATTCATTCGAATGGATATAGTTTAGTAAGAAAAATTATTAAAGATAATGCATTAGATCTAAATGCTGAATTTGCAGAAGGTAAGACGTTATTAGATACAGTTTTAGAACCAACACGTATCTATGTAAAGCACGCTAAAGCAGTCTTAGAACATGCATCAGTTAATGGTATGTGTCATGTAACTGGTGGTGGATTTATTGAAAATATACCACGTGTATTCCCGTCAGGAGTTTATCCATCAATCGATGTAACTTCTATTCCAAAATTACCAATTTTTGATTTATTAGAGGAAAAAGGACAAATAGATGCGCATGAAATGTATAACATCTTTAATATGGGTATCGGATTTATCTTTATTGTAAAAGAGAGTGAAGTTTCAAAAATTCGATCAGTGTTAAAAGAACAATTTAACGAAGAAATTTATGCTATCGGTAAAGTTGTTTCAGGTGATAAAGAAATAGAAATCACGGGGGTTTAACATGAAGAAAGTTGCAATATTTGCTTCAGGAAATGGTTCAAATTATGAAAAAATCATGGAAAATATTCAAGCTGAATTTTTAACTGAAATTGATGTAGTTGGTCTATACACTGATAAAACAGAGGCATTTGCAATTGAACGTGCTAGAAGATTTAAGACACCTGTACATATCTTTGAATTATCACAATATGAGAACAAAATTGCATACGAAACAGCTATTTTAAAACAGTTACAAGATGACGGCGTTGAATGGATTATTCTTGCGGGCTATATGAAACTCATCGGTGAAACTTTACTGGATGCGTATGATGGTCAAATATTAAATATCCATCCTTCGTTACTACCGAGCTTTCCAGGTAAAAATGCTGTTGGACAAGCTTTACAATATGGAGTAAAAGTGACAGGTGCGACAGTGCATTATGTTGATAGTGGAATGGATACAGGGAAAATTATTGATCAGATGAGTTGTCCGATTTATGAGGATGATACTGAACAAACATTACAATTACGTGTACAAAACCTTGAATATGAATTATATCCAAGAGTAATTAAAAAAATTATTCAATAAGGAGTCTAACATGAGAAAAGCGTTATTAAGTGTTTCAGACAAAACTGGCATTGTTGAATTTGCTAAAAATTTAGTAGCGAATGATTTTGAAGTATATTCAACAGGCGGTACGAAAAAGACTTTAGAAGAAAATAACATTCCTGTGAAATCAGTGAGTGAGCTAACAAATTTTCCTGAAATTATGGATGGTCGTGTGAAAACTTTACATCCGAATATTCATGGAGGAATTCTTGCAGATCGTGATAATAACGAACATGTTGCGGCCATGAAAGAACATAATATTGCGCCGATTGATTTAGTAGCTGTTAACCTTTATCCATTTGAAGCTACAGTAGCAAAACCTGATGTAACTGAAGCTGATGCAATAGAAAATATTGATATCGGTGGACCTACTATGTTACGTTCTTCAGCTAAAAACTTTAAACACGTCATCACAATTGTTGATCCAAAAGATTATGATGTCGTGATTGAAAAAATTAAAAATGATGATGTAGATTATGAATTCCGTAAATCATTAATGGTAAAAGTATTTACGCATACAAATAAATATGATGCTGCGATCGTGAACTTCTTTAGTAATAATAAAGAATCACTCCGTTATGGTGAGAACCCACATCAATCAGCTGAATTTATTAAAACAAGTGATGCTAAAAATACTTTAGCCGGTGCTAAGCAGTTACATGGTAAACCATTAAGTTTCAATAATATTAAAGATGCTGATGCTACACTTTTCTTAGCGAAGCAATTTGATATGCCTGCTGCAGTTGCAGTAAAACATATGAATCCATGTGGTGTAGGGACGGGTGAAACTATTGCCCAGGCTTTCCAGAATGCATTTGATGCTGATAGTCAAAGTATATTTGGTGGCATTGTTGCGGTAAACCGCGAAGTTGATAAAGCTACAGCAGAAATTATGCATTCAATCTTCTTAGAAGTTATTATTGCGCCTTCATTTAGTTCGGAAGCATTAGAGATATTAACACAAAAGAAAAACATCCGATTACTTGAAATTGATATGACTGTTGAAGAAAATGAAAAAGAATTTGTATCCGTTTCTGGCGGTTATTTAGTTCAGGATAAAGATTTACTGAATGTGCCACGTGAAGATATGCGTGTAGTGACTGAAACTCAGCCGACTGAAGCTCAATGGAAGGCAATTGAACTTGGCTGGAAAGTTGTTAAGAGCGTCAAATCTAACGCAATTGTTTTAGCAAATGATAAACAGACAGTAGGAATTGGTGCGGGTCAAATGAATCGCGTTGGATCGGCAAAAATTGCAATTGAACGTGCAATTGAAATGAATGAAAACGTTGTAATGGCAAGTGATGGTTTCTTCCCGATGAGTGATACAGTTGAAACAGCTCACGCTGCTGGTATTAAATGTATTGTTCAGCCTGGTGGTTCAATTAAGGATCAGGATTCAATTGATAAAGCAAATGAATTTGGCATTGCGATGGTAATGACAGATGTTCGTCATTTCAAACACTAGGAGGCATTTATGAAAGTATTAGTTATTGGTTCTGGCGGTAGAGAGCACGCACTGGTACGTAAGATTAGTCAATCTGAACGTGTGGATGAAGTATTTGTAATTCGTGGAAATGAAGCGATGGCACAAGAAGCAACAGTTGTTGATATCGCAGAGAATGACCACGAATCCATTGTTAATTTTGCAAAAGAGCATGCCATGGATCTTGTCGTTGTTGGACCTGAGCAACCATTAATCGATGGGTTAGCAGACCGCTTAACTGCAGCTGGCATAAAAACATTTGGACCAAATTCGAATGCTGCTCAAATGGAAGGTTCTAAAGATTTTGCGAAGGCACTCATGGCGAAATATAATATTCCAACTGCTAAATATCAAACCATCGATAATAAAGATGAAGCATTAGAATATGTTAAAACACACGGAACGCCTATCGTTATAAAATATGACGGTTTAGCTGCAGGTAAAGGCGTTGTCGTTGCAATGGACGATGAAATGGCCATTGATGCAATTAATGATTTTTATGCCGAGGAGGGCGCAAAAGTCGTATTTGAAGAATTCCTTGAAGGTGAAGAGTTTTCATTAATGGTATTCGTTAATGATGATTTCTGTATACCATTTGATACGATCGCTCAAGATCATAAAAGAGCATTTGATGAAGATAAAGGACCTAATACTGGTGGAATGGGCGCATATTGTCCGGTAAATCATATTAGTGAAGACATCATTGAACGTACAAATAATGAAATCGTTTATCCGGTTGTTCAAGCTATGCATCAGGAAAATTTAAATTATTTTGGTATTCTTTATGTTGGAGCAATTGTGACAGCTGAAGGTCCGAAAGTCATTGAGTTTAATGCACGTTTTGGTGATCCTGAGGCACAGGTGTTATTACGCCGATTAGATACAGATTTAATTGAATTAATAGAAGCTGTAGAACGTAAAGAAGCAATTGATCTTGTATGGCGTAATAAAACGATTTGTGGTGTTGTATTAGCTTCAAAAGGTTATCCAGCAAGCTATGAAAAAGGACATATCGTAGAGGGATATGACTATCAGTCAGATTATATCGTATCAGCGTTAAAACGTGAAAATGGACAGTGGATAACTAGTGGTGGACGTGTAATGATTGCCCTTGGAGAAGGAAATGATTTAGCAGAAGCACAAAAGAACAGTTATCAACTTGTAGAAAACATTAAAAGTAATGGTCTGTTTTATCGTAAAGATATAGGTAACAAAGGATTGTAATAAAAAAAGTCGCCGAGGCGACTTTTTTTTATTCTAACGTTTTTTGAACGTCTTCTTTTGTTTCTTCGATACCACCATTATTTTCATCCGTAGCTTGTTGATTATCATTTTCTTTTGCTTCTTCTGCTGCTTGTTTAATATCTTCGTATTTGTCAGTCATGTTTTTCACTCCTCATACTTTGATATTAATTACTTTCCCTTAAGTTATAGGAGTTAAACATCTCATACTTAAGAATGATTTTTTAAAATATATAAGACTTTTGAGCTTAAGTTGCATATAATGGCATTGAGGTGGAATTATGAACTGGTTAAAAAAACATTTTGAAATTGTTATTGGCTATATACTTGGACTGACAAGTCTATTTTTAGGAACTTTTATTATTTATCATCGAGAACAAATTGCTAATTTTAAGGACATCGCAGTAAGTAAACTCCATATGTATAATTTTTTTGATTTTATAAATATATATGTTTTTGAGCTCATCAAATTATTAAGTCATTATATTAGTAATTATCCAGTCATTTATGGATGTTTGTTATTATTCTTTGGTGTATCGTTTATATACATTTCCAGAAAATTAAAATCAACGACTATTTTTGATAAGACGATTGCTTATTTTTATCTTTTAAGTGCAAGTTTAATTCTTATTGTAATCAGTGTCTTTTTATTCGAAGTATATGGCATATTCTCATCATTTTATTTATTATTTTTTGGCATACTTGTCTACTTTATTATTAATCGCAGAAAACTAAATGAAAGTTATCGTAAATTTCATTTTATTGTACTGATTGGTATATATGCAATCGCGTATTTCTTAAGTCAGCTGGCTGTATATGATAATTTAAACAAAGATAAAGTATCCCCCCTCGATGTAATGAGTATCAATTTTTATTTCATTGTTCTGTCTACGCTTGCAGCTTTATGTTTAGTCAATTATGTTTTCTTAAAGCGCACGATACCTGCTAAAAATAACGATGAGCAGCTTAGTCGTAGAAGCAAAAAGAAAGATTATCAATTTAACCGTAAAATTCAGGAGGGTACAAATACGACCATTGAAAAGTTGTCGACGACCTCTCTGAAAGCAGATGAAAAAATTATATTATTTATTAATAAATTTTTCATAATGATTAAAAATAAAATAGATTTAAAAGAAGAGGATATTCCTGGATGGTTTAAACGACCTAAATGGATAAAAACTTTTCAGGTCGAGATGATTTTAAGTGGGTTATTATTTATTATTACAGTTATTGAACTGAATAATAGAAATATACTTTTTGATGCCAGTAAATTTAATGTAGTAAAGATGCAGTATTTTTATGAGTGGATCAATCTTGTCGGTTTGCTACTAGTAATTATCGGATACATTTATTTTTCTATTAGAATATATTTCAAAAATAAAGGGTATTTCGGTCAATTATTTACAATCTCATTTCTTGCTATAAAAATTGTTACAAGTATTTATTTAATGATTTTTAAAGGGATAAATTTAGCATTATTCATTCCCCCAATACTCATCCTGATGTTTGTATGTATCATTCCTTTATATATAATTCACATTCGTAAGAGATATTAATCGCGTGATATAACACACAGATAAAAAAATTGTGAAATATTTATTGTGTACTACAACAATACAGTATATAATTAAAGGGTAATTACAAACCCATGGGGATGGGAGATATTTTTTCTGAATATAAATATAGTAGGTGCACTGAGGTGTCGCCTACTTTTTTTGTGTTATAGTAGAGGTATTCAAATTAAAGGAGCAAGTATATGAAAAGAGTTGTATTAAAGAAAAATAAGCAGGAGAAATTTAAACAGGGCTACTTACTCATCGAAAAAGATGATATTTATCAAAAAGATGAGATATCAGAAGGTGAACTATTTTCAGTACAATCGGTGACTGGTGATCATCTAGGTACATTTTACTGTGGACTGCAGAACCGAGGATTTGGCTGGAAAGTTGATGATGCCTTTATATCAAATTTAGATACATCCTACTTTATTAATTTATTCGAACAGTCTAAAGCGTATAGAACATCTCTGTTTAATGCGACTGATACCAATGCGTTTCGACTTTATAATGGTGAGGGTGATGGATTAGGCGGATTCACAATAGATAATTATGATGGCCATTTGCTTGTTCAATGGTATTCAAAAGGAATTTATCAATATAAATTTGCAATTATTGAAGCGATAAAAGTAGTTTTTGAACATAAAAGTATCTTTGAAAAATTACGTTATGATAAGAATGTTGCGACGCATCAATTAACTGATGGCGATATTGAGTTTCCGATTATGGTACTCGAGAATAACCTCAATTATACGATTGATCTAAATGATGGGGCTATGACTGGATTATTTTTAGACCAACGTGATGTACGAAAGAAATTATTGAAACTAGAAACGAAGGGTAAAGATTTTTTAAACCTTTTTGCATATTCAGGTGGTTTTTCAATTGCGGCTGCTACAAATGGCTATCATACTACGAATGTTGATATTGCAAATCGTTCGATAGAATTGATGAAACAGAATTTTGCAATTAATGAGCTGGTTCTTGATGAACAAAAGTTTTTTACGCTGGATGCTTTTGATGCATTAAAATATTTTGCCCGTCATTTAGTTACTTTTGATGCAATTGTTATTGATCCTCCAAGCTTTTCAAGAAATAAAAAGAAGGTTTTTTCTGTAAAAGATAACTATCATGAATTGATAGAAGCGGCAGTGCCACTTGTCAATTATAATGGCTATCTCATTTTGTCAACAAATGCTTCGAATGTTTTGTTAAAGCAATTTAAAACAATGGTAGAAGAAACACTAAAGCCTTTATGCAATTATGAAATAGAGTCTGTTATGGGATTACCAAAAGACTTTAAAACAACGGATAAATATAAGCCGTCAAAATACTTGAAAGTAATTACCGTAAAAATACTATCCGACTAAAAAGTTAAAGATTAAATATACGATTTTAGGGAATATATCTCTTAAGAAAGTTAAATTAATTAAATTTTTTATGAGGTGAACAAATATGGGATTACTCAATACCGCTATTAATATGGCAACAAATACATTATCATATAATAAGAAAAATACAAAACCTGTCGTTAATCAGCTACCACAAAATGAAACAGATTTGATTGAACGTAGAGAACGTGCTGAAAAGCTTATTCATAATAAATCATTAATGAGTTCAGCGGCAGCAGTTGTACCTATTCCTGGACTTGATGTAACAACTGATATGAAATTAATGACCGACATTATTGAAGGTATTAATGCAGAGTATGGTTTAAGCCACAAACAGGTAAGTGGCTATACAGATGAAATGAAACAAAAGATTGTTTTTTCTGCTGCTAAAACAGGAAGTGATTTTATCGGTAAAAAAATTACCGCTGGACTGTTAACTGTTTTATTTAAAACATTACTCAGAAGAGAAGTACTTAAACAATCAAAATTTGTTCCTGTTATCGGACAGGCAGTCTCTGGATCAATCAGTTACTACATGATGAAACGTTTAGGAAAGGCACATATTGACAAATGTGAAAAAGTTGCCAGAGAATTAATGCAATAATATTCATAAAAATTATGAAGTATACATTTTACAAATTTCAGACAATTTGAAAATTGTAGTGATAAATGTTTGTTGTAATACAATCAATTAATTGATGTTAAAGCATTTATTTGATATATTATCTATCGTATAGACTAATAAGTTATATAAAATAATTGTTGCTATTGCAACCAAAGGAGACTTTTAACTATGGAACAACAATCTTACGTAATTATCGATGAAACAGGAATTCATGCACGTCCAGCTACGATGCTTGTTCAAACCGCAAGTAAATTTGAATCAGATATTCAATTAGAATACAATGCAAAAAAAGTTAACTTAAAATCAATTATGGGTGTTATGAGTCTTGGTGTTGGTAAAGATGCTGAAATCACTGTATATGCTGAGGGATCAGATGAGAAAGAAGCGATTGCAGCAATTTCTGAAGTATTAGTAAAAGAAGGATTAAGTAAATAATGACACACCTTCAAGGTATTGGTGCATCTGACGGTGTAGCAATTGCTAAAGCTTACTTAATGATTGAACCTGATTTATCTTTTACTGATGAAAAGATAACAGATGTTGAAGCTGAGGTTACGAAGTTTAAAGCCGCGGTTAATCAATCAAAAGTTGAACTTACGCAAATCAGAAATAATGCTGAAGTAGCATTAGGTCCTGATAAAGCAGCTATATTTGATGCCCATTTATTAGTTTTAGAAGACCCAGAACTCATCAACCCAATTGAAGAAAATATTAAAAACAATAATACAAATGCAGCAAGTGCATTAATGGAAGTCTCAACTAACTTTATTACTATTTTTGAGTCAATGGATAACGAATATATGAGAGAGCGCGCAGCAGATATTAAAGATGTGTCTAAACGTGTCCTATCGCATATTTTAGGTGTTACTCTACCGAATCCTACATTAATTAATGAACCAGTTGTGATTATTGCAGAAGATTTAACACCTTCTGATACAGCACAACTTAACAAACAATTTGTTCAAGGTTTTGCAACGAATATAGGTGGTCGAACTTCTCACTCTGCTATTATGAGCCGATCTTTGGAAATTCCTGCTGTTGTAGGGACAAAAGATGTTACAGCACAAGTGAAACAGGGAGATTTTGTAATTGTGGATGGTATCGCTGGTGAAGTCATTATTAATCCAGATGAAGCTACTATTACTGCTTATAAACAAAAGCAATCAGCTTTTATTGAAGAAAAAGAATTGCTTAAGCAACTGGTGAATGATAAAACTATATCATCCGAAGGCAAACACGTTGAGCTAGCAGCAAATATCGGAACTCCAGATGATTTAACAGGAGTACTGAATAATGGCGCTGAAGGTATAGGGCTTTACCGTACGGAATTTCTTTATATGGGCAGAGACACAATGCCGTCGGAAGATGAACAATATGAAGCTTATTCTAAAGTTTTAAAAGAAATGAAGAATAAACGTGTTGTTGTTCGTACATTAGATATTGGTGGCGATAAAGAGTTGCCTTATTTAAACTTACCTAAGGAAATGAATCCTTTCTTAGGTTACCGTGCGATTCGTTTATGTCTGGATCAGACTGATATCTTCAGAACACAGCTTAGAGCACTGTTACGTGCTTCTGTACATGGTAATTTAAGTATCATGTTCCCGATGATTGCAACAATTAATGAGTTTAGAGATGCAAAAGCTATTTTAGAACAAGAAAAAGAAAAATTAACGAAAGAAAAAGTTAAGTTTAATGATAATATCGAACTAGGTATTATGGTTGAAATTCCTTCTACTGCAGCGATGGCTGATGTATTTGCTAAAGAAGTTGATTTCTTCAGTATCGGAACGAATGACTTAATCCAATATACAATGGCAGCTGACCGTATGTCAGAGCGTGTTTCATATCTATACCAGCCTTATAATCCTGCTATCTTGCGACTTGTTAAACAAGTCATTGATGCGAGTCATAAAGAAGGTAAGTGGACTGGTATGTGTGGCGAAATGGCTGGAGATACAACTGCAATTCCATTATTATTAGGGCTTGGTTTAGACGAATTCTCAATGAGTGCAACGAGTATTTTACGTGCGCGTCGTCAAATTAAGAATTTAAGCCAAGTTGAAATGTCAAAAATTGCTGAGCAAGCTTTAAATTGTGCGACACAAGAAGAAGTTATTGCTTTAGTGGATGAATATTTATAATTGAATAGTATAAAATAAACGAAGCTAAATTATAGCTTCGTTTATTTTATGGTGATTTTAGTGATTTGTGGTTTGGAAAAAAAGCGAATAGGTAAATGAGTGGTCCCTAGACCTCTTGAAACATGCAAATGCATATGGTGGTTTTTATATTTCAGACGATATAAACCTCTTAAATACTTTCGCCCGAGTGCTGGTTTAATCGGCGCGCCAATGCAAGGTATATAAATCTGACCGCCATGACTGTGCCCTGATAATTGCAAGTCAACTTTATATTTTTTTACAAAATCAGCATAATCGGGTTCGTGTACCATTGCAACCGTAAAATCAGACATATCTTTTCTGTTCTTAATTGCTTGTTCTATATTACCGGAAGCATTAATGATATCATCTGTGCCACAAATATAGATAGGCTCCTGATCAAAAATGATATACTTCCCGAAATTATTTAAAATTTCTATATTACTATTATAGAGAATTGTTTCGATATCGTGCGTAAGATAAGTGCGCTGATCATGATTTCCGTAGGCAAAATATTTACCTAGCGGTGCCTTAATTGTTTTCAGTAAGGGAACATAATGATTTGGATTTCCTTCGAACTTAGCGATGTTATCAAATAAATCACCGGTAATCATTAGAATATCAGGATTGAGTTGATTAATGTATTTTATATGTTCTACTAAATCATTATAGTCATATTGAAACCCGATATGTAAATCAGAAATATGAACAATTGATAAAGATCTCTGATGTTCTTTTTTTAAGCCTTTCAGATGAATATGATTGATCTCGACATGATGTGGAGAAGTATGGAAGACGGGTACTAATGATTTACCAAATCGATCGATAGCACTAAACATTAATGATTTAAGCATTGTGTTCAACCATATACTTTTCTATCGCTTCAATATCAGGTTGGTAAAATAGAGTTTCATCGATCTTGATAAGTGGAGTGCTCATCGCATCATATTCAATCATTTCAATTTTGCAGTTCATATTTTTAATATTTTTTTCAGTATAAGCTAAATTTTTCTGAGAAAAATATTGTTTGATAAATTCACATGGAGGACATGCATCCTGCGTATATATTTCAATCTTCATTAGCGTATTCCTTTCATTTTTAAATTAACATCATTAATATATCACTATTTAAAAATTAATAAAATAATATAGCTAAGCTTTATCGATACAGTATCCTGACAGATATCACAAAACTATTTGTCTATTATACATTATTAAAATATGTTTATCACATATTTGTCACAATACTAGCGGTCATTTTTCTTTATAATATAAACGATATATATTAAACTTATAAATATGTGAGGTTAATCACAAGAGGAGGTTAAACATGGATGGAGTCGTAATAAGTCGATTGCTAACTGCAATGACATTAGGTTTTCATATAATTTTTGCAACGATTGGTGTGGGTATGCCACTTATGATTATGATTGCAGAAGGTTTAGGGATTAAAAATAAAAACCCAAAATATACTGCAATGGCACGTCGTTTCGCTAAGACGTTTACTATTACAGTTGCTGTAGGGGTTGTGACAGGTACCATTATTGGTTTACAGTTATCATTATTGTGGCCATCATTTATGCAACTTGGAGGCCAGGTAATTGCCTTACCATTATTTATGGAAACATTTGCATTCTTTTTTGAAGCAATTTTCTTAAGTATTTATTTATATACATGGGATAGATTTAAAAATCCATGGATTCATTGGAGCTTAAATATTCCTATTATTATTGGTTCAACGATGAGTGCCTTATTTATCACCAGCGTCAATTCTTTTATGAATACGCCTGAAGGGTTTAAATTAAAGAATGGAGTTCTGGTTGATATTGATCCAATTCAAGCGATGTTAAATTCATCATTTTTTGTTCGTTCATTCCATGTCGTTGCAACTGGTGGGATGACTATCGCATTTTGTATTGCAAGTGTAGCTGCTGTAAAATTGTTACGCAATAAATTTCCACAGGACAAAGATTATCACCTTAAGGCATTGAAGATGTCAATGATCGTTGGTTTAGTTTTCAGTCTATTGACGATTCTTGCAGGTGATTTATCAGCTAAATTTTTACATCAGGAACAACCGGAAAAGTTAGCTGCAATGGAATGGCATTTTGAAAGTGGTAAAAATGCTGAATTAGTATTGTTCGGTGTACTGGATGAAAAAACGCAGGAAGTAAATGGTGCGATTAAAATCCCTGGTATGCTCAGCTTCTTGGCGGATAGTAGTTTTGATACAAGTGTGAAAGGATTGAATGAAATTCCAAAAGATGAACAGCCACCATTAATCATTCATTATTTCTTTGACTTAATGGTATTTTTCGGTATGTTTAGCTTTGCAATCAGTATATTTTATGTTGTATTTAATAAGTTCAAGAAAAAGTTTGCCACAAATAACTTCATGCTCTATCTCATTGCTTTAACTGGACCAATGTGTATGCTTGCTATTGAATTTGGCTGGTTTTTAGCGGAAATGGGGCGTCAGCCTTGGTTACTACGTGGATATATGAAAGTAGCTGAAGGAGCAACACATGCACAAGGTGTGAGTTTAGTACTCATTGCTTTCGGATTACTTTATCTGATTTTAGGTTTTTCATGCAGTTATGTATTGATTCGTATGTATAAGGATAAACCTGCGCAATTTGATGTAGAACAGTATGCAAATGGAGGTGCTGCATAATGGATTATCAGCATATTGGTATTTTAGTACTTTGGACTTTTCTATTTGGATACGTTGTTTTAGGTGCAATAGATTTTGGTGCTGGCTTTTTTATTCTGTATGCGAAAATCACAGGTCAGGAAAACCAACTGCGTGATGTAATTTCGAGATATTTAAATCCTGTCTGGGAAGTAACGAATGTCTTTTTGGTGTTCTTCTTTGTAGGCATTGTTGGTTTTTTTCCGGATACAGCTTATTATTTTGGATCGACGCTGTTGTTACCTGTAAGTATTGCATTAATTTTATTAACAATTCGCGGTTCTTTCTATGCTTTTGAAACATACGGAAAAGATTCTAAGTTAGCATGGATTGCATTGTATGGCATCTCAGGACTTCTTATTCCAGCCGCTTTCTCAACGGTGCTGACAATTTCTGAAGGTGGTTTTATTGTTAAGACTGCTAAAGGTGTAGAGTTAAAATGGTTTGAACTGTTAATGAGTCCTTATGCCTGGAGCGTAGTCTTTTTATGTATTGTTTCAGTATTATACATCTCATCAGCATTTTTAACGGTGTATGCACATAAAGCGAAGGATTTTCCTGCTTATAAAATTTTAAGAACATGGTATTTAATTTGGACTTTACCCATGCTTATAATTAGTCAGTTTACTTTCTTAAGTCTTAGACAGCAGAATAAAGGACATTTTGATATAGCAGTTGGTGATTACTGGTGGTTGTTTGGGTTAAGTATTTTATTTTTAATTATCGCTTTTGCATTATACTATTTTGAAAAACATCTTGAGATTGCACTTATGATGGTTATCTTACAATTTGCTACAGCGTTCTATGGTTATGGTATATCGAAATTACCTTATATCCTATATCCATATGTCAACATTGACAAAGCGGTGGTCAATGAAGCAATGGCTTTTGGATTAGTTGTTGTATTTATTTTAGGTTTACTTTTATTACTACCTTCATTATATTTATTATTAAGACTATTTGTATTCGATACAGAATATGTTAAAGGTAAAAAGAAATAACGGAGGGTATCATGGAAAAAGAATTTGTAGTAATCGGATTAGGACGATTTGGTGGGAGTATCGTAAAGGAACTTAATGCTTTAGATATGGATGTTATGGCTATAGATTCAGATGAAGCACGTGTGAATGAATATGCGGATATTGCAACACACGCAGTGATTGCAGATACAACAGATGAAAATGTGCTTAAAAGTTTAGGTATACGTAATTTTGACCACGTCATTGTGGCAATTGGTGACAATATTCAAGCAAGTATTTTAACGACTTTAATTTTGAAAGATATCGGTGTAAAAAAAGTAACAGCGAAAGCTCAAAATGATTATCACGCAAAAGTTTTGAATAAAATCGGTGCAGATACAGTTGTTCATCCTGAACGTGATATGGGTCGTCGTATCGCTCATAATGTTGCAAGTTCTTCAGTTTTAGACTATCTGGAGTTATCAGATCAACATTCAATTGTTGAAATACGCGCTGGCGAATCATTGGCAGGAAATACAATTTTAGAAATGGATATTCGTGCAAATTACGGTATCAATATCATCGCTGTTAAAAGAGGTAAAGATATCATCGTGTCTCCAGATCCGACAGTTGAAATTGAAAATGGGGATATATTGATTATGATTGGACATGATAATGATTTAAACCGTTTTGAGAAGAAAATAATTAATGATTAAAAAAAAGACCCCTCGGGGTCTTTTTTAGTTTTCTTGTTTAACTTCCTGGTTATTTTTATTTACATCCATTATCATCGGAAGAATCATTGGTTTACGTTTTGTCTTTTCATAAAGGTAAGGAGAAAGTGATTCAGAGATAACATTTTTAATATGGTGCCATTCAAGGTTTTCACCAGAATTCAATTTCTCTATAACTTTTTTCTTAAGTAAGCGACTGGCATCATAAATTAAATGGCCTGATTCACGCATGTAGACAAATCCTCGTGAAATAATATCTGGTCCACTTAATAACTGATTAGTAGTAAAATCGATACTAACCACTACAATCACTAATCCTTCTTCAGAAAGAATTTTACGGTCCTTAATAACTACATTTCCGATGTCACCGATGCCACTACCATCCACTAAGATATTGCCTGAGGTTACGCGACCGGCAAAACGGGCACTATCACGTGTGAGTGCAAGGATATCACCATTTTCATGGATAAATACATTATCAGGATTGACACCACAGTCAATACCAAGTTGACCATGTAAACTTTGCATACGGTATTCACCATGAATAGGCATGAAGAATTTTGGTTTCATTAATCTAAGCATTAATTTTTGTTCTTCTTGTGAACCGTGACCTGATGTGTGAATATTAGATAATTTACCATGAATAACATCAGCACCAGCTTTATATAAAGCATTAATCGTACGATTAACACTTAACGTATTCCCTGGAATTGGTGATGATGAGAAGATAACAGTATCATCAGGAATAATTGAAATTTGGCGGTGAGTACCATTTGCGATACGACTAAGTGCTGCCATAGGTTCGCCTTGAGAACCTGTACATAAAATAAGCAGTTTATGTTTTGGAATACTATTGATTTTATTAGCTTCAATAAAAGTTTCAGGTGGTACTTTGATGTATCCGAGTTCCGTACCGATTTTAATGTTATTTTCCATAGAACGACCGAAAATAACAATTTTGCGATCGAATTTAACTGCAGCTTCTATTGCTTGTTGTACACGATAAATGTTTGAAGCAAAAGTAGCAAAAATAATACGGCCCGTACATTTTCTAAAAATTTGTTCTACATTTTGACCAACTTCACGTTCACTGATTGTAAAATTAGGTACTTCAGCATTTGTAGAGTCTGATAATAGACATAATACGCCTTCTTCACCAAGTTGGGCCATCTTGGCAATGTTTGCCGGCTCGCCAACCGGTGTGAAATCGAATTTAAAATCACCCGTATGAACAATTTTACCTTCTGGTGTATCAACGATAACACCGTATGCTTCTGGAATAGAGTGTGTCGTTAAATAAAATGAAACTTTTAAATGTTTAAATTCAAAAACACTTTCTTCAGTGATTGGATTTAAATTAGCAGTGCGTAACAAACCATGTTCTTCCAATTTGTTGCGGATTAATCCTAGCGCTAGTGGGCCACCATAAATCGGCACATTTAACTGTTTTAAAAGGAATGGAACACCACCGATATGGTCTTCATGACCATGTGTAATAAATAAACCTTTTATGCGCTCCTGATTCTGTACTAAATAAGTATAATCAGGAATTACATAATCGATACCAAGTAACTCGTCCTCTGGAAACTTGATACCCGCATCAATGACAATGATTTCATCCTGATACTCGACGGCGTAGGTATTTTTACCGATTTCGCCCATACCACCTAGGGCGAAAACACCGACCTCATTTTTTTGTAAAGGTTTCATCTAGATAGTCTCCACATTATAGTTTTGAGCTTTTTGTTCATACTCAAGGTGTGCACCCTTTAATTCCTGAACAAATTCGATATTATAAGGACGATCGAGTAAATATCTTCTTACTTGTTCTTCACTTACTGCTTCAAAATACTTTACTTGAGTGTTTTCTCGAATGATAACTTCGCTTTTGTCTTCTTGAAAAAATACTTTAAAAATTGCCATTTATAAATAGCCTCCTCATTATTATATACATAAAGAATGCCCTAGAAGTCTAGGGCTAAACATAAACCGTACAAGACATTTATATTAAATGTATAAGTACTATTATCTTACATGAATTAATACAGTAGTGTAAAGTCTTTGCCTATAACTTCTTTATATATAATAAAACATTTTTGAATATAAGCCTATAAAAAGGTACACTAAATAAAAATGAACAAGGAGATAGTCGTGATGAAAAGGCATTTAATATTTTTTGATATTGACGGTACACTTTATAACGATGATAAGGTTATGAGTGAAACTACGAAGACTACAATAAAAAAGCTAAAACAAAAAGGTCATATTCTTGCTATCGCAACTGGACGTGCACCATTTATGCTTAAACAAGTTTTGGATGAAACGGGTATTGAAAATTATATTTCGTTTAACGGACAATTTGCAAAGATAAATGGTAAAGTTGTGTATCATAATCCGCTTGATCTGGAAACAATCAAACACCTTGAGTTAGATGCGTCTCTTAACAACCATCCTTTAGTATTTTTAAATGAGCATGAAATGGTATCAAATATTGAATATCATGAACATATAAAAGAAAGTATCGGGACGTTGAAATTTGAACATCCGAGATATGAAAAAGACTTCTATATTAATCAACCTATTTATCAGACATTAATTTTTAATACAAAAGAGGAAGATGAATTATATGATAATCAATATGAAAAAATAAAATTTATTAGATGGCATGATGTTAGTAGAGATGTTATACCAATAGACGGTTCAAAATTTGAAGGTATTAAACGTGTGAGTGAAATTCTTGAGATTCCAATCTCTGATTGTATTGCAATAGGAGACGGGGCGAATGATCTGGAGATGATTGAAGGTGTCGGATTAGGTATTGCAATGGGGAATAGCGTGGACGCATTAAAAGAAAAAGCCGATTACATTACTACCGAAGTTCATGATGAGGGACTGACAAAAGCTTTTAAACACTTTGGCTTGATAGATTAAAAAATGGATTACACAGTGTGTGTAATCCATTTTTTATTGTAATGCTGTTGCATTTGGTTGAACTTCCATGGGGTTATCTTTATTAATATGATCATAAAACATTACACCGTTTAAATGATCTATTTCATGTTGTGCAACAATAGCACTAAAGTCTTTTAGACGGAGTTTTACTTCAGTTCCGTCAGGTTTAAAAGCTTTAACAGTAATGCGTGCATATCGATGTACTAGGCCTGGTATGTTTTCATCTACACTCAAACAACCTTCTCCAGTAGGTAAATATGCCTTCTCAACGCTGTGACTAATAATTTTAGGATTAATCAGTTGATGTTCAATGTACTTGTCAGATTTTTCATCGTAGAAATAAATTACAAGCATGCGTTTACTAATGTTTAACTGAGGGGCTGCAATACCAACACCACTTCTTAAATTGTATTTTTTTGCAAGCTCATCATCCTGACTCATTTTTAAGAAAGTTAACATATCATCTATTAACTTTTGGTCTTCTGCAGATAATGGTAGATGAACCTCCTGTGCTTTTTCTCTCAAAGTCGGATGACCATCTCGGATAATATCTTTCATTGTTAACATCGCTACATCTCCTTTATTAATAAAAATATATCAGATTACCTATTGAAATGCATTATATACATTGAAATAAAATATAAAAAGTTATAACATTGAAAACATAAAAGAGGAGGAATATCAATGAAATATATTAAAGGTCTTTTCCTAATCAGCCTAATTGTTATATTAGCTGCTTGTTCTAATAAAACAGCAGATTTACAGGCTTTCTATAACCAGGTTGATGAAGGTAATAAAATTGAAAAGAAATTAGAGAAGACAAGTGCAGATCTTGAGAAATTAGAAAACGATAAATTACAGTTATTTAATAAAGTAAATAAAGCTAAAGCGAAAGATTTAAAGGGTTTAGCAGACAAGCTGATTAAAAATACTGATGAGCGTAAGAAAACTGCGGATAAAGAATCTGAAGTGATGAAAAAGTCACAAAAAATCTTTGAAGAATCTAAACAAGATGCGAAATCTGTGAAAGATAAAACACAGAAGAAACATGTAGAAAAACTCGTTACAGTATTAGATGATAAGTATGCAAAACATGAAAATTTAATGAAATCATATCAGGAGATATTAAAAAAAGAACAAGATTTGTTTAAGTATTTAAAAGATGATGCACTTGATAAATCTATCGTGAATGAAAAAATTGCTGCAATCACTAAATTATATGAAGGTTTCCAGAAGAAAACTGATGACTATACGAAAACATCAAGATTAGTAGAACAGCGTAAACAGTCAATCGTTAAAATATTAAACGAAAAATAAATATGACTAAATTGTTAAAAATGAAAACGTTTTCTGATATATAACAGTTGAAATATTGTGATAATACAGCGTCTACAACCCTTGTTGTGATGCTGTTTTTTGTTTTAAATCTTTTTCTTTATCTGTAGTACACAAATATGATATGATAATTGATGTAATTAAAACATAAATGAAAGGTTTGGTGAAAAGAATGGCTCTTAAGAAAAAAGCCCCATTCGATGCTGTTTCAAATTTACGTGAAATCGAAGAAAAATTTGAAGTAGTTCAAGTATTAGATTTAGACGGAAACGTAGTTAATGAAGCATATATGCCTGAATTAACTGATGAACAATTAGTAGAATTAATGGAGAGAATGGTTTGGACACGTGTTTTAGACCAACGTTCTATCTCTTTAAATAGACAAGGTCGTTTAGGATTCTATGCACCTACAGCAGGCCAGGAAGCATCTCAATTAGCTTCTCACTATGCATTAGAAAAAAATGACTTTATCTTACCAGGTTACCGTGATGTTCCGCAATTAATCTGGCAAGGTCTACCACTTACTAAAGCATTCCTTTGGTCAAGAGGTCATTATTTAGGTTCTCAAATGCCAGAAGGTATGAACGCGTTATCACCTCAAATCATTATCGGTGCACAATACGTTCAAACAGCTGGTGTTGCTTTAGGGCTTAAAAAGCGTGGAGAACAAGCTGTTGCAATTACTTATACTGGTGACGGTGGTTCTTCTCAAGGTGACTTCTATGAAGGTATTAACTTTGCATCTGCTTACAAAGCACCTGCTATCTTTGTAATCCAAAATAATAACTATGCAATCTCTACACCACGTAGTAAACAAACTGCTGCTAAAACTTTAGCTCAAAAAGCAGTTGCAGCAGGTATCCCTGGTATCGTTGTTGATGGTATGGATGCATTAGCGGTTTACTATGCAACTAAAGAAGCACGTGATAGAGCTGTTGCAGGTGAAGGTCCTACATTAATCGAGACAATCACTTATAGATATGGTCCACATACTATGGCTGGGGACGACCCAACACGTTACAGAACTACTGATGAGGATGCAGAATGGGTTAAAAAAGATCCACTTGTACGCTTCCGTAAGTTCTTAGAAAATAAAGGATTATGGACAGAAGAAAAAGAAAACGAAATCATTGAAAAAGCAAAAGAAGACATTAAAAATGCAATTAAAGAGGCAGATGCTACACCAAAACAAACTGTAACTCAATTAATTGAATTAATGTACTCTGGCGATATGCCTTATAACTTAAAAGAGCAATATGAAAATTATAAAGAGAAGGAGTCGAAGTAAGTCATGGCACAATTAACGATGATCCAAGCAATTACAAATGCACTTCAAACTGAACTTAAAAATGACGAAAACGTTTTAGTATTCGGAGAAGACGTTGGTGTCAACGGTGGTGTGTTCCGTGCGACTGAAGGACTTCAAAAAGAATTTGGTGAAGATCGTGTATTCGATACACCACTTGCAGAATCAGGTATTGGTGGTTTAGCAGTTGGTTTCACTTTAACAGGCTTCCGTCCTGTTATGGAAATCCAGTTCTTTGGATTTGTATTTGAAGTATTTGATTCATTAGCTGCTCAATTATCACGTCAAAGCTTCCGTTCAGGTGGTACTAAATCAGCACCAGTAGTTATCCGTTCACCTTTCGGTGGTGGTGTGCATACACCTGAGTTACACGCTGATAACCTTGAAGGTTTAATGGCTCAAACTCCTGGCTTAAAAGTTGTAATTCCATCGAACCCATACGATGCAAAAGGATTATTAATCTCTGCTATCCGTGATAATGACCCTGTAGTATTCTTAGAACATATGAAATTATACCGTTCATTCCGTGAAGAAGTACCTGAAGAAGAATATACAGTTGAAATTGGTAAAGCTGCTGTAAAACAAGAAGGTACTGATTTATCAATCATCACTTACGGTGCAATGGTTCAAGAGTCACTTAAAGCTGCTGAAGAGTTAGCTAAAGATGGTCACTCAATCGAGGTTATCGACTTACGTACAATCCAACCATTAGATATTGAAACAATCATTGCATCAGTTGAAAAAACTGGACGTGTTGTTGTAGTTCAGGAAGCACAAAAACAAGCTGGTGTAGGTGCGAATGTTGTATCTGAAATTTCAGAACGCGCTATTCTTTCATTAGAAGCACCAATCGCTCGTGTGGCAGCATGTGACACAGCTTACCCATACACTCAAGCTGAGCATGTATGGTTACCAAACAAAGAAGACATCATTGAAGCTGCTAAAAAGACTTTAGAATTCTAGTATTTTAAAGTCTGGCATAAAGTGAAAAGTAACATTGCATAGTCTTTGTTACTTTTCATGTTTTTCAATTTTTATTTATAAATTATTTATTAATTCTTAGGAGGAATTTATTGTGGCATTTGAATTTAAATTACCCGCTCTAGGTGAGGGGATTTTTGAAGGTGAAATCGTAAAGTGGTTCGTAGCAGCTGGAGATAACATCGCTGAAGACGATATTTTATGTGAAGTACAAAATGATAAATCTGTAGTAGAAATTCCATCACCTGTTTCAGGTACGATTAATACAATCGTTGCTGAAGAAGGTACTGTAGCAAACTTAGGAGATGTTATCGTAACAATCGATTCTGACGATGCTCACGCTCAAGAATCATCATCTACTGAAGAAGCTCCAAAAGAAGAACCAAAACAAGAAGCGAAAGCTGAAGAAAAAACAGAAGCACCTAAAGCAGAAGCACCTAAAGCAGAAGCTCCTGCAGCAGTTGAAGTTGATGAAAATCGTCGTGTTATCGCAATGCCTTCAGTACGTAAACTTGCACGTGAAAAAGGTGTTAACATTAAAGCAGTAACTGGTACTGGTAAGAATGGTCGCGTTATCAAAGATGACATCTTAGCTTACTTAGAAGGTGGACAAACTGCACAAGCACCTGCTGCAGAGGCTCAAGCTGCATCTACATCAACTGAAAAAGCTGCACCACAACCAATCGCAGCTCCAGAAGGTGAGTTCCCTGAAACACGTGAAAAAATTCCTGCTATGCGTAAAGCAATTGCAAAAGCAATGGTTAACTCTAAACATACAGCACCTCACGTTACTTTAATGGATGAAATTGAAGTTTCAGCTTTATGGGATCACCGTAAAAAATTCAAAGAAGTGGCTGCTGAACAAGGTATCAAGTTAACATTCTTACCATATGTTGTTAAAGCATTAGTTTCAGCATTAAAAGCTTACCCAGCTTTAAACACATCATTAGATGATGCAACAGAAGAAGTTGTTCACAAACATTATTACAATATTGGTATCGCTGCAGATACTGAACGTGGTTTATTAGTACCTGTTGTTAAAAATGCAGATCGCAAATCAATCTTTGCAATTTCTAACGAGATTAATGAACTAGCAGTAAAAGCTCGTGATGGAAAACTTTCTCCTAGCGAAATGAAGGGTGCTTCATGTACAATTAGTAATATAGGTTCAGCTGGTGGACAATGGTTCACTCCAGTTATTAACCATCCTGAAGTTGCTATTTTAGGTATTGGACGTATTGCACAAAAAGCAATCGTTAAAGATGGAGAAATCGTTGCTGCGCCAGTATTAGCATTATCATTAAGTTTTGACCACCGTCAAATTGATGGTGCTACAGGACAAAATGCTATGAATCATATTAAGCGTTTATTAAATAATCCAGAATTATTATTAATGGAGGGATAAGCAAATGGTAGTTGGTGATTTTCCTATTGAAACAGATACTATTGTAATCGGAGCAGGACCTGGTGGATATGTTGCAGCAATTCGTGCAGCACAATTAGGTCAAAAAGTAACAATCGTAGAAAAAGGTAACTTAGGTGGCGTATGTTTAAACGTTGGTTGTATCCCATCTAAAGCGTTATTATCAGCTTCTCATAAATATGAAACTGCTAAACATTCTGAAGACTTTGGTATTAAAGCAGAGAACGTTACTGTTGATTTCTCTAAAGTTCAAGAATTTAAAAGCGGTGTTGTTCAAAAGTTAACTGGTGGCGTTGGTGCTTTATTAAAAGGTAATAAAGTTGAAATCGTTGAAGGTGAAGCTTATTTCGTTGATCAAAATAACTTAAAAGTTATGACTGAAAAATCATCTCAAACTTATACTTTCAAACATGCGATTATTGCAACTGGTTCACGTCCAATTGAAATTCCTAATTTCAAATTTGGTAAACGTGTCATTGATTCAACTGGTGCTTTATCATTAACTGAAATTCCAGAGAGCTTAGTAGTTGTTGGTGGTGGATATATCGGTTCTGAATTAGGAACTGCATATGCTAACTTCGGTACTAAAGTTACTATTTTAGAAGGCGCTAAAGATATTTTAGGTGGCTTCGAAAAACAAATGACACAAGTTGTTAAGAAAGGTCTTAAAGCTAAAGGTGTGGACATCGTTACTGAAGCGATGGCTAAATCAGCTGAAGAGAGTGAAACTGGTGTTAAAGTAACTTATGAAGCTAAAGGTGAAACTAAAACAATCGATGCTGACTACTGCTTAGTAACAGTTGGTCGTCGTCCTAATACAGAAGAAATCGGTTTAGAATCATTAGGTGTTAAATTAACTGATCGTGGATTAGTTGAAGTTAATGAAGAAGGACGTTCTTCAGTTGAGAACATCTTTGCAATCGGTGATATCGTTGCAGGTCCTCCATTAGCGCATAAAGCATCTTATGAAGGTAAAGTTGCTGCTGAAGTAATTGGCGGAGAAAAATCTGAAGTTGATTATTTAGCAATCCCTGCTGTATGTTTCACTGAGCCTGAACTTGCAACAGTTGGATATACAGAAGCAATGGCAAAAGAAGAAGGTTTAGATTTCAAAGCTTCTAAATTCCCATATGCTGCAAATGGCCGTGCGTTATCAATTGGTGAAACTGATGGTTTCTTAAAATTAATCACTTTAAAAGAAGATGGTTTATTAATCGGAGCTCAAATCGCTGGTTCTGGTGCATCTGATATGATCGCAGAATTAGGATTAGCAATTGAAACTGGTATGACTGCAGAAGATATTGCTCTAACAATTCATGCTCACCCATCTTTAGGTGAAATTACAATGGAGGCAGCTGAAGTTGCCTTAGGTAATCCAATTCACACAATGTAATTTACACAAAACAATATATGAAGCACTATTCAGAGATGAATAGTGCTTTTTTTACGGAGGTAAAAAAATGAATTATAGTTATCCGATAGACCCTGAATGGTCCCAACAGGAAATAATTGATGTAGTAAATTTTTTAGCATTGATTGAAGATGCATATGAAAGTAAGGTTAACACAGAAGATTATTCAACTGTTTATCGTGCATTTAAAAATGTTGCTCCAATGAAGTCTGATGAAAATCGTATATACAAAGCTTTCAAAGAAATATCTAGTTATGATGGATACCGAGTAACACTGCGCTATAAACAAGCAAAAGAGAATAACGAGAAAAGTTTTAAAATGTAATTTTAGTTTTAATAATTAGAAACACTGTTGTTTTTTACAATTTTTTTTGCTATATTTAGGATGCTTCTAAACAAATTGTTTATAATTATTAAACTAAGGTGTGAATACATGGATATAGGGAAAAAAATTAAAGATTTAAGACGTCAAAAGAATTTAACGCAGGAAGAATTGGGTGAAAGAACAGATTTATCGAAAGGGTACATCTCACAATTAGAAAGAAATCTGTGTTCGCCATCAATGGAAACATTTTTTAATATACTTGAAGTATTAGGTTCTGAACCATCAGATTTCTTTAATGAAAAAATGCATGAACAAAAGATTTATTATCCAAAGTCAGAACAAACAATTTATGATGAATATGATAATGGTTATCTCATTCAATGGTTAGTTCCTGATTCTAACGAATTTGATATGGAACCTGTCATCATTACTCTGAAACCAGATTCAGAATATAAAAAGTTTGAACCCAGTCTATCCGATAGTTTCATCTATGTTTTAGACGGCATTGTAAGTATACGAATTGGCAGAAAAGAATATACTGCTAAACGTGGTGAATCATTCTATTTTAAAGCAAACGAATCACATCAGCTATTTAATCAGTTTAAAAAAGATGCACGTGTACTCATCGTAGCAACAGAATCTTATCTATAGGAGTGTATTATGAAAGATTTTATTCAATTTAACAATGTTTCTAAATCTTATGGTGTTAACAATGTATTAAATCACATTAACTTTGAAATAGAGGAAGGCAAATTCTATACCTTACTCGGACCTTCCGGCTGTGGAAAGACCACAATATTAAGACTTATTGCAGGATTTGAAAAACCTACGACAGGCGACATATATTTCGAGGGAAGTAGAATCAATGATATTCCGGCAAATAAACGACGTGTCAACACAGTATTTCAAGACTATGCTTTATTTCCTCATCTAAATGTCTTTGAAAATGTTGCGTTTGGTTTACGTGTGAAAAAAGTGAATAATAATGAAGTTCAAACAAAAGTAATGGAAGCTTTAAAGTTAGTTAAACTTGAAGGTTTTGAACATCGTGAAATAAAAGATATGAGTGGAGGACAAAGACAACGTGTTGCGATTGCACGTGCAATTGTCAATGAACCTGAAATCATTTTGCTGGATGAACCACTGTCTGCTTTAGATTTAAAATTGCGTACTGAAATGCAATATGAGCTACGAGAAATACAACAAAGACTTGGGAAGACATTTATTTTTGTTACGCATGATCAGGAAGAAGCACTTGCTATGAGTGATTATATATTTGTAATGAATAAAGGTAAAATCGAACAAAGTGGCACGCCAACTGATATTTACGATGAGCCAGTTAATCGTTATGTTGCGGATTTTATTGGTGAATCTAATATCGTTTCAGGTATTATGAAACGAGATTATGTAGTTGAGATGTATGGTAAAGAATACGCATGCGTGGATAAAGGCTTTGTGCCGGATGCAAAAGTAGATGTGGTGATTCGACCAGAAGATATTGAAATTACTTCACCTGAAGCAGGAAAGATTAAAGCAGTAGTTGATTCACAATTATTTAGAGGTGTACATTACGAAATATGCTGTTTTGATGAAGCCCAGAATGAGTGGATCATTCAATCTACAAAACGTGCTAAACCTGGTGAACATGTAGGATTAACATTTGATAACGAAGCAATTCATATCATGTTACCAGGTGAAACTGAAGAAGAATTTGATGCACGAATAGAATCATACGAGGTGTAATATGGATAAAGCAAAAAAATATTTTCTTATTCCTTATTTAATCTGGATTGTGATATTTATTATTGCACCTCTTGTCATGATACTTTATACGAGTTTTACGAATAATAGCGGACATTTTACGTTAGAGAACTATAAAGACTTTTTCTCAATGGCATATTTAAAGATGACATTAAGTTCGATTTTGTATGCTGCTGTGATAACAGTGCTTTGTTTAGTCATCTCTTATCCAATAGCGTTAGTGCTGCGCAGCACGAAAAACAAACAATTTTGGTTATTGATTATTATTTTACCGACATGGATTAACTTACTACTAAAAACCTATGCTTTTATTGGTATTTTCAGTAAGCAGGGCACAATCAATGATTTGTTAAATTGGATGCATTTACCGGCAACCAGTCTTTTATTTACCAATGCTGCATTTATTTTTGTGTCAGTTTATATTTACATTCCTTTTATGATTTTACCGATATTTAATAGTATGAATGCAATCCCTGAAAATCTACTGCAAGCTTCAAGAGATTTAGGAGCCACTGAAATGACCACATTTAAAAAAGTGATCATGCCGCTATCATGGGAAGGGGTTAAGACAGGCATTCAGGTAACATTTATTCCAGCATTAAGTCTATTCATGATTACACGACTTATTGCAGGTAATAAAGTAGTGAATTTAGGTACTGCAATTGAAGAACAGTTTTTAGTGACTCAAAACTACGGAATGGGGTCAACGATTGCAGTATTCTTAATTTTAGCGATGGCAATCGTTATGATTGTTACTAAATCGAAAGAGGGAAGTGAGGGCATCAAATGAAACTAAAATCCAAGTTATTTTTAGCTGTAGCACTTTTCATTTTATACTTCCCTATTTTTTATTTAATGTTTTATTCGTTTAATTCAGCAGGTAATATGAATCATTTTAAATCTTTTACATTGGAACATTATCAGTCAGTATTTCAAAATAAAAGATTACTCGTAATTATTCTGAACACCTTAGCCGTAGCCTTAATAGCAGCAAGTATTTCAACGATGATAGGTATATGCGGAGCACTCGGCATTCACTATATGCGCAACAAGAAATTAAAAGTTGGTCTACTCACTTTAAATAATATTTTAATGGTTAGTAGTGATGTTGTCATTGGCTCATCATTTTTAATATTATTTACTGTGATTGGTCACTTTACAGGATTAGGATTAGGGTTCTGGTCGGTATTAATTTCTCATATCGCATTTTGTGTACCTATCGTCGTATTACTCGTATTACCTAAACTGTATGATATGAACCAGTCACTAATTAATGCAAGTTATGATCTTGGTGCAAGTACCTATCAAACAGTTACAAAAGTCATTATTCCACATATCTTACCTGGTGCGGTTGCAGGATTTTTTATGGCATTAACATATAGTCTTGATGATTTTACGGTAAGTTTCTTTGTAACAGGTAATGGATTTAGTGTATTGTCTGTAGAAATTTATTCTATGGCACGTAAAGGAATCTCTATGGAAATAAATGCGATTAGTACTTTGTTATTCTTACTAGTTATGACAATCATCATGATCTATTACTTTATTTCTAATAATCAGGAGAAGAAAAGAAAGATAAAGGCTGGTGTAGTAAAATGAAACGATTAATGCAACTGATTATTACATCACTTATTGTAGCAATACTATTATTATTCTCTACAAAATTTATTGATCCACCTCCTAAAAGTGGCAAAGGTAATATACTTTATGTCTATAACTGGGGTGAATATATTGATCCTGATTTATTGAAGAAGTTTGAAAAAGAACATGGCATACGTGTCATACTTGAGACATTTGATTCGAATGAATCGATGCTTGCAAAAATTAAAAACGGTGGTACACATTATGACATTGCTGTACCAAGTGAGTATGCTATTCAAAAGATGAAAGAAGAAAAACTACTCATTCCAATTGATCATAAAAAATTACCTAACTTGAAAAATATTAACCCTGATTTTTTGAATTTAGATTTCGATAAAGGTAATAAATATTCTATACCTTATTTCTGGGGGACTGTGGGTATACTGTTTAACCCTGATAAAACAAAAGGTATTGATTTTACGAGTTGGAATAGTCTATGGGATCCAAGATTGAAAAATAATGTGTTAATTGTAGATGGTGCAAGAGAAGCAATTGGATTATCACTTAACAGTATGGGAGAATCTTTGAACGAAACGAATCCTCATAAGCTGGAAAAAGCAGAACAAAAGCTTGAAAAGTTAGGTCCAAATGTTAAAGGTGTCGTAGGTGATGAAATTAATACGATGATGGTGCAAAAAGAAGCGGATGTAGCTGTTGTGTGGAGTGGTATGGGTGCTGATATTATGAC
The DNA here is from genome assembly GCF_047426745.1 of Macrococcus equi. Classification (GTDB taxonomy): domain Bacteria; phylum Bacillota; class Bacilli; order Staphylococcales; family Staphylococcaceae; genus Macrococcoides; species Macrococcoides equi. Next base: position 538 of record NZ_CP179732.1, on the reverse strand, counting down.
TGAAAATGAAAATCTTGATTTTGTAGTGCCTAAAGAAGGATCGAACCTTTGGTTTGATAACATCGTTATACCTAAAACAGCACAAAATGTGGATGGAGCACATGAATTTATTAATTTTTTACTGGATGCTAAAATTGGTAAACAAAATACTGAATGGGTCGGTTATGCAACACCAAATGCAGCAAGTTATAAACTTTTAGATAAAGAAACACGAGAAGATGAACGATTCTATCCGAAGAAGTCGGTTCAGGAAAAACTTGAAGTATATGAAGATCTTGGATACGAAAATATTAAAAGATATAACGAACTGTTTTTAAGGTTTAAAATGAGCTTAAATTAAAAGTAAGGCAGCTGCCTTACTTTTTTTGTTTTAATTTTTTAAAGATGCATATATAAGATACAATAGGGTATATAACTTTTAAATACGTTATAAGGAGATGAATTTATGAGTCGTAGAGAGTATACGCAAACAGTAAAACCTGTTAGTCGTGTTCCCGAAAAAATCTTTGGTTGGTTAGCATGGTTACCGTTACTTGCT